>NZ_CP093341.1:1620210-1944252 GCF_022637455.1 Lysobacter sp. S4-A87
CTGCCCTACTTCCGCCGCAGCGAACGCAACCAGCGCGGCGCCGATGCGCTGCACGGCGACGAAGGACCGCTGTACGTCTCCGACCTGCGCTACAGCAGCGAGCTGTCGCAGGCGTTCATCGAGGCCGGCCGGCAGGCCGGTTATCCGCTCAACCGCGACTTCAATGGTCCCGCGCAGGCAGGCTTCGGGCTCTACCAGGTCACGCAGAAGAACGGTGCACGCTGCTCCAGCGCGGTCGCCTATCTCGATCCGGTGCGCGAGCGCCGCAACCTCACCGTCGTCACCGGCGCGCAGGTCAATCGCATCACGTTCGAGCGCGGTCGCGCCAACGGCATCATCTATACGTCCAGGGGTCGCGCCTTCCACCAGCCCGCAGCGCGCGAGGTGTTGCTGTGCGGCGGTGCGATCAACTCGCCCCAGTTGCTGATGCTGTCGGGCGTGGGCCCTGCGGCGCAGCTTCGCCGCATCGGCATCGACATCGTCGCCGACGCGCCGCAGGTCGGCGGGAACCTGCAGGACCATCTCGACATCTGCACGCTGCAGCACGCCACGCAGCCGGTGACCTACGACCGCCTCAACGACGCCAGGGTCGCCTTCGATTACTACCTGCGCGGCCACAGCGGCGTGGGCAGCAGCAACATCGCCGAGGCCGGCGCATTCGTGCGTTCACGGTTCGCGCCCGACGAGCGCCCGGACATCCAGTTGCATTTCGTTCCGGCGATGCTCGACGACCATGGCCGCCATCGCCTCAAGGGCATCGGTTACACCGTGCACGGTTGCTTCCTGCGGCCGCTCAGCCGCGGCCGCATCACGCTGGCCAGCGCGCGCGCCGGCGACAAGCCGCGGATCGAGGCCAACTACCTCAGCGATGCCGAAGGTTTCGACATGAAGATGATGGTCGAGTGCGCCAGGCTGTCACGCGAGCTGCTTGCGCAACCGGCGTTCGATGCCTATCGCGGCGAGCCGATCTTTCCGGCGCGCAACGATCTCGACGATGCGCAGCTGATGGAGTTCATCCGCGCCAAGGCCGAGACCATCTACCACCCGGTCGGCACCTGCCGCATGGGCAGTGACGATGCCTCGGTGGTCGATCCGCAGCTGCGCGTGCGCGGCGTCGAGGGCCTGCGCGTGGTCGATGCCTCGGTGATGCCGACGCTGATCGGTGGCAACACCAACGCCCCGACGATGATGATCGCCGAGCGTGCCGCCGACCTGATCCGCGCCAGTTGAGCGCAGGCGCCCGGCCAGCCCGCCCGACCCTGTTCGCGCAGCCCACGTGACGGCAAAAATCTGAACAGGCGTGTGCGCGCCCCGCGAAAATGGGATGCAGTGCGCTTATGCCAGTCAAATCAATCCGGTGGGCCCGAGAGCTGCCACAACCCCTGAGATCGGAGCTAGAATCGAGCCGGATCGCAGCACGAGCAGGCGCTCAGAGCCATGAATACCAATAAGAAGAAGCGCTCTCGCGCCCTCCCGCGTCTCGGGGCCATTGCCCTGCTGCTGCCACTGACCCTGGGTTCGACCGCACAGACCCCGCTGCACTGGAACCCGCAGCCGTCGGCTGCCAGCGTCGCCGCACAGGGCAGTGTCAGTGTCACCACACGCGACGCCCAGCTTCCGCCGGCCGCACCGCTCGCCGCGGGCTTCGATGTCCGTCAGTTCGAGTCGATGGCGCAGCAGCTGGTCGCTGGCCAGCGCGTTCCCGGCCTGGCGATGGCACTGGTGCACAACGGCCAGATCATCAGCGCGCGCGGTTACGGCATCACCGATGTCAGCCGCGCCGCACCGGTCGACTCGCATACCGTGTTCCGCCTGGCGTCGCTGTCGAAGAGTTTCGCCGGCACGATGACCGGGCTGCTCGTCAACGACGGTTCGCTGCGCTGGGACAGCAAGCTGGTGCGCTACCTTCCGAGCTTCCAGCTGAGCAACGCGAGCGCGTCGCAACAGCTTACCGTCGCCGACCTGCTCAGCCATCGCGTCGGCCTGACCCACAACGCCTTCGACCGCGACCTCGAGCGCTTCGTCGATTACCGCACCCTGACCCAGAGGCTGGCGTACGCGCCGCTCAAGTGCGCACCGGGTACCTGCTACAGCTACCAGAACATCGCCTTCAGCCTGATCGGCGACGTGGTGTTCGCCGCTACCGGCGACTTCTACGCGCAGGAAGTGCAGCGCCGCCTGTTCAAGCCGCTGGGCATGAACGACGCCAGCCTCGGCCTGGAAGGCATCCAGGCCAGCCCGAGCTGGGCGCGCCCGCATGTGCGTGGTCGCGGTGGCTGGGTTTCGACGATGCCCAAGTCGACCTACTACCAGGTGCTGCCGGCCGCCGGCGTCAACGCCAGCGCCAGCGACATGGCGCAGTGGCTGCTGGCCCACACCGGCCATCGTCCTGACGTGCTGCCGGCGCCGCTGCTGGCGACGCTGCACCAGCCGCTTGTCGACACCCCCAGTGAGATGCGCGGGTCGTCCTGGCGTCGCCAGCGCCTGACCTCCGCCGGCTATGCACTGGGCTGGCGCACCTACGACTACGGCGGCCATCGCATCGTGTTCCATGGCGGCGCCGTGCAGGGCTACCGCGGCATGATCGCGATGGTTCCCGACCGCGACTTCGGCGTTGCCGTCCTGTGGAACAGCGAGAGCTCGCTGCCCTCGGGCCTGGTGCCGACCATCCTCGATCGTGCGCTTGGCCTGCCGGCGCAGCAGTGGCTCGACGACGAGATCGACGAGACCCTCTACGCCGGTGCGACGCAATCGGGCTCGCCGAACGCACCCGGCAGCCAGGCGCAGACCGCCAGCTCCGCTCCGCGTTGATGACCTGCGTCGTCCTGGCGATGGCCGGACGACGGATGCTCCCTCTGTCCTGACCCTGTCGTCCCGGCGCCCGCCGGGATGGCGTGCCTGGCGCGCGCCGACGTTCGCATCGATTGCGCAGTGCGGTCGCACCCGGGCCTTTCCGGATCCCCAAAAAAAAACTCTCCCCCCGCCTGGGCTGCGGGGAGAGAGCTGGATTACGGCAATCGGGACTTTCTTATTTAGATCATCGGTGCCGGGGTGGCCGGCATCGCAGCAGCAACAGCCTTCTTGGCCGACTTGCGACGGGCCGCCTTCTTCTTGGCAACCTTCTTCACGGCCTTCTTGGCGGCCGACTTGCGGGCACCGGCCTTCTTGGCGGCCTTCTTGGCAACCTTCTTGACGGCCTTCTTGGCGACCTTCTTGCGAGCGGTCTTCTTGGCTACGGCCTTCTTGGCAACCTTCTTGGCGACCTTCTTGCGAGCGGTCTTCTTGGCTGCTGCCTTCTTGGCGACCTTCTTGACGGCCTTCTTCACTGCCTTCTTGCGGGCAGCGACCTTCTTGACGGCCTTCTTGACGGCCTTCTTCACTGCCTTCTTGCGGGCGGCTACCTTCTTGACAGCCTTCTTGGCTACCTTCTTGGCGGCTTTCTTGGCAGCGGGCTTCTTCTTCGCAGCTTTCTTCATGGCCATGGGATGGCTCCTCGTCAGTGGTTGATCAGAGATTGATCAGTGGTCTTGCAGGTCTATAAAGCCCAGTAGAACTTGTGGAAACAGCCGAACTAGTCGGGTACGGCCAGGCCGGCAGAGCCGGTCTGTTCGCGCCCGGGCCGCGGGAGTCGGACCCGCGTGCAGCCGCCGATACGCAACGCGCACCGGTACGGATGAGGCGCCCGCCAGATGGCGGGCAAACAAAAACCCGGACCGCCGAGAGCGAGCCGGGTTGGATAAGACTGCGTACCTGCGCCTTTGCGAAACACCCTTTCGCGAAGGAAACGATCCCTGCTTCCACCGTGTCGACTGCCCGGTCGGAGGTTCGTTTTGTACCGCGAGTTGTTTCTTTGTTCGTACTCACTCGCTTCCGCAGGAGACGTCTGCTGGGCGAAACCTAATCACGGTTTTTCATACTGTCAACACATTGGCCGATTTTTTTTTAGTCGGTCGCCGCGGCCGGGCCGGCCCGCCGTCGTCGCCAGCGACTCGACGAGCGGCACGCGCGTCGCGCGACGATCGCCGGCCTCGCCAGTTTGATTTTCTGAAACTGCTTTATTTAAGGGGTTTGCGAAAACAGAAACTGGTACGCGCGTAATTCGCGCCGTGCTCGCATGCCAGCGGCAAGCGGTTCGAACAGCGCCGCATCGTCGCCCGAACACCCCCTGTCGGCGGGTGCATCGAGGTGCTCCGGTTTCGCGTCGCACAAGCCGATTTGCGCGAAAGTGCGCGAACTTTTCCGGCGCCTCACGACCTCGCTCCAACCTCGCGTCGGCATCGATCGACTCTGTTCGACGAGCTCGACAGCGCGTCGCCGAAGTTCGTTCGTCGGCTTCGACCGAGCATTCCGACATCGCCACCGAGGACGTTCGACGGCGGCGCATCACACTGGATCCGGCGGCGACGAATCACCTCGTCATCACTTTCCGAACTCGATCCGGATGCCGGTGAAGTCGCGGGCAAGTGCTGTGCGCCTGGCAGGTGACAGCCTGGGCGCGCGCTTGTCCGGGTTGCGGTCGATGGGTGATTCGCTCGCACGTCGGTGGTGGACGGGTGCGTGGTTTGTGCGGATGGCGGGCTGCGTCCCGGGTGCGCTTTGCTTACCCGGGCTACGTGTGGGGCCTGAAACGCAAACCGGCCGCACTTGGCGGCCGGTCGCGGGATCGGTTGCTCGTCGCCCTTGCGGGCGGCGAGCCGGTGACTCAGTTGTCTTCTTCTTCGAGCAGCTCGGCGTAGTCGTCCGGGGCCAGCAGCTCGTTGAGCTGCTCCGGCTCCTCGATCGCGACGGTGAAGATCCAGCCTTCGCCGTAGGCATCTTCGTTGATCGTCTCGGGCTTGTCGGCCAGCGCCGCGTTCACTGCGGTCACCTTGCCGGTCACCGGCGAGTAGACGTCGGAGGCGGCCTTCACCGACTCCACCACGGCACAGGCAGTGCCGGCTTCGACGCGGTCACCGACGTTCGGCAGCTCGACATAGACCAGGTCGCCGAGCAGGCCCTGCGCGTGGTCGGAGATGCCGATCGTGACTTTGCCGTCGCCTTCGACGCGTGCCCACTCGTGGGACTTCATGAACTTCAGATCGCCGGGAATTTCACTCATGACTGGCCTCGAACTCTACGGGGGCTACTGGGGACGGCGCCTAGTTTACCGACGCGGAAGGAACATGCGAGAGGTGGGGGACGAACGGATCGACCCGGCCAGAATCATGCCGGGTCGACCCGGTACGGGGCGCGCCCGCTGAGCAGCGCATCGCGCAGGTCGTCGATGCGGTCCTGGCCCCAGAACGGTTCGCCGTTGAGCACATACCCGGGCAGGCCCGGCAGGTCGGCGGCGATCGCCTCGGCGGTGTTGCGGGCGTAGATCGCCTCGACGACGTCTTCCGCCGCCTGCGCCATCACAAGCTGCGCATCGAAGCCCTGGCTGCCGAGCAGTGCCGCGATCACCTGCGGATCGGCCAGGTCCTGATCCTGCGCCCATAGCGCGCGGAAGGCGGCGTCGGCGTAGTCGGAAGGATCGTGACCGGCCTCGACCAGCGCGATCAGGCAGCGGTCGGCCAGGGCGATGTCGACCGGCCAGAACCTGGGCTTGAGGTTCAACGGCAAGCCGCGCCTGGCACGCCAGCGCTGCAGCTCGATCAGGCGGTAACGCTGCCGTGCTGGCGCACGCTTGCCCAGCGGCAGGCCGCCGTTGGCGTCGAACAACTCGAAGATCCTGATCGGCCGGTGCACCAGCGTGGCGCCGCATTCGCGCGCCACCTGGCGAATCGCCGCATGCCCGAACCAGGCATACGGCGAGATCAGGCTGTAGTAATAGGTCACGGTCGCGTTCATCGCTGCCCCCGTCGCCGGCTCAGCCGAGCACGCCGTCCTGCGCCTTGCCGTCGCGCACGAACGGGAACTTGACCACGCGCACCGGCACCTCCTTGCCGCGGATGTCGACGCGCACGTTGCCGGCGGTGCCCAGCGGGATCTCGCCAGCCGGCACGCGCGCGAACGCGATCGCCTTGCCCAGGGTCGGCGAGAACGTGCCCGACAGGATCTCGCCCTCGCCGTTGTCGGTCAGCACCTTCTGGCCGTGGCGCAGCACGCCCTTCTCGTCCATCACCAGGCCGATCATCTGGCGCGGTGCGCCGGCGGCCTTCTGCGCCTCGAGCACGCCGCGGCCGATGAAGTCGCGACCCTCGTCGAGTGCGACGGTCCAGGCCAGCGCGGCCTCGAACGGCGAGACCTCATCGTCCATGTCCTGGCCATACAGGTTCATGCCCGCTTCCAGGCGCAGCGTGTCGCGCGCGCCCAGGCCGGCCGGCTTCACGCCGGCGGCGAGCAGTTCATTCCAGAAGGCGACGGTCTGTTCTTCCGGCACGACGACCTCGAAGCCGTCTTCACCGGTGTAGCCGGTGCGGGCGACGAACACGTCGGTTCCGCCCTGGGTGCGCGCCTGCGCCGCGGCGAACTTGCCGAGCTTGGCAACGGCGGCGCGGTCGTCCTCGCGCAGCAGGCCGAGCACCTTCTCGCGTGCGGTCGGGCCCTGCACGGCGATCATGCCGAACTCGGGACGCTCGCTGACCTTCACGTCGAATGCCTTGGCCTGCTCGGTGATCCACGCCAGGTCCTTCTCGCGCGTGGCGGCGTTGACCACCAGGCGGAAGAAATCCTCGCTACGGAAGTAAATGATGAGGTCGTCGATGACGCCGCCATCGGGGTTGAGCATGCAGGTGTACAGCGCCTTGCCCGGCACCTTGAGCTTGTCGACGGAATTGGCGACCAGGCGGCGCAGGAACTCGCGAACGCGCGCGCCGTTGAGGTCGACCACGGTCATGTGGCTGACGTCGAACATGCCGGCGTCGCTGCGCACCAGGTGGTGCTCCTCGATCTGCGATCCGTAGTGGATCGGCATGTCCCAGCCGCCGAAGTCGACCATCTTGGCGCCGAGGGCGCGGTGGGTGTCGTTGAGGATCGTCTTCTGGGTCATGGCTCGGGGGATCTGTCAGGGGGCGAGCCGCCGATTATCACATCTGCGGCAGGGGGGCTGCAGACCATGCTGTGGGGGATGGTGGGTCTTGTTTGGGCGCGGATGGTGACGGGAACCCGGGTGCGCTGCGCTTACCCGGGCTACGGGTGGACGAGGCCACGGGCTATTCGCTGGTGCCTTCGTTGTAGCAGCGCACGCGGCTGGGGGCGACGCGGATGAACTTTCCGGTGGCGCGGTCCAGGCGCATGGCCCAGCGCGTGGCCGGGAGCATATCCAGTTCGGCCGCATGGGCAGTGCCGGTATCGACGATCGCGACCAGGCCGGCGTCGTCGACGCCATCGCGCTGGCAGGTGGCGATCACCACCAGCTCGTCCCGGCGCAACACCGGGTATGGCACTGCATCGGTGATCCGCCAGCGCGGCTCGTCACCGAGCCGGTCGACGAACTGCGATGCCAGCAGCTTCAAGGTGCGGTCTTCGGCGTCGTCCAGCGTGGCGATGCTGCGCGCGCAGACCTGGCCAGGCTCGCTGCCGGAACCGACGCAGCTGCCGGTGTTGGATTTCAGTCCGTCCGGCCACGGCGGCACGACCATGCCTATCAGGCTGGGTTCGGCCGCCTGCACCGACGCCGCGATCGCTACTGCTGTAATGCACGACATCGCGAGCAGGTGCGATCGGCGCATGTCGGTGCTCAGCCCGCAGGCTCGACCTGCAGGCTCATGCCGCGGCTGGCGACAATACGCACCGCCGCGCCTGCCGGCAGGTCCGGGCCGGTCACTTCCCAATAGGCGTCGGCAATCTGCACGCGGCCGCGGCCGTTGACGATGCCCTGCTCGAGCGGGACCACGCGACCGACCAGGGTTTCGGCACGGCGGTTGAGGTTGGGCTGATCACTGCCGCGCTCGCGACCGCGGAACCAGGCACGGTAGACCTGGATCGAGGCGAAGCTGAGCACGACGAACGCCGCGACCTGGGCCAGTACCGGCATGTCCGGCACCAGCAGCACCATCACGAACACGACCGCGGCGGCCAGGCCCAGCCACAGCATGAATGCTCCCGGGGCCAGCGCTTCCGCCGCGAACAGCAGCAACGCCACGACGGCCCACGAGAACACGTGCCAGTTCAAGGACAGTCCCCACTGCATGGCGCTCAGCCTCCCACGCGCGGCGGCAGCGGCGCGGCAGGCGCGCGCACCTGCTGGCGATCGAGCGCTTCCTTGGCCAGCTCGGCGATACCCGCCAGCGAGCCGATCACGCCCGCAGACTCCATCGGCATCATCACGAACTTCTGGTTCGGCGCTTCGGCCAGCGCCTTGAATGCTTCGATGTACTTCTGCGCGACGAAGTAGTTGATCGCCTGCACGTTGCCCTGTGCGATCGCAGTGGAGACCATCTCGGTCGCCTTGGCTTCGGCCTGGGCCAGGCGCTCGCGCGCTTCGGCTTCGCGGAATGCCGCTTCCTTGTTGCCTTCGGCCTCCAGGATCACCGACTGCTTCTCGCCCTCGGCCTTGAGGATCGCGGCCTGGCGGAAGCCTTCGGCTTCGAGGATGTTGGCGCGCTTCTCGCGTTCGGCCTTCATCTGCCTTGCCATCGAATCGACCAGGTCGCGGGGCGGCTGGATGTCCTTGAGCTCGATGCGGTTGACCTTCAGGCCCCACGGATGGGTGGCCGCGTCTACGGCGACCAGCACCTTGGTGTTGATCTCGTCGCGCTTGGACAGCGACTCGTCCAGGTCCATCGAACCGATCGCGGTGCGGATGTTGGTCATCACCAGGTTGAGGATGGCGATCTCCAGCGTCGCCACTTCATAGGCGGCCTTGGCGGCGTCGAGCACCTGGAAATAGACCACGCCGTCGACCTTCACCACGGCGTTGTCCTTGGTGATCACGTCCTGGCTGGGGACGTCCATCACCTGCTCCATCATGTTGATCTTGCGACCGACGCCGTAGACGATCGGAATCAGGAAGTGCAGTCCCGGGTCCATCGTGTGGGTGTACTTGCCGAACCGCTCGACGGTCCATTCATAGCCCTGCGGCACCATCCGCACGGTCTTGAACAGCACCACCACACCCGCCAGCAACAGCACCACGGCCAGAATCGAGCCCATGCTTTCCCCTCCCTGTCGATGGGCCGAGTATAGGCCCACAGCCCCGGGCCAAGAGGTCGGCGGCGACCGGCTGCGACGGTTTGGCCGGTAGCTGCATCCAGACCAGTGACATGCCACTGAACCCCTATCCCACCAGCGCCAGCGCGACCGCCACCGCCACTGCGCCCCCGGCGGCGGCTGGCCCACGCAGCAGTTTCGCCATCGATGTGCCCGATGCGCTGCTGGCGCGGGCGCGGGCCGGCGACCGCCCGGCGTTCGAGCAGATCTACCGCTGGTTCGAGCGCCCGGTGTTCAACCTGGCGCTGCGGATCCTCGGCGGCGGTCACGCGGGCGATCGCGACGAGGCGTCGGAAGTGCTGCAGGAAACCATGCTCAAGGTCTACGGCAAGCTCGGCGAGTTCCGCGGCAACGGCAGTCCGTTCTGGGGCTGGCTGCGGCAGATCGCGGTCAACGAGGCGCTGATGCGGTTGCGCAGCCAGCGCCGGCACCTCCACGACGTGCCACTGGAAGGCGATGACCTGGTGATGGACCCGGGCCCACTGCCGACCGCGGCGGCCGACGCCGCGGCACTGGGACGCGCCCTCGCCCGCTTGCCCACCACCACCCGCAGCGTGCTCTGGCTTTACCACGCCGAGGGCTACACGCACGAAGAGATCGCGGCGCTGATGCAACGCACGCCGAGCTTCTCCAAATCGCAGCTGGCACGCGGCGGTCGCCGCCTGCGTGAACTGCTCGAACCCGATCAAAGTGGAATGAACCAGGAGAAGGCACATGCCTGACACCGACCGCCCCCGCATCGCGACGCCTGGTGACTGGAACCAGGCCTTTGCCGCACTGCCGCTGGAATCGCCCGGCAACGATGGCTGGCAGCGACTGACGCGCGCGCTGGATGACGCCGCCACCGGCCCCGCCGTGCATTCGGCTGCGCGTCCGCACACCGCTGCTCGCCGACGTGCGCGCTGGCCGGTGTGGCTGGCCGTGGCTGCGGCCGTGTCGGCAGTGGCATTGATCCCGCTGCTGCGCCAGGGCGAAGCACCGGTGCAATCCGGCGCGACCCGCGTCGCCGACGACACCACGCACGCGCCGTCGCCTTCGAGGTCCGCACCGACGCCGGCAGCAAGCGATGCGCCGTCGGTGATCGCGCCTTCGGCCACCTCGCCGGCCGTGGTCGCAACGACGAAGGCACCAGAGCGCACCGCGGCGCGGCGCAAGCCGGTAGGCATGCCGACGCGCAAGCCGGCACCGGTGGCATCGCCGCTCCCCGCACGCAGTGACAACGGCACCCGCGTCGCCGATGCCGGCACCACGCCGCCGGCACCCGCGATTGCAGCCGGGCAGGACACCGCGACGACGGCGCCGTCGGCCACCTCGCTCGCCGACGGTGCCGTGGCGATCCAGGCGCTGCAGACCGAATCGGCGCAACTGGAAGCGCTGGTGACCCTCGCCCGCGACGAACGCGTCTCTTCGGCGAGCGGCGCTGCACTGGGCGTCGAGCTGGACGAGCGCATCGGCCGCATCGATGCGTCGTTGTCGCAGCCGGGACTGGCCGACAGCGATCGCGTCGGCCTGTGGCAGCAGCGCGTCGAGGCCATGCGCGAGCTGGCCGGCATCGAAACCACCCAGCGCTGGCTGGTCACCCGTGGCGAGCGCTACGACGGTGCCCTGGTCAACGTCGACTGATCTTTCCTTCCATTGCAGGACCCCAGGCCATGACCTCCAACCATTCCGCGACACCCCGGTCCAGCAAACGCGCGGGCGCACCGGCGAAGAAACTTCCCAGGGTGACCCTGCTGGCGGCATCGATCGGCTTGCTGTTCGCGTTCGTCGCCGCCGCCCAGACCGCGACCACCACCACGGCCGACGCCAGCAAGGCGCGCGAGCTGGCGGCAGCACGCGAGGATCTCAGGCAGGCCGCCAAGCGCGTGGCCGAACTCTCCGGTGAATTCGACGTCGCCAGGCAGATGGCCTACGAGCGCCGATTCGAGCAGCGCCCGGTGATCGGGGTCGTGCTGGCACCGGAGACGAAGTCAGGCGTGCGCATCGCCGCCGTCACGCCCGACAGCGCGGCGTCCAAGGCCGGACTGCGCAGTGGCGATCTGCTGACCACCATCAATGGCAAGGCGCTCGTCGGCAAGGACAGCGAGCAGCGCCTGGCGAGCGCTCGCGAACAGCTGGGCGACCTGGACACGATGTCGGCGGTGACGATCGGCTACGAGCGCGGCGGCAAGACCGCGTCGGCCAAAGTCACGCCGCAGATCGGCGAGCGCGTGTGGATCATGCGCGACGGCACCGGCGCCCAGTTCACCGGCCGCGGCGAATCCATGGAGGACACCATCGTCTGGTCGGCGGCGCGCGACGGCGCCCAGCCGCGGCCCTTGCCTATCGTCTCGCCGGAAGTGCGCACCGAGATCGTCCGGCTCGGCCCGATGGGCGACTGCAAAGGCGACGACTGCCGCCTGCCGATGCTGGCCGAAGCCTTCCGCTGGAGCGGCCTGAACCTGGCCACGGTCGACGGCCAGCTGGGCCGCTACTTCGGCACCGACCACGGCGTGCTGGTGGTCAGCACCGGACCGGAGCTGGCTGGCCTGCAGGCCGGCGACGTGATCCAGCGCATCGACGGCAAGGACGTCAGGACACCGCGCGAAGCGATGATGGCGTTGCGCGACAAGCCGGCCGACAGCAAGGTCGGCGTGACCTACCTGCGAGACCGCAAGAGTGCATCGGCGCAGATCACCGTGCCCAAGACCGCGATGTTGCGCCTGCCAGTACCGCCGGCCCCGCCGGCACCACCGAAGCCGCCGATCGCACCCAAGGCGCCCGCGGCTCCCGCGCCGCCGGCACCACCACAAGCCCTGGAAATGCCGGCACCGCCCGCACCGCCCGTGGCACCTGCACCACCGACACCACCCCTCTCGGTGCTCTGAAAAAGAAGACGGCGCCACACGGGCGCCGTCTTTCCGGAGAGGCTCAACAAGAGCGCATCACATCGACGCCGGCTCGACCCACTTGTTGAACACCGCATCGATCTTCGCATCGCCGACCTTCTTGCCCTCCTCCAGCTGGGAAGCCTGCTCGAACAGCGGCATGATCATCGCCATCCCGTCGATCTTCGTCTTCAGGTGCACTCCCGGCGCCTTGCCGAGGAAACCGTCCCAGCGAGCGCGAACCTTCGCCCAGTAACCCCTGGTCGCATCCCAGTACTTGTAGGCCGGAGCGAAATCGACCTCCGTCGTCTTCTGGTAGTCATTGAAACCGAACTCACGGGCCAGCTCGACCTGCGAACCGTCAGGCTTGCGCAACACCTTGGTGTTGAACTGCTCGTGCGTCCAACCCATCGGCGTGAGCGTATGGCGATTGACCGCACTGATGGCGTTGTAGTCGCTGCGCTTGGTGTACTCGCGACGCGGCAGCGGACGCCAGCTCAGGTCACTCGTCCAGGTCGCCACACCATTGTCGTACGTCCAAGCGCCAGTGCCGCAGTAGCGCGGCGCATCGCTGACCTCGTACACGCACTGGGTCCAGGCACCACGCGTCAGCCCGGCCGCGACCGGACGCACCTGCCAGGTCTGGTCGGCGGTGAACTCGAAGCGGGTGGCCGCTTCATACGTCCAGTCCTGGCGCCAGTGCTTGGTCACGTGACCGCTCTTCTCGTCCACCAGGATGTGCTGCAACACGACCTTGGTCGGCGTGTCCTCGACCACGATCACGACCTCGTTGCCGCCGCTGCGCATCGCCGGATGACGCTCGTAACCCGGCTGCAGCAGCACGGTTTCATCGAAGGCGAAGTCGACGATGTACTCGCCCTTCATCGCCAGGATCGAAGCGCGGTCGCGGGCGGCATCGGTTGTGGCGGGTGCGGCGACGGCCTGCACCGGCACGACGGAAAGTAGGGAAAGCAGAAGCAGGTGCGGGCGCATGTTCATGGCTGGCTCTTGGTGACGATGAATGGAATTGGGGCGAAGGCTGGCTGCATCACCAGCTCACGCTCAGGCTGACGCCGACGTTGCGGCCGGGGCTGGTGTACCTGTCGAGCACGGTGCTGGTGGCCGACTGGATGCCGGCGATGGTCCCCGTCTCCCAGTACTTGCGGTCGGCGAGGTTGAACACGCCGGCGTTGAACTCCGCGCCCGGTGCAAATGCCCAGTGGCCGAGCAGGTCGAACACGCCATAGCCCGGGGTTTCGAATCGACCGGCGACCGGCAGCTCGTCGTCGCGACCGGCGAATCGGCCCGCCAGTTCGACGCCCCAGGTGTCGCGGTCGTAGGCGATGCCCAGCGATGCCCGCAGCGGATCGACCGAATCCAACGGGATGCCGGTGTCGCGGTCCTCGCCCTTCGACCAGGCCGCCGATCCACGCAACGACCACCCCGCGAGCCCCTCGGCCAGCGCGCCCAGGTCGACGCCGGCGCGTGCTTCGGCGCCATGGATCTCGGCGTTGGCGATGTTCTGCGACTGGAACACGATCAGCCCCTGCGCATTCGTGCCGGTGTCGCGCAACGACTCGATGAAGTCGTCGTAGCGGTTGTAGTAGGTGGAGAACTCCGCGAACACGGCCTCATTGGAGAAGCGCACGCCGAACTCGACGCCGTCGCTGGTTTCCGGCTTGAGGTCCGGGTTGGGAATGGCGGTGTAGCCGAACTGCAGGTTGGTGAAGCCCAGGTTGACGTCGTTGTACGGCGGTGCGCGGAAACCGGGCTGGTAACCGCCGAACACGGACCAGTCCCGGGTGAAGTGCCAGACCGCGCCGAGCTTGGGCGAGACGCTGGTTTCGGTCATGTCGACCACCGCCAGGCCCGGGTTGTCGGCGGCGTAGATCGGATCGATCTCGGAGTCGAGGTCGAAGTGGTCCACGCGCAGTGCCGGGATCAGGCGGAAGTCGCCATCGGCGAAGGAGATCTCGTCCTGGACGTAGAGCGCGGTCTGGGTGGTGGTGCTGGTCGGGAAGTCGCGGACCGGAAACACGTCGGGCAGTATCGAGTTGCTGATTGCGCCGGTGGTCAGGTTGATGGAGCGGCCGTCGCGCTTCTGCTTGAAGTCGGTGTAGGTGTACTCGAAGCCGTAGGTCAGGCTGTGCTCGACGCTGCCAGTGGCGAAATCCTTGTGCAGCACCGCTTCGGCGCCGACCAGGCGCTGGTCGAAGTTGAACTCGCGTTCGCGGCGGGTCGGATTGGTCACGCGGCCGGTGCTGCTGACGGTCTCGCGCAGCTCGTATGTCTTCTGCGTGGTCTCGCTGTCCTGGCGATAGACCTGCCACTGCAGCGAATCGACGAGCGCCGAATCGATCGAATCGACTTCATGCGCGAACGAGACGCGCGCGCGCGTCTGCTTGTCGTCACCGACCAGCGACGTGGTACGGGTCCGCGGGGTGGTCGGCGGCGATCCCGGCGGCAGCGCTGCCAGCACGCGCGAGCTCAGCACGTCGGTGTCGACCTGGTCTTCGTTGCCTTCGACGGTCAGCTTGAAGCGCTGGTTTCCGCTCGGTGCGAACACCAGCTTGGCCAACAGACTGCGGCCGTCGTAATCCTGCGGGTTGGCAGCGGTGCGGCTGGCGCCCTCGCTGCGGTCCTCGCCCATGTTTTCCGTTTCCTGGCCCTGGTGGTGGTTGAGCGCGACCAGTCCCGACCAGCGATCACCGCCGAAGGCAGCGGTTGCGGCGCCGAACAGACCATCGTCGGCGCCCTCGTAACCAAGCTTGAAACCAAAGTAGGCGTCCTTGCCCGCCTCCAGGTAATCGGAGGGATCCTTGGTTGCGAACGCGACCACGCCGCCCAGTGCGTCGGAGCCATAGAGCGCGCTGCCCGGGCCACGGACCACTTCGACGCGCTTGAGCGTGTCGAGGTCGACGAAGTTGCGGTTGGCGGTGGAGAAGCTGCCGATCGTGAAAGCGTCCGGCACGGCGATGCCGTCGGTCTCGATGCGCACGCGATTGCCGCCGAGCCCGCGGATGCGGATGTCGCCCAGGCCGAAGCGGCCGGTGCCGGTGGTGACGGTGATGGCCGGCTCGTAGCGGAACAGGTCCTTGAGGTCGCGCACCAGCTCGCGATCCATCTGCTCGCGGTCGATGGCGGTGACCACCGATGGCACGTCGTCGAGCGCGCGCTCGGTGCGTGTCGCGCTGACGACGATGCGGTCGAATTCGGTGGCGGCGCCGGCGACGGCCGCACCGGTCGTCGATTGCGAATCGCCCGTGGCGCTGTCGGCGGCACGGGCGTGGGCTGGCAGCGCCAGCATCAGGGCAACGGCGAGGGTACTGGGAACGGGATGCATGACGGGCTCGAGTGGATGTCGAGGCGTGCTGGCAGCCGTTCTTGCGGCGAGCTTGCGGGCCCTGGAGAGAGACGTTGAGTGGAGAGCGGCCGCCGTCCTGGCAGTCCGCCTTCGCGTTGCCACCCTCCCCAGGGCGGCACGCGGTCGATCGGCGCGTCCGGAATTCCCGGGGCGCGCCGATCGGTGGGTTGGGTCGGGTTACTTGGTCAGGATCAGCTTGTCGTTGCGCGTATGGCGCAGGCGATAGACCTCGTCGCCGTGGCGGATCAGCACTTCGCGGCCACCGCGCAGGAGGTCGTCGCTTTCGACCAGCGAGGCGGACAGGGTCAGGCCCGGAGCGGCCACGGCGAACGGCGGAGCGATGGACGCGGAATGTTCGGAACGTGGCTTGAGCTGCAGCAGCGGTTGGCGCAGAGACATGTTCGTGGCTCGGTCGGGGACTCGACAGTGATGATAATGATTCTCATTACTGCGTCAACACCCCCGCCCGGCCGCATGTCGGTCAGCGCACTGCGGCTTCCACTCGTTGCCAGTCGGATTCCTGCACGCGCTGCACCAGCTCCAGCGCCTCGAGGTTCTGCAGCAGCTGTTCCGGACGGCTCGCGCCGAGGATCACGCTCGACACGTGCGGATTGCGCAGGCACCAGGCGATGGCCAGCGGCGCGGGCGCCACGCCCAGCTCCGCAGCGAGGTCGACGAACCGGCGCGCACGCTCCACCCGCCCTTCGTTCTCGGCGCCCAGCACGGTGCGCTGCAGCCAGCCCAGGCCTTCCCTGCCCAGCCGCGCCTCGGTCGGGATGCCGGCGTTGTACTTGCCGGTCAGCACGCCCGATGCCAGTGGCGACCAGGTGGTCGTGCCGAGGCCAACCTCCGCGTACAGCGGCGCGTATTCGAGCTCGACCCGTTCGCGGTGCAGCAGGTTGTACTGCGGCTGTTCCATCGTCGGCGCGGCCAGGTGCTGGGCGCGGGCGATCTTGTGCGCCTCGCGGATCTGCGCCGCGGTCCATTCCGAGGTCCCCCAGTAGAGGACCTTGCCCTGGCTGACCAGCGCGTCCATGGCGCGCACGGTTTCCTCGATCGGCGTGTCCGGATCGGGGCGATGGCAGTAATAGAGGTCGAGGTAGTCCACGCGCAGGCGCTTGAGCGCGGCGTGGCAGGCATCGGTGACGTGCTTGCGCGACAGGCCCTTCTGGGTCGGCCGCGGCTCGGCGACGGCGCCGAAGAACACCTTGCTGGACACGCAGAAGCCGTCGCGCGGCAGGCGCAGGTCGGCGATCACGTCGCCCATCACCTTCTCCGCCTCGCCGTTGGCATAGGTCTCGGCGTTGTCGAAGAAGTTGATGCCGTTGTCCCAGGCGGCGGCGACCAGGTCGCGCGCGGTCGAGCGGCCGATCTGCGAGCCGAAGGTGAGCCAGGCACCGAATGACAGGGCCGACAGTTGCAGGCCGGAGGAACCGAGGCGGCGGTATTGCATGGGGACTCCTGGGGGAACCTGGGGATCGGATCCGGGTGGCGTGATGGTCTCCGGGTGCGGCCTGCGGCCTTGCCCGGGCTACGCGGGGCGTTCAGTTTAGCGGCGTGCGCTCGCTGCTCAGGCATCTGTACAATGCGCGCCATTCCCTCCTCCGGGGAGTAGCCCACCGGCGACGTCTTCGACGATCCGCCGGGACCTGCGTCAACACACTTGGCCCAACGGCCATGGCGCAGGAGCGGCAGCCAGCCGGCCCCATGCCGGCGAGCGACCACGGGCAAGACCGAAGGCAGGCGTCGCGCGAGCAACTGGCATCTGCCGGGTCGGGCCGCGTGGCGTTTGCCTTTCGCGTCCACGCGGAAGCCCGACCTCCGGAGTCTCCATGGATCACTTCACACTGGGTACCTTCCCGTTGACGGCGGCTGCCGTCTCGACCGGTACCGTCGCGCTGGCCGAAATCGGCGACAAGACCCAGTTGCTGGCGCTGCTGCTGGCGGCCCGTTTCCGCAAGCCGTGGCCGATCGTCGCCGGCATCCTCGTCGCGACCCTGCTCAACCATGCCCTCGCGGCCTGGTTCGGCACCCTGGTCGCGCAATGGCTCAATCCCGGGGTCCTGCGCTGGGTGGTGGCGATCAGCTTCCTCGCGGTCGCGGCGTGGACGCTCAAGCCCGACAAGCTCGACGACGAGGACGGCGCCCTGCCCGCGCGCGGCGCGTTCGTCGCGACCACTATCGCCTTCTTCCTCGCCGAGATCGGCGACAAGACCCAGGTCGCGACCGTCCTGCTGGCGGCCAAGTACCAGCCGTACTGGGAAGTGGTCGCCGGCACCACGCTGGGCATGCTCCTGGCCAACGTGCCGGTGGTCCTGCTCGGCAGCCGCCTGGCCGATCGCCTGCCGCTGAAGACCGCCCGCACGGTCGCCGCGGTGGTGTTCCTGGCGCTGGGCGCCTGGGTTGCGGTGCGCGGGCTGGGGTAACAGATCGGAGTCGGAACTCCGCCGGGCGCCGCCAGGCTGGCTCCCCCGGGCCCGTGCCGCGCTATGCTCGGCGCGGGCATCAAAGGGGACTGGGGTGCACATCACCGGCGGTAGGGTCCGCGAGGTCGTCACTTCGCTGCTGGCGCGACCCGACGAAATCATGCTCGAGATCGGCGCCGGCGGCGAACTGCTGGTGGCGCGCCTGCGCGCGGCCATCGCGGCGATGCTGCTGCTGTTGCCGCTGGCCAACGCGCTCGGCGGCGGCAGCATCAACGAGACGATGATCGGCCTCGGCGGTGCCCTGTTCGTCAACATCTTCGCCCAGCTGTGGCTGTCGCTGGCGCGCCGCCGCCGCCTGTTCCGCTGGCTGCCCTTCGCCTCGTCTGCCTTCGACGTCACCGCAACCACGCTGGTGCTGGTCGCGCTGGCCTACAACCACCTGCCGGCCGGGCTCAACAGCCTGATCGTGTGGTGCGGCTACATCCTGGCCATCCTGCTGACGGCGCTGCGCAGCGACGGCCGCATTGCCCTGTTCGCCGGCGCCCTGGCGATCGTCCAGTACGGCCTGCTGGTGCTGGCGGTGTTCGCCCTGGCCAGCTCGCCGGAGCAGCTGCTGTCGAGCGATTACGGCTCGGTGACCCCCGGCAGCCAGGTCCAGCGGCTGGTGCTGCTGATGATGTTCACCCTGATCACGGCGATGGTGGTCTACCGCATGCAGCGCCTGGTCGAGCTGTCGGGCACCGACGGCCTGACCCGCCTGCCCAACCGCACCTGGCTGCTGCACCGGGTGCCGCGCCTGTTCGACAGCGTCCGCCACGATGGCGACAGCCTGACCCTGGCGCTGATCGACCTGGACCACTTCAAGCGCATCAACGACGCCCACGGCCACCATGCCGGCGACCGCGCCCTTCGCCACGTCGTGGCCGTGCTGCGCGAGCTGGCCGAACCGGGCGAATGGCTGGTGCGGATCGGCGGCGAGGAGTTCGTGCTGCTGCTGCGCAAACCCATTGGCACCGCCTGGGAGCGGGTGGACGCGATCCGGCGCGCCCTGGGCGAACGCCCGTTCGAGCCCGAGCGCGGCGCCGACTCGATGCCGCTGAGCTTCAGCGCCGGCCTGGCGGGCTTCCCGCACGAGGGCTCGGACCTGTCGCGGCTGCTGCGCCGCGCCGACAGCCGGTTGCAGCTGGCCAAGCTGCAGGGGCGCAACAAGGTCGTGGCGCGGGACGGCTGAGCCCACGCCTGCGCCCCTCTCCCACAGTGGGAGAGGGGGCCGGGGTAAACTACGCCGCGCCGCCGCTGCGGCGTGCCTACAACAACAACGACGCGCTGCCGGCTGCCGGTTGCATGGGGAGAACTGAGTGGAAGCAATTGCGCGGGTGGCATTTGGCCTGTTTGGCCTGGCGGTACTGATCGGCATTGCCTGGTTGTTCTCCATCAACAAGCGCCGGGTCGACTGGAAACTCGTCGTCACCGGCGTGTCGCTGCAGATCGCATTTGCCGCCGTCGTGCTGCTGATGCCCGGTGGCCGCGAGGCGTTCAACGCCATCGGCCACGGCTTCGTGAAGGTGCTCAGCTTCGTCGGCGAAGGCTCGAAGTTCATCTTCGGCAGCCTCATGGACACCTCGACCTACGGCTTCATCTTCGCCTTCCAGGTGCTGCCGACGATCATCTTCTTCGCTGCCCTGATGGGCGTGCTCTACCACCTGGGCGTGATGCAGGCGATCGTGCGGGCGATGGCCTGGGCGATCACCAAGGTCATGCGCGTGTCGGGCGCGGAAACCACCAGCGTGTGCGCCAGCGTGTTCATCGGCCAGACCGAGGCGCCGCTGACCGTGCGCCCGTACATCCCGAAGATGACCGAGTCGGAGCTGATCACGATGATGATCGGCGGCATGGCCCACATCGCCGGCGGCGTGCTCGCCGCCTACGTCGGCATGCTCGGCGGTGGCGATCCGGAGCAGCAGGCGTTCTACGCCAAGCATCTGCTCGCCGCGTCGATCATGGCCGCACCGGCGACGCTGGTGATCGCCAAGATCCTGGTGCCCGAGACCGGCGAGCCGCTGACCCGCGGCACGGTCAAGATGGAAGTGGAAAAGAACACCGCCAACATCATCGACGCAGCCGCTGCCGGTGCCGGCGACGGCCTGCGCCTGGCGCTGAATATCGGCGCGATGCTGCTGGCCTTCATCGCCCTGATCGCACTCATCAACTGGCCGCTGACCTGGCTGGGCGATGTCACCGGCATTGCCGCGGCGATCGGCAAGCCGACCGACCTGGCGACGATCTTCGGCTACGTGCTGGCACCGCTGGCCTGGGTGATCGGCACGCCGTGGGCGGATGCGCCGATCGTTGGCAGCCTGATCGGTCAGAAGGTGGTGATCAACGAGTTCGTCGCCTACCTGCAGCTGGCCGACATCGTCAACGGCAAGGTGGCCGGCGTCACCCTCAGCGAACAGGGCCGCCTGGTCGCGACCTATGCGCTGTGCGGCTTCGCCAACTTCAGCTCGATCGCGATCCAGATCGGCGGCATCGGCGGACTCGCGCCGGAACGTCGCCAGGACCTGGCCCGCTTCGGCCTGCGCGCGGTGCTCGGTGGCTCGATCGCGACCTTCATGACCGCGACCATCGCCGGCGTGCTCACGTACTTCAGCTGAGCCCGGCCGACGCATGAGCGACAGCGCGCGCGTGGTGGTGGTCGGATCGTTCAACGTCGACCACGTCTGGACGGTGGCGACGCTGCCGCGGCCCGGTGAGACCCTCAGCGGGCACTACCGGACCGGGCCCGGCGGCAAGGGCTTCAACCAGGCCACTGCCGCCGCGCGCGCCGGCGCCAGGACCAGTTTCATCTGCGCGCTCGGTGACGACCTCGGTGGCCAGCTGGCGCACGCGCTGGCCGTCGCCGACGACATCGACCTGCACGACCTGCCCAGCCATGCCCCTACCGGTACGGCAGGCATCTATGTCGACGAGGCGGGCCGCAATTCGATCGTCATCGGGGCCGGCGCCAACGCCGAACTGTCCGTGGACTTCGTTGGCGCGCAAGCACAGACGATCACCACCGCGCAGGTCGTGCTCGCGCAGCTGGAGTCCCCGGTCGCGGCGATCGAATCGGCATTCGCCGCAGCGCGCGCCGCCGCCGTTCCGACCATGCTCAATCCGGCGCCGGCCGATGCGCAGGCGCCGGCATCGCTGTTGGCATTGGCCGATGTGGTGACGCCGAATGAAACCGAGTTCTGCGCGCAGCTCGCCCGCCATGTCGGCGAGCAGGTCGATGCCAGCACCCTCGCCGCGCAGGACGACGCCACGCTGCACGCCATGTGCCGGCGCTTGCTGCCACACGGCACGGTAGTGATCACCCTTGGCGCGGCAGGGTGTTTCGTCTCGCATGCGGACCAGTCACTGCACAACGACGCGCGCAGCCACTACCGCCTCGCTGCAGCGCCGGTGCAGCCGGTCGACACCACCGGTGCCGGCGATGCCTTCAATGGCGCCCTCGCCGCCTCGCTGGCGCGTCGTGGCGCTGCCGCCTTCGCCGATCACGTGCACTTCGCCAACCGCTACGCCGGACTGTCGACCGAACGCGCGGGCGCTGCCGCGGCCATGCCCCACGAAGCCGAGCTCCGGGCGCGCTTCGGCGCCGCCTGAGGGCCGGTCGGCGGCATGTTCGGGGCCAGTTCGGCGGACATATCGGGCCCAAATCCAACCTGAAATCGGGCCAGTCGGGCAAATCCGCCAGATTCGGCCTGTAAAACGAGAATGGTTCGCATTACCATACGCGACTGACTCGCAGTCCGGATCCCCCATGCTCCGTCGCCACCTCCTCGCCAGCGCCCTGCTGGCCGCACTTGCCGCGCCCGTTGCCCAGGCAGCCGATGCACCCGCCGACAGCGCCACCGACATCGACCGCGTCACCGTGTCGGCAAGCACCAGCCGCATCCCCGATTCCGATGCCGCCCTGCCCAACACCATCACCGTGATCGACCAGAAACAGCTGCAGCAGCAGCTGGCGCTGACCCAGGACATCTCGCAGGTGCTGGCCAACCTGATACCGTCGTTCTCGCCCTCGCGGCAGAAGCTGACCAACGGCGGCGAGACCCTGCGCGGCCGCAAGCCGCTGTACCTGGTCGACGGCGTGCCGCAGTCGACGCCGCTGCGCGAAGGCGGCCGTGACGGCCACACCATCGACCCGGCCATGATCGAGCGCATCGAAGTCATCCACGGCGCCAACGCGCTGCAGGGCCTGGGCGCTTCGGGCGGCATCATCAACATCATCACCAAGCGCGCGCCGCGCCAGGACGGCGAAACCTTCCAGGACGTCAACGTCGCCGCCAGCAGCGCCCTGCCGCACGAGAGCGACAGCACCGGCTACCGCGGCTCGTACGTGTTCGGTACGCGCGGCGGTGCGTTCGATTTCGTCGGCGGTGCTTCCTATGCCAGCGAAGGCCTTTACTACGACGGCGATGGTGATGCGATCGCGGTCAATGACGTCCAGGGCGACCTGATGGACGCGCAGTCGTGGAACCTGTTCGCCAAGGGCGGCTGGAACCTCAACGAGGAGCAGCGCCTGCAGCTCACCGTCAACCACTACGAGCTGCAGGGCAACAACGACTACGCCACCGTCAACGGCAACATCGCCACCGGCCAGCTCGCCACTTCGATCCGCGGCGAGAAGGAAGGCGAAGGCCCGCGCAACCGCTCGACCTCGTTGAACCTCGACTACACCGACAAGGCCATGGCCGGCGGCTACTTCCAGGCGCAGCTGTACTGGGTCGACTTCGAAGCGTTGTACGGCGGCACCGACTGGGGCAACTTCTGGGGAGACGGCCGCGAACTGCACTGGTTCGACCAGTCGCAGAACGTGTCCGAGAAGCTGGGCGGCAAGTTCAGCTGGTCGCGCGGCGACCTGTTCGGCCTGCGCCTGCGCGTGACCACCGGCCTCGACCTGGCCCGCGACACCACCCATCAGGAACTGGTCGTCAGCGGCCTCGACTGGGTGCCGAAGACCACCTACGAATCGGTGTCGCCGTTCGTGCAGGCCGAGTGGTGGGTCGCCGACCGCGTGATGCTCAGCGGCGGACTGCGCTACGAGCGCGGCAAGCTGAAGGTCGGCGACTTCACCACCATCCCGAGCAACAACGGCGGCCAGTTCGTCGAGGGCGGCTCGCCGACCACCAGCGAAGTGCTGCCCAACTTCGGCGCGGTCTGGGAAGTCACCGACGCGCTGAAGCTCTACGCCTCGTACTCGGAAGGTTACAGCGTCGCCGACATCGGCCGCGTCCTGCGCGGCATCAGCACGCCGGGCCAGCGCGTCGATACGCTGGTCGACCTGTCGCCGGTGATCGCCGACAACCAGGAAATCGGCATCGACTACGACGACGGCCGCTGGCTCGCACACATGGCCATCTACCAGTCCGATTCCGATCTCGGATCTCGACTGGCCTTCGACCCGGGCAGCCAGAGCTACAACGTCGTGCGCGAGCGCACGGAGATCGAAGGCATCGAGGCCAATGTCGCCTGGCAGTTCAGCGAGGCGACGCGCATCGGCCTGGGCTACGCGCAAACCGACGGTCGCTACGACAGCAACGGCGACGATCGCGTCGACAGCGACCTGCCCGGCATCAACGTCAGCCCCGACCGCATCACCGCCTTCTGGGACCAGGACTGGACGCCGGGCATCGCCACGCGCCTGCAGGCCAGCCAGTCGCTCGATCGCGAGTTCGACCTGCGCGGCGTCGAGGTCGCACAGTTCGACGGTTACACCACGGTCGACCTGCAGACCCGATTCCAGCTACCGCTGGGCCAGCTCAACGTCGGCATCGAGAACCTGTTCGGCGAGCAGTACGTCACCTACTACTCGCAGAGCACGCCGCGCAACGACACTTATGTCGCCGGTCGCGGCCGCGTGCTGACCCTGAGCTGGGCCAACCGGTTCTGAGCACGACCTGATGACCGGCAACGCGCCACGACATGCTCCCCGGACGGCTTCCCGCCGCCTCCGCGCGGTGCTGTCGTGGCTGCACCTGTGGGTCGGCCTCAGCGTCGGCGTCGTGTTCGCGCTGGTGGCGCTGACCGGCACCGTGCTGGTGTTCCACAACGACCTGTTGCGCCTGCAGCACCCGCAGCTGGCGCAGCACGCTCCCGTCGCCGACGGTCGCGTGCTGGCCGGGCTGGTCGAGCGCTGGCAGCCCGAGGGGTTGCGCTCGCTAGACCTTCCGCACGGCGACCTGCCGGTCTGGCAGGGATACTTCGAGGACGGGCACCGCGCCTACTTCGCACCGGAAGACGGCGCGCTGCTGCTCTACCGCAGCCACGAGGACGACGTGCTGATGTGGCTGCACGACTGGCACACCCATCTGCTCGCCGGCGAAACCGGCGAGGAAGTGCTCGGGGTCTTCGGCTGGATCGCGCTGGGCCTGATCCTGACCGGGCTGTACCTGTGGTGGCCACGACGCGGGCAATGGCTGGCGCACCTGACGATGCACCCGGGCCCACCGGTACGGCGCTGGCTGAGCTGGCATCGCAGCAGTGGCGCATTGCTCTTTCCGCTTCTGTTGCTGGCGACGCTGACCGGCGTCGGCATGGTGTATTCGAAGGGGTTCCAGTCGGTGCTGGTGGGCGCATTCGGCGGTGACACGGCCAAGCCGCCCAAGCTCGCCGGTGACGGCGCGGTCGACTGGCCGCGCGTGCTGGGCCAGGCCGATGCCGCGTTGCCGCGCGCACGCCTGAGCCGGGTGTCGGTGCCAAAGGCCAATGACGGCGCGGTCTCGTTCCGCGCACGTGCCGAGGGCGAGTGGCACCCGGTCGGGCGCAGCACGATTGCGATCGCGAAAGCCGGCGCGGGCGTGCTGCAGGTGAACGATGCCACCGCCAACCGGCTGGGCATGCGCATGAGCCAGGCGATCTTTCCGCTGCATGTCGGGGCGGTCGGCGGCGCCGTGATGAAGTGGGCGACGGCGGTGGTTGGCTTGCTGCCCACGTTCCTGCTGGTGACCGGATTCCTGTTCTGGCGGCGCCGGCGCGGGCGTCGCTGAGGCCTTCTCCCACTCCTTGGCGCCTGCGGCGCAGGGAGGAGGGCCCGCTACAATGTCCGTCATGGCGGACACGTCCTTCCATATCGGCCCCTACCAGATTGCGCCCAGGGTCATCCTGGCGCCCATGGCCGGCGTCACCGACAAACCGTTCCGGGTGCTGAGCAAGCGCCTGGGCGCGGGGCTGTGCGTGTCGGAAATGACCACTTCCGATCCGCGCTTCTGGAACACCGCCAAATCGCGACACCGCATGGACCACGACGGTGAGCCCGCACCGATCAGCGTGCAGATCGCCGGCACCGTGCCCGAGGTGATGGCCGAGGCGGCGCGCTACAACGTCGACCACGGCGCACAGATCATCGACATCAACATGGGCTGCCCGGCCAAGAAGGTCTGCAATGCCTGGGCCGGCTCGGCGCTGATGCGCGACGAGGCACTGGTCGCGCGCATCCTCGATGCCGTCGTCGGCGCCGTCGATGTACCGGTGACACTGAAGATCCGCACTGGCTGGGCCGCCGACCAGCGCAATGCGCTGGCCATAGCAAAAGTCGCGCAGAGCGCCGGCATCGCCGCGCTTGCCGTGCACGGCCGCACCCGCGACCAGCAGTACACCGGCACCGCCGAGTACGACACCATCGCCGAAGTGAAGGCGGCGCTGTCGATCCCGGTATTCGCCAACGGCGACGTCGATTCGCCGCAGAAGGCCGCAGAAGTGCTCGCACGTACCGGCTGCGACGCGGTGCTGGTCGGCCGTGCCGCGCAGGGCCGGCCATGGATCTTCCGCGAGATCGCGCATTACCTCGCCAGCGGTGAACTGCTGCCCGAGCCGAGCGTGCAGGAAGTGCGCGATGTGCTCATCGGCCACCTGCAACACCTGCACGAGTTCTACGGCGAGGTGTCCGGCGTGCGCATCGCCCGCAAGCACCTGGGCTGGTACGCCAGGGATCGTCCGGAGAACCAGGCCTTCCGTGCCGTGGTCAACCGCGCTGAAACTGCCCAGGCGCAACTGCACCTGACCGGCGAGTACTTCGATGCCCTGATCGCGGGCGTCACCCCGGAGCTCCCGGCCGCCGCCTGAGGCATGCACGCGGCGGCCTGGTCGACCATTGGAGGCCACATGAGCGAGTCATCCAGCGCCACTGAGTTTCCGTACCTGCACGGGTTTTCGCAGACCGAGCAGGCACGCCTGATGAAACAGGCGCGGCTGGCCGAATCGACGATCTTCCACGACATCGACTACAGCGGCGTGCGCCGTCTGCTGGAGATCGGCAGTGGCGTCGGCGCGCAGACCGAAATCCTGCTGCGCCGTTTCCCGGACCTGCACGCAACCTGCGTCGATCTCAACGAAGCCCAGCTCGGTGCCGCCCGTGTCAACCTGGGTTCGATGTCGTGGCTCGAAGGTCGATACGACCTGCACCTGGCCGATGCCACCAATCTGCCGTTCGAGCCGCGCAGCTTCGACGCCGCCTTCCTGTGCTGGGTGCTCGAGCACGTGCCCTCGCCGGCGCGCGTGCTCAACGAAGTACGGCGCGTACTGGCTCCGGGTGCGCCGGTGTACATCACCGAAGTGATGAACTCCTCGTTCCTGCTGGACCCGTATTCGCCCAACGTCTGGCGCTACTGGATGGCGTTCAACGATTTCCAGTACGAGAGCGGCGGCGACCCGTTCGTCGGCGCCAAGCTGGGCAACCTGCTGCTCGCCGGTGGTTTCCGCGATGTCTCCACCGAGGTCAAGACGTTCTACTTCGACAACCGCGAACCGGCGCGACGCAAGACCATGATCGCGTTCTGGGAAGAGCTGCTGCTGTCGGCTGCCGACCAGTTGATTGCAGCGCAGCGCGTGACGACCGACATCGTCGATGGCATGCGCCGGGAGATGCACCAGGTGCAGAACGATCCGAACGCTGTCTTCTTCTATGCCTTCGTACAGGCGCGCGCGACCGTGTATTGACGCGACGTTCATCGATTTCCGATGAAACCAATCCGCTGCATGCATACGCGCATTGCATGACGATTGTGCTGCAGTTGTGATTGCGATGAATGGTGCAGGTCGAAAGTCACAGGCCCCTATGGCCGATGCAATGTGCATCGTCTTTGTTCGACTCTATGCCATGCCGGGGCGTCCCCTACGCGGACCCCGCCGCAACGCCCCGGTGGATCGATCCGATCAGGAGGCAACTCATGAAAGCGAAGATTGCGTTCATCGCGCTGGCGCTTGCGGCATCGATGCCGGCGTGGGCCGACGAAGACCCCGTACGCGACCTGTCCCAGATCAGTGGGCTGAGCGAGCGCAAGGTCCAGATGATCCTCGGCAACCGCACTGCATTCGCGGAATACACCTATACCTACGACCGGGCACTTGAGAAATTCGTGGATGCCATTGGCCAGGAGAACTATCGCCAGTTGATGAATGGCGAGGCCGTTGCGCTCACCGACAAGCAGGGACGCGTTTACCTCGTCCAGGTGAAGCGCGATTTCAAGGGCGCTCTCTGACTCTCAAGGTCTGAGCCTCACCGTCTGAATTCCCGTTCCAGGTACCACGGGGTCCCCTCAAGGGGATCCGGGTCGGCAAGTCCCGAGGTGGACAGCCAATGACGTCATCTTCCACTTAAGGGCCGTGTGCGTGTCACGCGGCCCTGGTGGTTTGATCAGCGTCCACCCGTAGCGCCGACTGCGCTGTCACCGCCGGCCCCTTCAGCGCCGGCCTTTTCGCCGACCGCCGCCCTCACCGAGGGCCGCTCCATCGCCGCGCCGGCGACATCGGCTTCGTTCACGGGCGCATTCCAGATCCGCTTCCACATCGCACCGAGCCTGCGACTGGCCTGCCATGGCCATTGCAGCTGCTCGGGAGGCATCTCCTGCCAGGCATCGCCTTCCCGCCGTGCGACGGCGAAGCGGAAGCTGTAGTCGGGTTCGGCGCCCATGCGCAGGTCCGACAGCACCAGTCGGCCTTCGCGCTCCTGCGCTTTCATGAATCCGCGATTGAACCAGTTCAGGCGCTGCACGCTGGGATAGTCGAAGACCTGGGCCAGCGCCTGCACGTCTGACGGGTATTCGCGCAGGTGCATCGGCCCACTGTCTGCCACCAGCGAGCGCTCGCCTTCGACAAATCCTTCCGGCGTCATCGCCACCACCCGCCACAGCAGGATGTTGAATGGCATCGGCACGGAGAAGCGCGGCGCGTTCTCGAGGTTGTGGGCGGCCAGCGCGCGCTCGGCCTCGTGCTCGACCTGCTGCTTGGCCCACAGGGACGCCCCGAGGTAGGCCGTGCTCAGCGCCAGTCCCGCCAGCAGCGCCGGCTGCACGATCGGCCGCTCGCGCCAGCACCAGGCGATGACGCATGCCAGCAGCAGCCAGATCGTGTACAGCGGATCGATGATGAACACGCTCGACCACATCACCGGCCTGAACGGCAGCGGCCAGAGCAGTTGCGTGCCGTAGACGGTGAACGCGTCCAGCAGCGGATGCGTGGTCAACGCAAGCGCGATCGCCCAGAACCAGCGGCGCGGTGCTTGCGCCACGCGACCGCCGCGCCCGCGGAACCAGGCCCAGATCGCCCAAGCGACGAACGGCAGCACCAGCAACGAGTGACTCAGGCTGCGGTGCCAGGTCATGCGCTCGACCGGATCGCTGGTCAGCAGGTTCACCGGCAGCACGTCGAGGTCGGGCAAGGTGCCCAGTGCCGCTCCGACCAGCAGCGCGGCGCGCCGGTGTTGGGGCGGTGCGATGGCGGCCGCGATGGCCGCGCCGAGCACGATCTGGGTCAGTGAGTCCATCCGCCGATGCTAGCAGCGGTCCGCGCGGCGCAGCCGTGTCACCGGTCGCGTCACGGCCAGTCAGGCAGCGCGCGGCTGCTCCGGTTGCGCCAGCGGCTGCGGCAACGGCGCGCACACCGCCAGCGTCTCGCCGGTGTGCGACAGCAGGCGCAGGGTGCCGTCGGGGTCCTCGGCCAGCGCCGTCAGGCTCTCGACCCAGTCGCCATCGTTGGCGTACAGCCGCCCATCGCGCTCGAACAGCCCGGCGCGATGGATGTGGCCGCAGATCACGCCATCGAGCCCCCGCCGCGCGGCGTCGTCCAGGCCCGCCTGCACGAAACGTTCGATGTAGCGCTCGGCGGCGCCGCTTTGCCGCTTCAGGAATTCCGACAACGACCAGTAGCGCTGGCCGAAGTGGCGGCGCACGCGGTTGAGCCACTGGTTGCCGGTGAGGATGCGGTAGTAGAGCCAGTCGCCGAATCTTTCCTGCAGGCCACCGAAATGGGTCACGCCGTCGTAGTCGTCACCGTGGGTGACCAGCAGGCGGCGGCCGTCGGCGGTGACATGGATCGCGCGGCGGCGCACGGTCATGCGCGGCAATGTCAGGCCGCAGAAGCGGCGGATCGGACGGTCGTGGTTGCCCGGCACGTACACCAGCTCGGTGCCGGCGCGGCGCAGGGCATGCAGCGCTTCGATCACGCGGTTGTGGGCACTGCCCCAGCTCGGCCGGCGCTGCGCCATCCACCACAGGTCGACGATGTCACCGACCAGGTACAGCCGGTCGCAACGAAGCCCGCCCAGGAAGTCGGCGAACTCGGCGGCATGGCAGTGTTTGGAACCCAGGTGGACATCGGACACGAAGACCGCGCGGCGGCGCAAAGGCAGCGCGGTCGGCGCCGGTGTCATCCGCCAGCTTCCGTCATGGCGGGGGCCGCGGGGCAATGGCCGCCGAGGTAGCGCTCGCGCTTCTTCGGTCGCAGCAGTTGCAGGTCGACCTCGATCAGGCCATCGACCGCATCGCTGAAGGCCGGATCGACCCCGAACGCCAGGAAGCGCGCACCCCCGGGTTCGCACAGGTCGGTGTACTGCTTGTAAAGCATCGGCAGGGTCGCGCCGAGCGCGTCGAGATTGGCCCTGAGCACGCGGAAAGCGGTGGCGGCGTCGACGGCATCGAACTGCGGTGGCGCGGCCCGGTAGGCAAACGGCTGCTTCGACACCGCGTCAGCGTGGCCGCAACCGTAATAGCGCGCGTAGTAGGCGACGATCTGTTCGCGCGCCTGTTCGGGCAATGCCGCGCTGATGGACACCGGCCCGAACAGGTAGCGCACGTTGCGGTGACGGGCCAGGTAGGCGCCGATGCCCTGCCACAGGTAGTCGATGCTGCGGCTGCCCCAGTAGTCCGGGGTGACGAAACTGCGGCCGAGCTCCATGCCCTGGGCGATGCGCGGAATGGCGTCGTCGGCGTAGCGGAACAGCGAGGCGGTGTAGAGCCCGGCCAGGCCGCGTTCGGCCAGCACGGTGGCGCCGCGGGCGACGCGGTAGGCACCGGCGATGCGCCCGGCCTCGTCATCCCACAGCACGATATGGTCGTACCAGCTGTCGTAGAGGTCGACGTCGAGGCGCTGGCCGGTGCCCTCGCCGACCGCGCGGAAGGTGACCTCGCGCAGGCGCCCTATCTCCTGCAGCAGCGCCGAACCGGCGGCCAGGCGCCCGCAACGGATCTGCTTGCCGTCGAGCGTGCGTCCAAGCAGCTGCAGCGACTCCACGCCGGCACGCACCAGACGCGGCTCGATCGCTTCGATCAGCGGCTCGGGGCTGCCCGGTGCCGCGATCGCGCTTGCCAGCTCGACCGCGCTGCGGCGATGGCCGTGGCCGAGCGCGAAGAGCTCGTGCCTCACCTGGCGCAGCAGCCGCTCAGGATCGCCGTCAGGCGCCAGCGTCAGCGGCGTTCCGATGCGCAGCGAGACGCGATGCGCGCGGCGGGCAAACATCTCGCGCGCCAGCAGTGCCGTGCCGACTGGCTTGAACAGCGCCGATGCTCCGTAGAACAGCGCCGAGTTGCGGGCCTCGATCCGCACCGGCAGCACCGGCGCGCCGCTGGCGCGGGCGAAGCGCAGGAAGCCGCGGCGCCAGCGTCCGTCGGTCACGCCGTTCAGGCCCAGCCGGGCGACTTCGCCGGCGGGGAAGACGATCACGCACTGTTCGCCCTTGAGCGCGTCGTCGATCGCTTGCAGGCTCGCCGGGCTCGGCCGGCCGCCCAGGATGCGCACCGGCAGCAGCAGTCCCGACAGCGGCTCCAGCGCCGACAGCAGGTCGTTGGCGACGATCTTCACGTCGTGGCGCACGCGCCCGACCAGGTCCAGCAGCGCCAGTGCATCGATCGCCCCGGAAGGGTGGTTGGCGACGATCAGCAGGCGGCCGCTGGCCGGGATGCGCGAGATTTCCAGCGGATCGGCCAGATAGCGGACCTGCAGGTGGTCCAGGCCGGCGCGGACGAAATCAAAATCGCGCAGGTGGCCGTTGGCGTGCAGGAAGGCCGCGATCTGGTCGAACCGCGACCAGCGCCCGAGCGTGCGCAGCAACGGCCGCGCGATCGACGCACGGCGGCCATTGAACCAGTGCGGAAAGCGTTCCTGCAGGCGGCGCTCGAGCGGCATCGGAGGTCACGGCTCGCCCCGACGGGGCGTCTCGCCGCGCAGCCTGCGTCGCCGCGGCGACAGCGACGTGGCGGAATAGGGTCAATCCCGTGACAAGGCTGGCAGGCCGAAATTAACTCTCAGCCAACACCTGAATGACGCACAATGCGCCGACCCGGCCAAGCCTGTATCATGCGCGGCCATCCTTTCATCCGAATACGGGGATAAAGCCTCGATGTCCAGCTACCTCTTCACCTCCGAGTCGGTCTCCGAAGGCCATCCGGACAAGATTGCCGACCAGATCTCCGATGCCGTCCTCGATGCCATCCTGGCCCAGGACAAGCGTGCGCGCGTGGCGTGCGAGACGATGGTGAAGACCGGCGCGGCGATCGTCGCCGGCGAGGTCACCACCAACGCGTGGGTCGACATCGAGGCGCTTGCGCGCAAGGTCATCAACGACATTGGCTACAACAATTCCAACGTCGGCTTCGACGGCCACACCTGCGCGATCATCAACATGCTCGGCAAGCAGTCGCCGGACATCGCCGCCGGCGTCGACCGCAAGAAGCCGGAAGAACAGGGCGCTGGCGACCAGGGCCTGATGTTCGGCTACGCCTGCAACGAAGCCCCGGAGTTCATGCCGGCGCCGATTTACTACTCGCACCGCCTGGTCGAGCAGCAGGCCAAGATCCGCAAGAAGAAGAACTCACCGCTGCCGTGGCTGCGTCCTGACGCGAAGTCGCAGGTGACCCTGCGCTACGACGCCAACCACAACGTGGCCGGCCTCGATGCGGTGGTCCTGTCGACCCAGCACGATCCGGGCATCAAGCAGAAGGACCTGATCGAGGGCGTGTACGAGCACGTGCTCAAGCCGGTGCTGCCGAAGAAGTGGCTCGAGTCGCTGCCGAAGAACAAGATCCACATCAACCCGACGGGCATCTTCGTGATCGGTGGTCCGGTTGGCGATTGCGGCCTGACCGGTCGCAAGATCATCGTCGACAGCTACGGCGGCATGGCCCGTCACGGTGGTGGTGCGTTCTCGGGCAAGGATCCGTCCAAGGTCGATCGTTCCGCTGCGTACGCTGCGCGTTACGTCGCCAAGAACATCGTCGCTGCCGGTCTGGCCGACAAGTGCGAGGTGCAGGTCTCCTACGCGATCGGCGTGGCCGAGCCGACGTCGATCTCGGTCACCACGTTCGGCACCGGCAAGATTCCGGACGACAAGATCGAGAAGCTGATCCGCAAGCACTTCGATCTGCGTCCGTACGGCATCGTGAAGATGCTCGACCTGATCCATCCGGTCTACCAGGAAACCGCTGCCTACGGCCACTTCGGCCGCAAGCCGCACGAGGTGACCTACGTCGACGGCGCCGGCAAGAAGCACACCGCGACCGCTTTCTCCTGGGAGAAGACGGACAAGGCCGAAGACCTGCGCAAGGATGCTGGCCTGAAGAAGTAAGTCTGTCGCACTCTCCTGCTGCGGGAGAGTGCTTGGATACGGGAAACGGACCGCACTGCGGTCCGTTTCTTTTTGCGGGATCGGTGGCAGCGGGCAACGTCCATGGATTCCCCCCTCAGCGGGAATGACGGCTTCCGGACGGAGACCACGCAATACAGCGCCGAAGGGGCGTTCGCCGGGTCGGGGATTGCTCCGCAGCGGGACATGGATGTCCCGCGCCCCGCCTTCGGACAGGATGTCCGACGAAGGGGCGGAGCAATCCCCGGCCCGGCGGACGACGCCCTTCCGAAGGCATCACGCACCACGGGCTGCTACGGGTTCATCCACTCGCAACCTCAACCAGCTAAAATGACCCGCCTCGCCGAGGGGCGCTGCAAGTCCGGGCAATCCGGAATCAGGCTCGGCGGGACGCAACACGCACAACGGCGCCCGGTTTGGCAGGCCACATGCCTGCCCTCACCCAAAAACCGGAGCTTCACAATGAATGCCGTAGCAAAGACCTTCTCCACCGAAGGCGACTACAAGGTCGCCGACATCTCCCTGGCCGACTGGGGCCGCAAGGAGATCGACATCGCCGAGCACGAAATGCCGGGCCTGATGTCCATCCGCAAGAAGTACGCCGCCACCGCAACGCTCAAGGGCGTGCGCGTGACCGGCTCGCTGCACATGACCATCCAGACCGCCGTGCTGATCGAGACCCTGCGTGACCTCGGCGCCGACGTGCGCTGGGCCTCGTGCAACATCTTCTCGACCCAGGACCACGCCGCCGCAGCGATCGCCGCCAGCGGCACCCCGGTGTTCGCCTGGAAGGGCGAATCGCTGGAAGAGTATTGGGACTGCACCCTGGCCGCACTGACCTTCCCGGGTTCGGGCGCCGACAAGTACCTCGGCCCGCAGCTCGTCGTCGACGACGGCGGCGACGTCACCCTGCTGATCCACAAGGGCTATGAGCTCGAGAACGGCAGCGACTGGGTCAACACCGCCTCGGGCAACCACGAAGAACAGGTCATCAAGGACCTGCTCAAGCGCGTCCACGCCGAGCGTCCGGGCTTCTGGCACACCGTCGTGCGCGACTGGAAGGGCGTCTCGGAAGAGACCACCACCGGCGTCCACCGCCTGTACCAGCTGGCCGAAGCCGGCTCGCTGCTGGTGCCGGCGATCAACGTCAACGACTCGGTCACCAAGTCCAAGTTCGACAACCTCTACGGCTGCCGCGAGTCGCTGGCCGACGGCCTCAAGCGCGCGATGGACGTGATGCTGGCCGGCAAGGTTGCCGTGGTCTGTGGTTACGGCGACGTCGGCAAGGGCTCGGCGCACTCGCTGCGTGCCTACGGCGCGCGCGTGGTCGTCACCGAGATCGATCCGATCAATGCCCTGCAGGCGGCGATGGAAGGCTTCGAGGTCAACACCGTCGAAAGCACGCTCGGCCGTGGCGACATCTATGTCACCACCACCGGCAACAAGGACGTGCTGACGCTCGAGCACATGTCGCAGATGAAGGACCAGGCGATCGTCTGCAACATCGGCCACTTCGACAACGAGATCCAGGTCGACAAGCTCAACGCTTCCGGCGCGGTCCGTCTGAACATCAAGCCGCAGGTCGACAAGTACACCTTCAAGGGTGGTAGCTCGATCTTCCTGCTGGCCGAAGGCCGCCTGGTGAACCTGGGCTGCGCCACCGGCCACCCGAGCTTCGTCATGTCCAACTCGTTCTCGAACCAGACCCTGGCGCAGATCGACCTGTGGGCCAACAAGGACAGCTACGAGCCGAAGGTCTACATCCTGCCCAAGAAGCTCGACGAGGAAGTCGCGCGCCTGCACCTGGAGAAGATCGGCGTGAAGCTGACCCGCCTGACCGATGACCAGGCCGCCTACCTGGGCGTGTCGGCGGACGGTCCGTACAAGCCGGAGCATTACCGCTACTGATCGCTTTTCATCGCGATTGGATTTGGGGAACGGGCGCTTCGGCGCCCGTTTCTTTATGGCGTTTGTCGCACCCGGGTGCGCTTCGCTTACCCGGGCTACGTCGGGCTACGTTGGGGCGTAGCCCGGGTAAGGCCGCAGGCCGCACCCGGGGACCGAGAACGTTGGACGATCGAGAATCGCCTGGTTTCCCTCCATCGCGATAGAGCGATAGACTATGCGCCATCCATTGCACCGGCGGCCATGCATGACCCCGATCAGCTTCGAGTTTTACCCGCCCAAGACCGATGACCAGCGCGCGCAGCTGGACAAGACCGCGGTCCGGTTGAAAGCGCAGAACCCCGAGTACGTCTCGTGCACGTTCGGCGCGGGCGGATCGACGCTGAGCTACACGCCCGAGACCATCGAACGCCTGCACCAGACCCACGGCCTCGACGCCGCTCCGCACCTGTCGTGCGTTGGTGGCACGCGCGCCGAACTGGGCGAGTTGCTCGAACGCTACAAGGCCATGGGCTGCCATCGCATCGTTGCGCTGCGCGGCGACCTGCCGTCGGGCATGGGCCACACCGGTGACTTCCGCTACGCCACCGAGCTGGTCGAATTCATCCGTCGCGAGCACGACGGCTACTTCCATATCGAAGTCGGCTGCTACCCCGAGTGCCATCCACAGGCGGACGACGCGCTAGCCGACCTGCGTCACTTCAAAGCCAAGATCGATGCCGGCGCAGACGGCGCAATCAGCCAGTACTTCTACAACGCCGACGCGTATTTCCGGTTCGTCGACGACGCGCGCCGCCTCGGCGTCACGGTGCCGATCGTGCCGGGCATCATGCCGATCTCCAACTTCAGCCAGCTGCGCCGGTTCTCCGACGCCTGCGGCGCCGAGATCCCGCGCTGGATCAGCAAGCGCATGCACGCCTTCGGCGACGATGCCGAGTCGATCCGCGAGTTCGCCGCGGACATGGTCGCCGCAATGTGCCAGCGCCTGATCGACGGCGGCGCACCGGCCCTGCACTTCTACACGCTCAACCTGTCCAAGCCGACGCTGTCGGTGCTGTCGCGGCTGGGCTCAAGCCGCTAACACGCGCCATTGACGCCCGCGGGCGGAGGATGAAATCCCCCGTTCCCCCGCGGGCCGAACATGAACACGCAGCCACGTCGGGTGGCGGCATGGGTATGGCTTTGGGCGCTCGTGATCTGCGTCCCGGCCCACGCCGTCGGCAGCCTCAATCGCTGCCAGACCCGCGACGGTCAGCCCGTCTACACCGATACCGCGTGCGCGGCGCTGGACGCCATGCCTGCGCCGATATCGGCTGAGCTGGTGAACCGCCTGACCTTCGATGCCTCCGCCTCGGCCAGCGCGGGCCTGCTGGGGACGCGCCACCAGGGTGCCATTCCGCTGCGCCGGCCGGCCGCCAGCGGATGCGCGCGCAATGTCGGGCAACTGTCGCTGGACCTGCTTGGCGCTTTCGCCGCCGGTGACGTCAACCGGATCGCCGAGAGCTTCCACTGGCCCGGACTGCAGCACCAGCAGGCGCATCTGGTCATGCAACGGCTGCAACGCCTGTCGCGGCAGTCGCTGGTCGACGCCAGCTACTGGCCAGGACTGGCCAGCGCCAGCTCCAGCGCCAGCTCCAATTACACCGGCGGCGCTGACCACGGCGGCGACGGTGGTGCGATGCAGCTGATCTTCTCCGAGCCGCAGCAGGTGCTGGAACTGGGCGTGCAGCGCTATTCGGGTTGTTACTTCGTCCGCTTCTGAACGACGAGTGCTGAACGACGACCGCCCCGCCGACCCGGCGCATCGGGTGGGCGGATTGAGATCGGCGTATCGTCGCGATCCCCGTGCCGAAGCTAGTCTGCAGCGATGCCGATGTCGAAATCCCTGCTGGTGACCGTGCTGCTCGCGATGGCAGGGACGCAGCCGGTCGCCGCGCAGGTGCACCGCTGCACGATGCCCGACGGCGTGGACGTGTACACCGATCGCGCCTGCCCCGATGTCGGGGCCGTCGAGCAAGCGCCCAAGGCGGCACCGCCCGCCGTCGCCAGGGCCCGCACAGGCGGCTGCGCGCGCAACCTGCGCGACCTCGTCCACGAGATCAACGGCGCTTTCGACGCCCGCGATGCCAACCGCCTTGCCGGCGTCTATCACTGGGCCGGGATGTCGGGCAGCAACGCCTACGACGTGCTGGCCCGGCTCGACGCGCTGGTGCAGTTGCCGCTGGTCGGCATCGTCCCGGTGATGCCTGCCGAGAGTGGCGACGAGGCGGCGGCGATGGAGGCTGCACCGCTCTTCGAGGAGGACCCGGTCATTGCCCCGCCCCGGCCGCGGCGGCCACCGGTTGCATTGCGGGTCGAGCAGACCCAGGCCAACGGCATCACACCGGCGCGGACGGTCTTCGGCCTGCAGAAGCATTTCGGCTGCTGGTGGATCAAGGGCTGACCGCCACTGCCGTTGCGCCAAAGTCTCGACTTGGGCCGGGGCCTCGCCGCAAGGCACAATAGGCGCTTCCCCCTGACGGACGACCGGCGATGCAATACCCCGAATGGATCTGGCAGAACGGCGCGATCAAGCGCTGGGCCGAAGCCACCACCCATGTCATGGCGCATGTGGTGCATTACGGTTCGTCGGTCTTCGAGGGCATCCGTTGCTACCAGACGCCTTCCGGGCCGGTGATCTTCCGCCTCACCGACCACAACACCCGCCTGTTCGCCTCGGCCAAGATCTACGACATGGCGATGCCATATTCGCTGGAGCAGATCAACGCTGCCTGCCGCGACGTGCTCAAGGCCAACGACAACACCACCGACTACCTGCGTCCGGTCGCCTATCGCGGCCTCGGCGGTTTCGGCCTGTCGGCAGATACGCCGACCGACGTCGCCGTGGCGACCTGGAAGATGGGCCAGTACCTGGGCGCGAGCGTGCTCGACCAGGGCATCGATGCGTGCGTGTCGAGCTGGCAGCGCTTCGCCCCCAACACCCTTCCGGCCGGTGCCAAGGCCGGTGGCAACTACCTCTCCGGCCAGCTGGTCGCGCGCGAGGCGCGTCGCCTGGGCTTCGGTGAGGGCATCGCACTGGCCTCGACCGGCCTGCTCTCGGAAGGCGCGGGCGAGAACCTGTTCCTGGTGTTCGATGGCGCCCTGCACACCACGCCGATCAGCGCCGCGCTGCTCAACGGCATCACCCGCAACACCATCATCACCCTCGCCCGCGACGCCGGCATCGAGGTGATTGAACGCGACCTGCCGCGCGAGTACCTGTACCTGTGCGACGAGCTGTTCATGTGCGGCACCGCCGCCGAGATCACGCCGATCCGTTCGGTCGACGGTCGCCAGGTCGGCAGCGGCAAGCCGGGTGCGGTGACGCGTCGCATCCAGGAGCTGTTCTTCGGCCTGTTCAACGGCAAGACGCCGGACAAGTACGGCTGGCTCGAGCCGCTCTGAGCGGGCACCGCCTTGCAGGAGCCCGCTCGGCTCCTGCAACGGCACCGTCAGACGTGCGGGAAGACGCCCTCGGTGAACGCCAGCGTGGCGACCACGCCACGCGTCTCGCCCGGGCGCACCTGCACTTCCCAGCCGTACAGCGCGCACAGTCGGCGCACGATTGACAGGCCGATGCCGCCTCCCTGCGAGTGCGCGGCATGGGTGCCGCGATAACCGCGCTCGAACAGCTTGGCGGCATCCTCGGCGCTGAGGCCCGGACCGGAATCGATCACCTCGACCGACTGCCGCCCCAGGCGCACCACCACCTCGCCTTCGTTGCTGTACTTGACGGCATTGCCGATCAGGTTGCCCAGCGCGACCGACACGGCCGCTTCGGGCGCATCCACCACCAGGCCACGCTCGCCCTCCACGCGCAGATCCAGCGGCTTGCCGCCGAGCTGGGCACGGTGGGCGTCGAGCAGCTGTTCGGCGACCTTGGCGACATCGGTGGCGCCGTGGCCGCGTTCGTTGCGCGACAGCAGCAGCAGCGCGCTGATCAGGTCGGTGCACTGCTGCTCGGCGCGCTGGATGCGCAGCAGGCGGTTGCGGGTCTTGTCGTCGACGTCGGGACGCGACAGCAGCAGTTCCACCGCGCCCTTGACCACGGCCAGCGGCGTGCGCAACTCATGGCTGACGTCGGCGTTGAATTCGCGGTCGCGCTGGACCACCGTCGTCAGTCGCTCGGCGTAGTCGTCGAGCGCCTCGGCGAGCTGGCCGACTTCGTCGTCCGGGAAATGCGAGGCGAGGTTTTCCGGCTCGGAACTGCGGCCGGACAGTTTCAGGCGGTTGGCCAGCTCCGACACCGGGCTCATCACGCGCGAGGCCGACCACCATCCGACCAGCAGCGACAACACGGTGAACAGGAACACCGACGCCCAGATCGCGCGCTGGAACTGGGTCTCGCCGCGCGTCGCCTGCGACATGTCGTAGGCGAGGAAGAACCATGCCTTGGGCGTCTTGCGCACCGCCAGCTTGTAGGAGAACGGGTTGCCGTCGGGGTCCACGCCGGTCATGCCGTAGATGCCGTCGGCCAGCTCGTACCATTCGGGCCAGTTGACCCGCACGGAGTCGAACTTGTCGGAGGTATAGACGTAGGCGCGGATCTGGTCGACCGCGAACTGCGGGTTGTCCGGGTTCTGCTCGAACTGACGCGCCGCAACGTCGATGTTGCGGTTCATCACGTCTTCGATGATCTGGTTCTCGACCCGGTTGCGGGTCCAGTTGGTCGCCCAGGCGAACAGCGCCGTCAGGCCGAAGCCCAGCAGCACGAAGGCAAGGATGATGCGGCTGCGCAGCTGCCGCCGGAAGCGCGTCCTTCCTGGGGTCCTGCCCGGCGGACGCTGGGGCTCTTCGGCGACCGCCATGGGCTCAGCCGTTGTCTGGGGCGGCGATGCGGTAACCGATGCCATGGCGGGTCTGGATCAACGGAACCTCGAACGGCTTGTCGACCACCGCGCGCAGGCCATGGATGTGCACGCGCAGGCTGTCGGAATCGGGCAGCTCCTCGCCCCAGACGCGCGTTTCCAGTTCCTGGCGCGTCACCACGGCCGGCGAGGCTTCCATCAGCGCCTGCAGGATCTTCAGTGCGGTCGGGTTGAGCTGCAGCAGCTTGCCCTGGCGACGCACTTCCAGGGTGTCGAGGTTGTACTCGAGGTCGGCGGTGTTGAGCACGCGCGTCTGCACGCCGCGGCCACGGCGCGACAGCGCATTCAGGCGAACCTCGACTTCCTGCAGCGCGAACGGCTTGATCAGGTAGTCGTCGGCGCCTGAATCGAAACCGGCCAGCTTGTTCTCGAGGCTGTCGCGCGCGGTCAGCATCAGCACCGGGGTCTGCTTGCGCGCTTCGTTGCGCAGCTTGCGGCAGACCTCCAGGCCGTCCAGGCCCGGCAGGTTCAGGTCGAGCACGATCGCGTCGAAGTCGTGGACCACGGCCAGGTGCAGTCCGGTGACGCCATCGGCGGCGAAATCCACGGTATGACCGCGGTCCTCGAGAAAGTCGCCGAGATTGGCGGCGATGTCCTGGTTGTCTTCGATGACGAGGATGCGCATGGCTGGGACCTTCCTGGGTAATGGGGCTTTCGACCGTCGAACGTCTTTCAAGTTGCAGCGGTGGCTCCGGCGGCGAGCGCCGCGATCCCACCTGACTTAACGATCTTAACGATCTTAACGATTCTGCCAGAGCCGTCGTGTGCGCCAGTCACCTGTTGCACACGCGCGATGCGCGTCGCGCAAGCTTCCCGCAGACAAACAAAGGCCCAAGCGCGGGGCCACCGCGCCTGGGCCAAAAGGGTATTGCCCCGATTACCGTAACCTGCATCGACCAGGTACTGACATTGGTAGAGCGGCAGTGCTGCGGTACCGACAGGCTACGCCGAATTCGATTAAACCGCTGTTAAAACTGCTCGTTACGTTTTCGTTAAGGACTGGACTGACTTCTGTTTGGTGTCGCCAATTTCGCTAAATGTCGGATAATTGGTTGGCATTTGTCGCCAACATCCAAAATCAGCGCGAGGCGGCCTTTTTCGCGATTCTGCGTTTGAGCCGATCGGCGACGTAGCTGATGATCTCCCCGGCGACGTCCACCCCGGTCGCATCCTCGATGCCTTCCAGGCCCGGGGAGGAGTTCACTTCGAGCACCAGCGGGCCACGCGCACTGCGAATGAGATCGACACCGGCGACGCCGAGTCCAAGCACGCGTGCAGCGCGAATGGCAACGTCCTGCTCGGCTGCGCTGGCGCGAACACCCTTGGCCGAACCGCCGCGATGAAGGTTGGAGCGGAAGTCGCCCTTGGGTGCCTGCCGTTTCATCGCCGCCACCACGCGGCCGCCGACGACGAAGCAGCGCACATCGGCGCCACGCGCCTCCTCGATGAACTCCTGTACCAGGAAGTTGGCGTAGAGGCCGCGCAGGGCCTCGATGACGCCGCGCGAGGCCGACAGCTTCTCGGTCAGCATCACGCCGGCACCCTGGGTGCCCTCGTTGAGCTTGATCACGTGCGGCGGAGCGCCCAGCATCGACAGCAGGTCGCCGGTGTCGTCGGGGTTGTCGCCGAACACGGTCGTCGGCAAGCCGATGTGCTCGGCGGCCAGCAACTGGTGGCAGCGCAGCTTGTCGCGCGCGCGCAGGATCGCGTCGGAGGAGTTCGGGGTGACCGAGTTCATCAGTTCGAACTGGCGCAGCACCGCTGAGCCGTAACGCGTCACCGAGGCGCCGATGCGCGGGATCACCGCCTGGTAGCCGGAGATCGGCCGGCCCTTGTAGTGCATGCTGAAGCCGTCGCTGGCGATGCGCATGTAGCAGCGCAGCGGGTCGAGCACCCGCACGCTGTGGTTTTGCTCGCGCGCGGCCTCGACCAGGCGCCGGGTCGAGTAGAGCTTGCTGTTGCGCGACAGGATCGCCAGTTTCATTGCATTGATTTCACTATTGGCACGATCGCGCCCGAGATGGGCAGCCGGCCGTGCAGGAAAGAACGCGCGGGGTCGACGGTGAATACCCTCGCCAGCGCGGTACGGCCCAGCAGCATCGGGAACAGCATGCCGCGCCGATCCGACAGATTGATTTCAACGACCCGTTCCACGCCCGCCAGCGACAGCACGGTGCGCACGAACACCCGGCGGGTGCAGTGGCCGCCCGAGTCGGTGACCTCGCGCTCGTCGTACACCGGCGCCACCGCTTCGATGATCCCGCCGCGCTGGCCGGGACTGATTCTGAAGCCGACCCACGGCGCGCCGCCATCGGAAAAACGCCATTGCGTGTCCACGTGCAGCGCCGAGCTGCGCGCGCCACTGTCGACCTTGGCGCGCAGGCGCGCGATGCCCATCTCCGGCAAGGAGGCCCACTCGCGCCAACCCAATACGATCTTCGTTGCCATCGGGCCTCCAGTGCGGGCCGCTGAAAGGCAAAAGCGGCGGCCACTGTAAGGCAGGCCGCCGCTGCAGATGTTTGGAGCGGGTGATGGGAATCGAACCCACGCTAGCAGCTTGGGAAGCTGCAGTTCTACCATTGAACTACACCCGCGGATGCCGGGAAGTCTATGCCCCGGACGGAGCGCGAGTAAAGCTGCGGGAGCCAGGGCCGGATCGGGAAATCAGCGGCCCTATGGTCAAGATCGACCCGGACAACCGCCGTTCCCGTTACCGGTTCCCTGCTCCCGCACCTGGTTCTGCGTTGCCAATCAGCCGATCAGATCATCCGGTCAGAAGCCGCCGCCGAGGCTGACGAAAACAGTCGCGTCATTGCCGCCCTTCTGCCCGACCGTCACGCTGGTGCCGAGGTTGGTGGCCAGGCCGAACAGCTGCGTACGCGCGCCAAACACCAGCGTGCCGTAGTTCTGGTCGTACTGCGTACCGGGGACGGCGAACGCTGCCACGCCCGGCATCGAGCGCAGGCTGGCGAACACTTCGTCGTCGTTGTCCTCGAACTCGTGGTCGTAGGTCAGCTGGGCGTACGGGCTCAGGTGCTCGTTGATGGTGTAGTCGACCTTCCAGCCGACGCTGCCGATCAGCGAGTCGTAGTCGTGGTCCATGAAGGTCAGCGCCGTGGCTTCGGTGCTGTTCTCGTCATAGCCGTCGACCTCGATCGTCTGCGACAGCACCTGCAGCACCGGGCCGTGCTTGAGCGAGCCCTCGCCGAAGTTCCAGCCGGCGGCGAAGCCGGCCGTGAGGTTGGTGCCGTCGGGCGAGCCGGTATGGGTGCGCGAAGTCGGGCCCAGCTTGATCCGGCGCTCGACGTCATAGGAGACCCAGCTGTAGCTCAGCTGGCCGTTGATCCAGGCCGAGCCGCTGGTCCAGCCCAGGTAGCCGCCGAGGGTGGCATCGTCCTGGTCGAACTCGCCGCGGTTGTTGCCCCAGTCCATCTTCTGCTGGCCATAACCGGCGAAACCGCCGTACACGAGGTCGCCGCTGGCCCAGTCGAGGCCGAAGCTCGCGGTCGGGCCCATGCCGTCGTAATTGTCGCCATCGCCGTAGCGCTGGAAGTCGCCGCGCACGTCGCCCCACCAGCGCATGCCCTCGCCTTCCGGGCGCGAGCCGATCTGGGCGGCGACGCGATCGGCGCGGGCGCGGCCGACCACGGCCTCGGAATGCGGCAGCACAGCCAGCTGGCGCGGGCCTTCCAGGATCGAGATCGCGTAGTCACCCAGGATCGCGTGGGCCTTGGAGGACGGATGCACGCCATCGGCGAAGGCATACGTGTCGGGCGCATTCGGCGCGGCGTAGGAAGCCGGATTGCAGAACAGCGACGAGTCGCCAGCCGGCACCGGCTGGGTGCGGCAGGCCGGGTTGGTGACGTTGCTGATGCCGTAAGGCACCGGATTGCTGACGATTTCCTGCAGCAGGTGGAAGGTGTCGAGCGGAATCACGCGCAGGTTGGCCGTGGCCAGGCCGCTGAACAATGCGGTGTTGTAGGCGGTCGACAGCGCAGTGCCCTGCGCCTGCGCGACGGCACCACCGGCACGCGACTGCGGCGTCAGGCCGAGGTCGGGCACGGTCGGCACCAGCACGTAGCGGGCGCCGGCGCTTTCCAGCGCGGCGACGTTGCCGACCTGGGCGGTGACCGCAGCGCCGATGATCGCCTGTGCCTGTGCCGGAGCCGTGGCCGCGGCGAACAGGTCGTTGGCGCCGCCCCACACGGTGTAGAGCGCATTTGCATCGGCGCGACCGCCGTTGCGGCCGAGGTAGGTGGTGATCTGCTTGTTCAGCGAATCGATCGGACCCAGCCCGCCGACGATGTTGGTGCCGTTGCGGGCACCGCCGACGGCGTAGTTGCTGCCGCCCTGGTTGTCGCTCGCGGCATTGGTGCCGTAGTAGTCGGCAACGTATTCGGCCCAGACCAGCCCCGGGTTGGTGGTGAAGCGGCCAAGCAGCGCACCGGACGGTCCCACCACTTGCACCAGCGCCGGGCGGAAATGGCCGGAGTCGGTGAGGCTGTCACCGAAGAAGACGGTCTGCGAATACGGGTTGGACTGGGCGAAGGCCGGTGCGGCTGCCAGCGCCAGTGCGGCGGCCAGCACGGTGCGAACGGGTGTCATCATTGAATCCCCTGGAGAGGCGGTGGTTGGAGCAGAAGGGTCCGCGGGGCCCACATACGCCCGCGGATGGACGCATCGAAGCATGCGCCGTTGGCACACTCACGCCGCAGTGCGTCAAAAAGCGTGCCGGCGCTGGCCTGGTGCCGTGGCCGCGGCGACAATAGCACCATGGAAATCATCTTGAACGGCGAGCCGCGCGCGATCGCGGCCGACACCACGGTGCTGCAGCTGCTGCAACTCGAAGGGCTCGGCGAGCGCCGGGTCGCGGTGGAGATCAACAGCGAGATCGTGCCGCGCAGCCGCCACGGCGAACGCGCCCTGGCCGACGGCGACCGGGTCGAGATCGTCCACGCCCTCGGCGGCGGCTGATCTGCTGCAAAGATCCGCTGCAGTGATCCGCTGCAATCCGTGGCGGCCAGGTGACAGTCACGCAAACGGCGGCTGCTAAACTAGTGCGATGACTGCTCCGCTCCTCAACGACCCCCTCGTCATCGCCGGCAAGCCTTACGCTTCGCGCCTGCTCACCGGTTCCGGCAAGTTCACCGACCTGGAACAGACCCGCCTGGCCACCCAGGCCGCCGGCGCCCAGATCGTCACCGTCGCGATCCGTCGCAGCAACATTGGGCAGAACCCGGGCGAACCGAACCTGCTCGACGTGCTGCCGCCGGACCGCTACACGATCCTGCCCAACACCGCCGGCTGCTACACCGCCGACGACGCCGTGCGCACCTGCCGCCTCGCCCGCGAACTGCTCGACGGGCACAACCTGGTCAAGCTGGAAGTCCTCGGCGACCAGAAGACCCTCTACCCCGACGTGGTGCAGACCCTGGCCGCCGCCGAGATCCTGGTCAGGGACGGCTTCGAGGTCATGGTCTACACCTCCGACGACCCGATCCTGGCCAAGCGCCTGGAGGAAATCGGCTGCGTCGCGGTGATGCCGCTGGCCGCACCGATCGGCTCGGGCCTGGGCGTGCAGAACCGCTACAACCTGCTCGAGATCGTCGAGAACGCCAAGGTCCCGATCATCGTCGACGCCGGCGTCGGCACCGCCTCGGACGCGGCCATCGCGATGGAGCTGGGCTGCGACGGCGTGCTGATGAACACCGCCATCGCCGGAGCGAAGGACCCGGTGCTGATGGCCCACGCGATGAAGCTCGCGGTCGAGGCCGGTCGCGCCGCCTTCAAGGCCGGACGCATCCCGCGCAAGCGCTTCGCCAGTGCCTCCAGCCCGGTCGACGGATTGATCGGCTGATGTCGGACCACAGCACTCCTGCTCCCAAGGGCAAGGCGCCACCCAAGCCGTTCACCATCGAGGAAGGCCACCGCAAGGTGCGCAGCTTCGTGCTGCGGCAGGGGCGCTTCACCGAGGCGCAGCAGCGCGCGTTCGACCAGTTGTGGCCGCGATTCGGCCTGGACTACACAGGCGCGCCGCGCGATTTCGACGCCGCCTTCGGCCGCCAGGCCAAGCGCGTGCTGGAAATCGGCTTCGGCAATGGCGAGGCCCTGCGCTTCGCCGCGCACAACGACCACGAGCGCGACCTGATCGGCATCGAGGTGCACGCACCCGGCGTCGGCCGCCTGCTCAATGCCCTGGCCGAAGACGGCAGCGACCACGTCCGCCTCTACCACCACGACGCGGTCGAAGTGCTGCACAACGAGATCGCCGACGGATCGCTCGACGAGATCCGCATCTACTTCCCCGACCCCTGGCACAAGAAGCGCCATAACAAGCGCCGACTGGTCCAGCCGGAGTTCGCCCGCCTGCTGGTGTCCAAGCTCGCGGTCGACGGACGCTTGCACCTTGCCACCGATTGGCAGGACTATGCCGAGCAGATGTGGGATGTGCTCGATGCGACGCCCGGCCTGAGCAACCGCGCCGGTCCGCGCGGCAGCGTGGAACGGCCACCATGGCGACCGCAGACCCACTTCGAAACCCGCGGCCAGAAGCTTGGCCACGGGGTGTGGGATCTCCTCTACGACCGCAACTAACAAGAAGAGTCGCTAACGCCCCGGCATGGATACCGCGCTGACGCTCACCACCGACATGAAGCTCGTGCTCGGGCTGGTGGGCTTCACGATGGTGATGTTCCTGTTCGAGCGCATCCGCGCCGACGTCGTCGCCCTGGTCGTGCTGGTGCTGCTGGGCCTGTCGGGCCTGGTCGAGCCGGAGGAACTGTTCAACGGCTTCTCCGGTAACGCCGTCATCAGCATCATCGCCACGATGATCCTGGGTGCCGGCCTGGACCGCACCGGTGCCCTCAACCGCCTTGCCGGCTGGCTGCTGCGACGCGCGCACGGCGTCGAGCAACGGCTGCTGCTGCTGACCAGCGCGGTCGCCGGCATCAACTCGTCGATCATGCAGAACCCGTCGGTGATGGCGCTGTACATGCCCGTCGCCGCGCGCCTGTCCTCGCGCACCGGCCTGACCCTGCCACGCCTGCTGCTGCCGATCGCCTGCGCGATCGTGATGGGCGGCGGCCTGACCATGGTCGGCAACTCGCCGCTGATCCTGCTCAACGACCTGCTGATTGCCGCCAACAGCAACCTGCCCTCGGGCGCGGCCACCATCGAGCCGCTGAAGATGTTCGCGCCGCTGCCGATCGGCCTGGCGCTGGTGGCTGCATCGCTGGCCTACTTCCACTTCTTCGGCGACAAGCGCCTGCGCGACGAGGACGGCAAGGGCGCCACGCCGGCACGCACGCAGAGCTACTTCGCCAAGGCCTACGGCATCGACGGCGATGTCTATGAGCTCACCGTCACTGCCGACAGCCCGCTGGTCGGCATGTCGCTGGGCGAGGCCGAAGCACTGCACAACGCGCCGCTGCTGCTGGCCCTCAAGAGCGACAACGAGTCGCGGCTGGCGCCGCCGGCGGACACGCGCATCTGGGTCGGCAGCGTGCTTGGCGCGATGGGCCCGCGCCAGCAGGTCAGCGACTTCGCCCAGAACCATTTCCTGCGCCTGTCCTCGCGCCTGAAGAATTTCGGCGACCTGTTCAACCCCAGCCGCGCCGGCATTTCCGAAGCCGTCGTCCCGGCGACCTCGAAGTTCATCGGCAAGAACGGCCGCGACCTGCAGCTGCGCAAGCAGATGGGCCTGAGCCTGCTGGCGATCAACCGCGACAAGGCGGTGCTGCGCGAGAACGTCCGCGACGTGGCGCTGCGTGCCGGCGACATGCTGGTCTTCCACAGCATCTGGACCGACCTGGCAGTCGCGGCCGAGAGCAAGGACCTGGTGGTGGTCACCGACTACCCCAAGGGCGAGCAGCGGCCGCACAAGTTCAAGATCGCGATGGCGATCTTCGCCATCTCGATGCTGCTGGCGCTGTCCTCGCGTCTGCCGGTGTCGATCGCGCTGATGACCGGCGTGGCCGGCATGCTGATCGCCGGCGTGCTCAACATCGACGAGGCCTACGCCGCGATCAACTGGAAGACGGTGTTCCTGATGGCCTGCCTGATCCCGCTGGGCTGGGCGATGGACTCCAGTGGCGCGGCGGCGTGGGTGGCCGGCCACACCATCGAGCGACTGCCCACGGGCACGCCGGTGTGGCTGATCGAGATCCTGGTCGGCATCTTCACGACCGCGTTCTCGCTGGTGATCAGCCATGTCGGCGCGACCATCGTGACCGTGCCGCTGGCGATCAACCTGGCGCTGGCCGCGGGCGGCAACCCGGTCGCGTTCGCGCTGATCGTGGCGCTGTCGGCGTCGAACAACTTCATGACCGCCTCCAACCCGGTGATCTCGATGATCACCGGACCTGCGGGGTACACCAGCAAGGAGCTGTGGAAGATCGGCGGGCCGTTGTCGCTGATCTATACGGTGGTGATCGTGGTGATGATCAACCTGTTGTACTGACCTCAAGCCAGACGGCGCCGTCCCGCACCGACACCGACACCGCGCGCAGCGCTTCGCCCCGGCACGGCCCTGCCACGCATTCGCCACCGCGCAGCTCGAAGCTGGCCCCATGGGCGGCGCAGACCAGCAGGCCGTCCTTGCTCTTGAGGAACTGACCGGGCGCCCAGTCCAGGCGGCGGCCGGCGTGCGGGCAGATGTTGAGCCACGCACGGACGTGATCGCCGTCACGGTAAAGGATCAGCGATTCCGCATCGCCGCCAATGACTGCCTCGACTTCGGCAAAAGCCCCGTCCGGCAAGCGTTCCAGTGGCAGCAGGGGTGACATCGGAACGGTTGCCTCGTGCGGAATGCTTAACGAAGTTCTCACACCTTCACCCAACCCTGGCCCGATACTCGCTTGCCCGGCGTATTGCCGCATTGTGTCACGACGTCCCCGATGTTCGCCCAGACCTTCCGTTTCGACTCCGCCCAGTTCCAGCGCGTGCGCTCCGCTTTCGAGCCGCGCAAGCCGCGTCATCGCCTGCTGCGCTTCGCCATCGGCCTGGTCGGCCTGGGCCTGCTGGCGGTGCTGGTGATGTTCAGCGTGGTGCTGGGTGCGGCCATGATCGTCGCGGGCATCGTCTACAAGCTGTGGAAGGGGCGCGGCAAGGCCGCCGCCCGCGACCCGCGCATCGTCGAAGGCGAGTACCGCGTGGTCGACCGGCAGGTGCTGGAGGCCAGCCGCATCCGCTCGCAGCGCGAAGCGCTGTAACCCCATGAGCGACGTGATCGCGGCCCTGCCGCAGCCCCGCGTTCCGGTGCACGGCACCGCTGGTCAGTTCTTCCCGGTCCACCGCATCTACTGCGTCGGCCGCAACTTCGCCGACCATGCCCGCGAAATGGGCGCCGCCGTGCCGGCCTCGGCGGCCGAGCGCGGCAATCCCGTGTTCTTCCTCAAGCCCGCCGACGCCATCGCGCCCGACGCGGACGTGCCCTACCCGCCCGGAACCCGCGACCTGCACCACGAGGTCGAACTGGTGGTGGCCATCGGCCGCGACGCGCCCGCCGGCGTGCTCGACCCGGCCGACGCCGACGCCCTGGTCTACGGCTATGCCGTCGGCCTGGACCTGACCCGTCGCGACCTGCAGGGCGCGGCCAAGGCCAAGGGCCTGCCCTGGGACACCGGCAAGGCGTTCGACCATGCCGCACCGATCAGCGCGATCGTGCCGAAAACCCGGGTCGGCGAACTCGGTCCGCGCAAGCTCACGCTGCAGATCAACGGCGAGACCCGCCAGGCTGGCTCGCTGGCCGACCTGATCTGGACCGTGCCGGAGATCCTGCACGAACTGTCGAAGCTGTACGCGCTGCGCGCAGGCGACCTCGTCTTCATGGGCACGCCCGCAGGCGTCGGCCCGCTGCAGCCCGGCGATCGCTTCCACGCCGTCCTGGAGGGCGTGATCGAACATTCCGGACGGATCATCGCTGCACGGACCGCAGACGCCACGCCGGTATAGTCCTTCGCAACGGCCACGTCCTTCGCAACGGCCACCGCCAAACCCTCGGGCAACCACGGAGACAGTGCAGCCATGGGAATGATCAGCGAGTTCAAGGAGTTCATTTCGCGCGGCAACGTCGTCGACCTCGCGGTCGGTGTCGTGATCGGCGCGGCGTTCGGCAAGATCGTGACCTCGCTGGTCGACGGCATCGTCATGCCGGTGGTCGGCGCCTTCACCAAGGGCGCCAGCGTCACCGACTGGAAGTACGTGCTCAAGCCGGCGCAGCTGGATTCGGCCGGCAAGGAAGTCGCCGCCGAACTGGCGATCAAGTACGGCTTGTTCATCCAGACCATCATCGATTTCCTGCTGATCGCGCTGGTGATCTTCCTGGTGCTGAAGGGCTACAACCGCCTGCGTGCCCCTGCCGCGGCGCCGGCGGTACCGGAAGACGTGCTGCTGCTGCGCGAGATCCGCGATTCCCTGAAGAAGTAACCGTAGCCCGGGTGAGCAAAGCGCACCCGCGGTCTACTGCCGCCGCCACCCCGGGTGCGCTTCGCTCACCCGGGCTACGTTGGCTGGTTTCGCCAAACCGCGCACAGCGCGCGTGACCATAGGCACCCGCACCGCGAACCGGCGAGTTGATACGCTCGCGGTTTCGACTTCGGGGAGTCCTTGCTGATGCGTGCAACGTTGTCGGTGGCCGTCGCCACCCTGCTCTCGGCCGCCGTGCTATCCACCAGCGGCAACGCGATCGCCGCACAGCCGACCACGCGCATTCCCGACAAGGCCATCGCCACCGCCGCGCAGCTGCGCGAAACCGCGCTGGCCAGCGACCTGGGTTACCGCATCACCGAATCGCTGACCACCGAAGTCGGTCCGCGCCTGGCCGGCAGCGAAGCCGATGCCCGCGCCGTCGCCTGGGCCGTGGCCAAGTTCAAGGAGCTGGGCTTCGACAAGGTCTGGACCGAGCCGGTCACCTTCCCGAAGTGGGAGCGCCGCAGCGAAAGCGCGCACGTGCTGGGCGCCAATGCGCAACCGCTGCACCTGACCGCGCTCGGCGGCAGCCCGGCCGGCACGGTCGATGGCGAAGTCGTGCGCTTCGCCGACCTGGCCGCGCTGGAAGCGGCCGCGCCTGGCTCGCTCGCCGGCAAGATCGCCTTCATCGACTACAAGATGGAACGCGCCCGCGATGGCGCCGGTTACGGTCCTGGTTCGCGCGTGCGCAGCCGCGGCCCGTCGGCGGCGATCCGCGCCGGTGCCTCGGCCTACCTGATGCGTTCGGCCGGCACCGATTCGCACCGCAACCCACATACCGGCATCACCCGTTTCGATGACGGCCTGACGCCGATTCCGTCGGCCGCGCTCGCCGTGCCCGACGCCGACCAGCTCGCACGCCTGCTCGCACGCGGCCCGGTCAAGGTGCGCGTCGCGCTGGACTGCGGCTGGGACGGCGAGTACACCTCGGCCAACGTCATCGGCGAGATGACTGGCTCAAAAGCGGGCGGCAGCAGCAAGCACGACGAAGTGGTGGTCATCGGCGGCCACCTCGATTCGTGGGACCTGGGCACCGGCGCGATCGACGACGGCGCCGGCGTCGGCCTGACCATGGCCGCCGGCAAGCTCATCGGCAACCTCAAGCAGCGTCCGGCGCGCACCATCCGCGTGGTTGCCTTCGCCAACGAAGAACAGGGCCTGCACGGCGGCAAGGCGTACGCGAATGCGCACCTTGCCGACCTGGGCAAGCACCAGATCGGCGCGGAGAGCGACTTCGGCGCCGGTCGCATCTACGAGTACTCGAGCTCGGCACCGGACTACGCCAAGCAGGCCGACGAACAGATCGCGCAGGCCCTGGCGCCGCTCGGCATCGCGCATGCGCCCGGCAAGGGCGGCCCCGGCCCGGACATCAGCCCGTTCGCGGAGAAGGGCCTGGCCTGGGGGCGACTGGCGCAGGACGGCAGCGACTACTTCGACCTGCACCACACCCCCGACGACACCTTCGACAAGATCGACCCGAAGGCGCTGGCGCAGAACGTCGCCGCCTATGCGGTGTTTGCCTACCTGGCGGCGTCGGCCGAAGGCAACTTCGGCAGCGCGCCCAAGGCCGAACCGGCGAAGTAACCCGTCGATACAGGAACGTGGCCCGGGCAGGCGGATCCCGCCCGGGCCGCGCATCAGGACGCGAGCACGAAGTCGTCGAGAACACCCAGCCGTTGCCGCCGACCAGGTAAGGAACGGCGCCGATGGTGCGGAAGTCGTCGACCCGGCGCCAGTAATTCTCGCCCTGGATGGCCGTCCTGGCCGGTTGTCTGGTTGTGGATCGTCCCGTCCTGGGATCAGAAGATGTCGAATGCATAGTTCACGATGATCCGGAAGTCGAAGTAGTCGTCGCCGTTGGTGTCGCGCTCGTCCTGGTCGATGTACGCCCCGCGCACCCGGATCCAGAGCCGGTCGAGAGCGCTGGATTTGCCGAAGCGGTAGTCGACGGTCAGGTCGTACTCGGTCTCGTCCGGCGATGCGTTGGGGCCGCTGTCGGGGGTATTGCCGGTGGAGATGTTGGTGAACGCGCTCAGCCCTTCGACGCCAACGCCTTTGAAGTCATAGGAAGCGCCGACCATGTAAGCCTCCTCGCCGGCCCGATCGAAGTTGTCGACGATGATCGACAGATAGTTCGGTGGTCCGCCGAAGGGGCTCTGCAGGCCGCGCCCGCTGCCAGCGCGGCTGGCCGCCAGGCGGAAGCTGGCATTCGGATAGAACAGCTCGCCCTTGACCGACACCAGGTGCGTGCCGAAGCCGCCGATCAGTTCGTCGCCTTCGCTGCGCTGATCGGTGTACTGGGCATAGCCGCGGATCGACACGTCCTGGCCGATGTCGAACGACTTCTCGGCCTTGATGAAGAACGTGTTCATCACATCGAACGAGGCCTGGTTGGTAAAGCCGACCAGGCTGCCGTCACTGAAGGTGTACTGGGCGCCGACCAGCCCCAGTCCTTCGTCGCTGCCGGCGGCACCGGCGGCTTCCGACATCGGGATGAACTCGTCGTCGTCCTTGCGCTTGATCTTGTCGACATACCCGGCGATGTAGGCCAGGCCGGTCTTGGCTGGTCGACCTGTCGCGATGGCCTCGAAGGTATTGGGGGCCATGCGGACGTCATGGCGCGCCAGCCACGGCAGGTCGAAGGACTGGCGACCGACTCGCAGGCCGTCGCCTTCGCCGAAACGCGCGGTCACGTACGCCTCGCCGAGCACGGTGAACTGCTCCGGGCCCGGCTTGAACAGCAGCGTTCCGTCCTTGTCGGCAGGCGCGTAGAGCTCCTGCGACGTATAGACGGTGGCCGCCACCTGGAGAACGTCGGCGGCCCAGCCGGACTTGAACTCGATCGCTCCGCCCAGCGCCCAGCCTTCGTTGTCGGGCTTGCTGTCGCGGTCGCGATCGAGGTAGTAAGTACGCGGCCTGATCGCCAGCGAGCTTCCCTTCCAGAAGCCCTCCGGCTCCTGCGCTTTCACCTGCAGGCCCTGCACCGCGTCCTGCTGGTTCGGCTCCTGGTCGCGATTGGCTTCCTGCGCGACCGGCGGTGAAGCCTCCCCGGCTTCCACGGCGGACGTTGCCACCTGCTGCGCGTGCGCCGGTGCCGGTGCCGACAACGGCACGGCGATGGCAATGGCAATCGCAATGGCACTCATCACGCCCATGGGGGCGTTTGTCCTCTTCATCACTTGCAGATTTCCGGGACGTGGTAGCCGAGGTTCAACAGCCGGAAGTAGTTCTCGCCCAGCGCGATCCAAACGGGCGCGGGTTGAATGGACATGCCGAACATCAGCGAACATTCCGATTCCGTCCGAACCAGCTTGCGTACCGGCGAAGTGAAGGACGCGTCAAGCTCGTGTCAAAGCAAGCGCCCGGTCGTCGGATGAATGGCGATCGGCATTGTTTCGCCGCACGCAGTACATGCTTTTGCCTTGCTTTGCTAATGACGCCGCAGTCGAGCGCGGATCAAACTTGGCAGCACCGGACGTCGTCGACGGCAGCGAGAGTCTCCACGAGGACTCCAACGGTATGAGCACTCCAGCGATGCACGGCTCCACGGCGCAGCGCCACGCACGCGGCAGGCCCCGGGCTTCGCGCGACGGCACCGTCGCCTCCGTGCTGCAACTCATCGACCAGCAGCGGTGGCCGTTGCACCTGGCCGACCTGTGCCGCGTAGCCGGTGTCAGCGAGCGCACCATGCGCACGATCATCAAGGAACAGTTCGAACTCGGGCCGAGCCGCTACCTGCGCCTGCGCCGGTTGCAGATGCTGCACGACGCGCTGGCACATGCAGACCGCCATGGCGCGACGGTGGCCGAAGTCTCGGCGCGATTTGGATACGCGCACGGCGGCCGCATGGCGTCGGAGTACCACCAACTGTTTGGCGAGTACCCGAGCCAGACACTTGGCCGCGATTTCCCGGCTTCGGACCTGGGTGTCGACGGCACGGCGACTGCGCCTGCGGACGGCGTCGGCGATGAGTTCGACGGTGCGGACGCCGGTTCGCCGTTGCGGCATGGCGCATGGCGACCCGCTGGCGGGCACTGATCCCTGCATCGCCAGGCGGCGTTGGCGGCCAGAGATCGCGCACCGGCGCTGTCCCGGCACGATGTACAACAGGCGGCTGCGGCGTTCCAATGGGCGCTCTCCGGCGAAGGCCGGCCGAACGCCAGGAACCCGTACCGTGCGCGACCTGTACCCGGAGATTCTCCCCTACCGCAGTTTTCGCCTCGCCGTGGATGGACTCCACGAGTTGCATGTCGAGGAGTGCGGCAATCGCGACGGCCTGCCGGTGCTGTTCCTCCATGGCGGCCCGGGTGCGGGCGTGTCGCCCTATCACCGCCGCTTCTTCGATCCCGCCAAGTACCGGATCGTCCTGTTCGACCAGCGCGGCGCGGGCAAGTCGACGCCGCACGCGGAACTGCGCGACAACACCACCTGGCACCTGGTGGCCGACATCGAGGCCATCCGCGAGCACCTGGGCATCGATCGCTGGGCGGTGTTCGGTGGCTCGTGGGGGTCGACGCTGGCGCTGGCCTATGCGCAATCTCACCCTGAGCGAGTCACCGGCCTGGTGCTGCGTGGCATCTTCCTCGGCCGCGGCTATGAGCTGCGCTGGTTCAACGAGCTCGACGGCGGCGCATCGCAGATATTTCCCGAGCGCTGGGCGCATTACCTGGCGCACATTCCCGAGCACGAGCGCGGCGACATGATCGAGGCCTACTGGCGTCGCCTCGACAGCGACGACGAGGCCACGCGTCTGGCCGCAGCGCACGCATGGGGCCACTGGGAGGGGGGCAGCACGACGCTGGTGCACGATCCCGACGAGCCGGGCAACTTCGCCGATCCGCAGGTGGCGCTGGCGGTGGCACGCGCCGAGGCGCACTACTTCCGCCATGGCATGTTTCTCGAGCACGACCAGCTGCTGCGCGACATCGACCTCATCGCCGACATCCCCGCGACCATCGTGCACGGTCGCTACGACATCATCTGCCCGGTGCGGGCCGCGTGCGACCTGGCCGCGGCGTGGCCGCAGGCGCGGCTGCGGATCGTGCTGGCCGGGCACAGTGCCGCCGATCCGGCGATCGTCGATGCACTGGTCGAGGCCACCGACGCGATGGCAGCGCAGCTCACGGCACGGTGATGATCACCTTGCCGCGGGCGCGGCCGGATTCGAGGTAGCGGATCGCGTCGGGCACTTCGGCCAGCGGATACGTGCGATCGATGACCGGCGTGACCTTGCCGGCGGCCATCAGGTCGGCGAGCACGGTCAGGTCCTTCTGGTTGAGCTCGGCCAGCACCATGCCCATGTCCTGTGGCACGAACCATGACGTCACCGCGGCACCGATCGGCTTGATCATCGGCCCGACCCAGTGGCCATCGTCTGGCCCGCCACCGCCGATCAGCACGTAATGGCCTTCGGCCTTGAGCACGCGGCGATTCTCGGACAGGGAGCGGTTGCCGACGTTGTCGAGGATCACGTCGTACTGCTCCTTGCCCTGCGTGTAGTCGCTGGTCTTGTAATCGATCACCTGGTCGGCACCGAGCGACCGCACCATTTCGACGTTGCGCGTGCTGCACACGCCGGTGACGCTGGCGCCCATCGACTTGGCGATCTGCACCGCGAACGTGCCCACGCCACCGGATGCACCATTGATCAGGACCGCCTGTCCGGCCTTCACCTGGCCGCCGTCGCGAAGACCCTGCAGCGCGGTGATCGCGGCAACGCCGACGCCGGCCGCCTGTTCGAAACTGAGGTTGGCCGGTTTGGCGACGATCGCGCGATCCTGCTTGACCACGACATACTCGGCGAAAGCACCGGTGCGGCCGCCGAACACTTCCTCACCGGGCTTGAAGCGCGTGACGTCCTTGCCGACCGCCTCGACCGTTCCTGCGAAATCGACGCCCAGCCGGATCACGTCCGGTCGTCGCAGGCCGGTGCCCATGCGCATGAGGTAAGGGGTTCCGCGCATGTAGTGCCAGTCCAGCGGATTGGCCGCGGCATTGCGCACGTGCACCAGCACCTCGTCGTCTGCAGGCACCGGCTTCTCGACGTCGCCGTAGCGCAGCGTTTCGGCCGTGCCGTAGTCGCAATAGGTGACGGCCTTCATCGGATGCACCAGCTTCGCCACCGGCTCGCTGCAGGCATTGTCCGAACGCCAGTAGGCGACCAGCAATGCCAGCATCGCCAGCACCACCACGACCGCGCCGAAACCTGCCACGCGCTTCAGTCTCATCCTGACCCCCTCCGCATCGGCTGCCGCGCCGGGTCCGGCGCGCTCCGGTGTCGGCCGACGATTGCACTGGAAAAGTTAAATCGATGTGACCGGCCGCCGGGCCGTGGCACCGGCGCGTCCGCTATCCTGCGGCGTCCCCTCGCGCAGGCACGCCGGCATCATGTCGAACACGCCCAACCGTTTCCCATATCTGCGCCAGCGCGCACTGGGCCTGGTGTTGCTGCTGGCGACGTTCGTCGCCGCTGCCGCCGATGGCACGGCGAACTATTTCCCGCCACGCGGCGACTGGGAGCGGATGGCACCGGCGCAGTCCGGTTTCGATCCGGGGCGGCTGCAGCAGGCCATCGCCTTCGCCCAGGCACACGAGGCGCCGGAGCCACGCGATCAGGCGCAATCGCTGGCGCAGAGTTTCGGCAGCAAGGAACCGGACTTTGGCGGGCAGATCGGACCGACCGCAGTGCGGGCAGGCATCAACGGCCTGATCGTCCACCGTGGTCGCGTGATCGCCGAGTTCGGCGACACCCACAGCATCGACATGGGCCACAGCGTCACCAAGACCTTCCTCAGCACGGTGGTGGGACTGGCCTGGCAGGACGGACGCATCGGCGATACCAGCGATCGCGTCGCCGGCTACATGCCGCGCGACGTCGACCTGTTCGCCGCCGAACACAATGCGCCGATCACCTGGGAGCACCTGCTGCGCCAGACCAGCGACTGGCAGGGCACGCTGTGGGGCAAGCCGGACTGGGCCGACCGGCCATCCGGTCCGAAGGAGCAATGGCCGCAGCGCGCGCGCCACACGCCCGGCAGCCACTACATGTACAACGACGTGCGCGTGAACGTGCTCGCACTGGCAGCGCTGCAGGTGTGGCGCCAGCCCCTGCCGCAGGTCCTGCGCGAGCGCGTCATGGACCCGATCGGCGCCAGCAGCCGCTGGCGCTGGCACGGCTACCGCAATTCGTGGATCGAACTCGACGGCGAGAAGATGCAATCGGTGTCCGGCGGCGGCCACTGGGGCGGCGGCATGTTCATCGACAGCTGGGACCTGGCCCGCTTCGGCTATCTGTTCCTGCGTGACGGGCGCTGGCAGGACCGGCAGATCATCTCGCCCGAATGGATCGCCAAGGCGCGCACGCCCGGTACCGACAAGGACGACTACGGCTACTGCAACTGGTTCCTCAATACCGGCCGCAAGGCGCTGCCGTCGGCACCGGCCAGCAGCGTCACCTTCCGTGGCAACGGCCAGAACATCGTCTACATCGACTGGGACAACGACCTGCTGATCGTGGTGCGCTGGATCGATCGCGGCGACGCGCTGGACCAGTTCATCGGCAAGGTGCTTGCGGCGCGGCGCGCCACGCCGCAGGCGCCCTGAGACGATCAGCGGCTCGGCGGCGCTTCGCCGGTCGCCAGCGGACGCACGTACTGCAGCAGGCTGGTGAGGGTCTTGCCCGGCTCTTCCCACGGCATCATGTGGGCCGAGCGCTCGAACCAGACGCCCTGCTTGTACGGTGCCTTGACCTTCTCCAGCCAGGCCCCGGTCGGTTGCGACGGCGTGGTGTAGTCGTGACGTCCCATGAACATCACCACCGGGATCGGGAACTCGCGCACGCCCTTGAAATCGACCTCGAGGAACTCCGGCAGCAGCCTGCCAAGGCTGAACACACTGCCCAGGTTGATCGCGCAGCGGTCCACGTCGTTGTAGTCCGGTGACAGGCGCGGACCGCGGTAGTAGTAGTTGGAGTCCTCGCGGAATGCGGTCAGACCACCGTAGAACTGCGGCCACTTGCGCGCCAGGATGATGCGGTCGCGGGTGATCGGCGTATCGCCCGGGTACGGTGCGATCGACGCCAGTTCACGCATCGCCTCTTCGTTGTTGTGCGCCCTGGCCTGCTCGACGCCGAAGTCGTAGCTGATGCGCTCGTTGTCGCGCGTGTTGATGACCTGGCCGATGCCGACGTAGGCGTAGAACAGATCGGGGCGCTTGAGCGCGGCGCCCATGCCGACGATCGTGCCCCAGCTGTGGCCGACCAGGATCAGCTTGTCCTTGTGGTAGCGCTTGCGCAGGTACTGCGCCACTTCGATCGCATCGTCGACGTAACGCTGGATGTGGATGGTGTCGCCGATGGAATCAGGCGGCGTGGCCTCGTTGTAGGTCTTGCCGGCGCCGCGCTGGTCCCAGTTGACGACGGTGAAGTATTCCTCCATCGGTCGCTGGAACTGCCAGGTGGTCGGCGTGATCGGCGCGGCGGGCCCGCCGTGCACGAACAGGATCATCGGATTGTCGCGGTCCTGGCCGCGCACGTTGAGCCACTGCTCGATGCCGCCGATGCGGGTCCTGTACGACTCCTGCACACCGCCCGGAGCAACGATGCGCTGCATGTCGGCGATGATTTCCCGCGACGGTTCGTAGGACGAACGGTCCGGGCATTCCTGTGCAGCTGCGGCCAGCGACGTGGCCAGGGTTGCGGCCATCGTCGCCGCCAACACAATCGATCGCTTGATCATGAACGCTCCTTGGAAAGACCGGCGGGACGCCGCCGGCCTTGAGCCAAGGGATACGATCAGCGCCGCGAGGGTTGCGATTGCAGGTGCGCGCCTGCGCTCAGCTGCGCGCGCGCCAGCTGGCCAGCAGCACCGCGGCGGCGGAGGCGACGTTGAGGCTTTCGACCGCGCCGGTACCCGGGATCGACAGGCGCAGGTCGCACGCGGCGGCCAGTTCGCGATCCATGCCCTCGCCTTCCGCGCCCAGCACGTAGATCACACGCTGCGGCAATGGCGCGGAGAACAGGTCGCTGCCGCCCTGCACCACGGTCGCGGCCAGGGTGAAGCCGACGCTGCGCAGCTGCGCGATGGCGTTGTCGGTGCGGCCCAGGCGCACCATCGGCACGACCTCGGCACCGCCTTCGGCGACGCGTGCAGCGGCCCCGGAAAGCGTCAGCGTCGAATGCTTCGGCAGCAGGATCGCACTGACGCCAAAATGCGCCGCCGAACGCAGGATCGCGCCAAAGTTGTGCGGGTTGCCGACGCCGTCCAGCCAGATCGCGCACTGCGGACCGGCCGGCAGCTCACGCAGCCAGTTCGACAGCGCCAGCGGTTCCTCGCGCAGGACGTCGGCGACGATGCCTTCGTGGTGCGCGCTGGCGGCAAGCTTGTGGAGGTCTTCCTCATCGACCACGCGATAGCCGACGCGGTGGGCCACGCACCACTTCAGGATCGGCTGCAGCGCCGGGATGCGCGCCTCGGCCAGGTAAAGCTTGCGGATCGCCTGCGGACGCCGGGCGAACACCGCGCGTACGGCATTGAGCCCGTACAGGCGCAACTCGGCGCTGCGACGCTCGCGCGCCGACGGACCCAGCTCGTGGTCACTCTCGTGGCTGGACTCGGCAACGCGCGGCGCCTGCGACCCATAGGGGGAGGCGTGCGGCGCGCGCGGTGCACGTGGCGGACGATCGCGGTCAGCAGGCGCCTCGCCGCGCTCACGCGGTGGACGCGCCCAGGGCTGGCCGGTCGGAGGTTGGCGCGGGCCGCGCGGCGGTTTACCAGGGGGATCGTGTCGCATCTGTCGTATTCCCTCTCATCCTGGCCGCCGCACCTTCGCGAACACGCGCAGGTCATGCAGCTGGCCGAACTTCATCACGGCGCAACGTTGTGCGCCCTCTTCTTCGAAACCGTTCTTCAGCAGCACGCGCGCCGAGGCGGGATTGCTGTCGAGCACGGTTGCCTGCAGGCGATGCAACGCCAGCGTGTCCATCAGCCAGGGCACGTAGACGGCCACCACCTGGGTCATCAGTCCCTGGCCCCAGCGGGAATGACCGAGCCAGTAGCCCATTTCCGCCGAGTATCGGCGATCGCCCTGGCCGGGCCGCGCGCCGATGCCGCCGCAGGCCCTGCCGTCGACTTCGATCGCGAACACCGGATCGGCCAGGTCGACGACCTTGCCGGCCAGGAAACGCTGGCCATCCAGGCGGGTGTACGGATGCGGAAATCGATCGCTGAGGCCACGCACGACCCGCAGGTCATCGGCATGCTGCAGCAGGTCGTCGAGGTCGTCGGCCCGCCACGGCCGCAGCACGAAGCCGTCGCCAGCCAGGCGCACGTCGCGGTGGTCGGGCTGGCGTAGCGGTTCGGGCATGGCGCAAGGGTAACCGATCGCCGCGCGGGGCCTCTGCATGGCCGCCCTGCGCGGCCTGCCCCTCTGCCGCGGGGGAGAGGGAGCGGGCGCTAGGCGTGCCCGCCCACCGACGGCGTTTCCGCCTCCAGCTTCTCCAGTTCCTGCGACACCGCCTCCGGCGACTTCGTGTATCTGGCCAGCAGCACATAGAACGCCGGCACCACGAACAGCGACAGCAGCGTCGAGAACGACACGCCGAAGATCACCACGATGCCGATCGTCGCCCGGCTCGCCGAACCCGGGCCGCCGGCAACCACCAGCGGCACCGCACCGACCACCGTAGCAATGGACGTCATCAGGATCGGACGCAGGCGCACCGCCGAGGCTTCGACGATCGCCTGGTGAATGCTGCGTCCCTCGTCGCGCAACTGGTTGGCGAACTCGACGATCAGGATGCCGTTCTTCGCAGCCAGGCCGACCAGCATGACGATGCCGATCTGGCTGAACAGATTGAGCGTGCCGCCGGTCAGCGCCAGGCCGATCAGCGCACCGAGCACGCCCAGCGGTACCGTCAGCATGATCACGAACGGATGGATGAAGCTCTCGAACTGCGCCGCCAGCACCAGGTACACGATCAGCAGTGCCAGGGTGAACGTCAGCATCACCGCGCCGCCGGCCTTGAGGTACTCGCGCGACTCGCCCTTCCAGTCGATCTGGGCATGGTCGGGCAGCTCTTCCTGCACCGTCTTCTCCAGCCACTGCATGGCTTCGCCCATGCGGTAGCCCGGCGTCAGGCCCGCACTGATCGTGATCGCGCGCAGGCGGTTGAAGCGGTTGAGGCTGCCCGGCTCGGCCAGCTCGCGCAGGGTCACCAGGTTCGACAGCGGAATCAGCGCGCCGTCGCGCGCACGCACCTGGATCGCCTCCAGGTCGGCCGGCGACGCACGCAGTTCGCGATCGGACTGGACGATGACGTCGTACTCCTCGCCGTTCTGCACGAAGGTGGTGACGCGGCGGCTGCCCATCATCGTTTCCAGGGCGTGGCCAATGTCGGTCACCGGCACGCCAAGGTCGGCCGCACGCTGGCGGTCGATCTCCACGCGCATCTGCGGACGCGTTTCCTTGTAGTCCGAATCGGTCGAGAAGAAGCCCGGGTTCTGCTCCATCTTCGCAAGCAGCTTGTCGCGCCACTGCGCCAGCTCGGCATATTCAGGGCCGCCCAGGACGATGTTGATCGGCTGGCCGCGGCCGCGCACCAGGCCACCGCTGACCTGCGGCATCGCGCGCACGCCCGGCAGGCTGCCGAGCTCGCCCTGCAACTGCTTGGCGACGTCGGCGGTGCTGATGTCGCGCTCCTTCCAGTCCTTCAGGAACACCGCGATGCGGCCGGTGTGCATTTCCTCGCTGGCGCCGAAGCCGCCGGGCACGCGCGGGTTGTAGCGCTGGATCACGCCGTCCTTGCCGGTGTGCGCGGCAACGATCTTCTCGACCTGCTGCACCTGCCCGACCGTGTAGTCGAAACCGGCGCCCTCCGGGCCAAGGATGCTGATCTGGAACGAACCGCGGTCTTCCGGCGGCGCCAGTTCCGACGGCACCACCTTGAACAGCACCAGGCTCAGCACGATCGCGACCACCATCACCGCGCCGAACACCCACGGCCGGTTCACGCTATGGTCGAGGAAGCCGCGATAGCGCTTGCCGATGCCATCCAGGCGCGCATTGACCCAGCGGTTGACCGGGTTGGACTTCTCTTCGCTGTGCGCACGCACCAGCTTGGACGACATCATCGGCGTCAGCGTCAGCGCGACGAACGCCGACAGCGCCACCGCGCCGGCCAATGCCACCGACAGCTCGCGGAACAGGCGGCCGGTGTTGCCTTCCATGAAGCCGACCGGCAGGAACACCGCCACCAGCACGGCAGTGGTGGCGATCACCGCAAAGGCGACCTGCTTGGTGCCGCGCTTGGCCGCGACCAGGCGCGGCTCGCCCAGGTCGATGCGGCGCTGGATGTTCTCCAGCACCACGATCGCATCGTCGACCACCAGGCCGATGCACAGCACCAGCGCCAGCAATGTCAGCAGGTTGATCGAGAAGCCGAACAGGTACAGCGGAATGAACGCGGCGATCAGGCACACCGGCACGGTCACGGCCGGAATGAGCGCGGCGCGGAAACTGCCCAGGAACAGCCAGATCACCAGCAGCACCAGCACGATCGCCTCGACCAGCGTGTGGTAGACGCGCTCGACCGCCGATTCGATGAACACCGTGGTGTCGAAGGCGACGAAGATCTTGGTGCCCTGCGGCAGCGTCTTCTGCACCTGCTCGGCCTCGGCGCGGACGGCGCGGGCGACATCGAGGCTGTTGGCAGTGGAGGTCTTGACGATGCCCAGGCCGATGTTCGGCTCGCCGTTGCTGCGGTAGTAGGCGCGGCGCTCGGCCGAGGCCAGCTCGATCCTGGCCACGTCGCCCAGGCGCACGACGTAACCGTCGGTGCCCTTGGCCAGCGGGATCTGGGCGAAGTCCTCGGGCTTCTGGTAGCTGCGCGCCACGCGCAGGGTGAAGTCGCGGGCGTTGGATTCGATGCGGCCGGCCGGAAGCTCGACGTTCTCGGCTTCCAGCGCGTTCTCGACATCGTTGACGGTGATGCCGCGCGCGGCGAGCGCGTCGCGATCGATCCAGACCCGCATCGCGTAGCGCTGCTGGCCGCCGATGCGGACCTGGGCGACGCCGTCGACCGACGACAACCGGTCGACCACGTAACGCTCGGCGTAGTCGGACAGCTGCAGCGTGTCCATCTTCGTCGAGCTCATGTTGAGCCAGAGGATCGGGTCGGCGTCGGCCTCGACCTTCTCGATCTGCGGCGGATCGGCTTCTTCCGGCAGGCGGTTGGTGACGCGGCTGACCGCGTCGCGGACGTCGTTGGCGGCGGCCTCGATCTCGCGCGACAGGGTGAACTCGATGCTGATCGAGGCGCGACCATTGATGCTGCGCGACTCGATGGTCTCGATGCCCTCGATGCCCGCCAGCGCGTCCTCGAGGATCTGGGTGATGCGGGTTTCGACCACCGCCGCCGAGGCGCCGGGGTAGTTCACGTCCACTGACACGATCGGCGGATCGATCGCGGGCAGTTCGCGCAATGTCAGGCGCGAGAACGCCATCACGCCGAGCACGATGAGCAGCAGGCTCATCACCGTGGCGAACACGGGACGGCGGATCGACAGATCGGACAGGTTCATGGCTCAGCCCCGGGTTGCCGGCGCGGACTGGTCGGCTTTCTGGTCGGCCTTGAGATCGGTGATGCGGCTGCCAACGCGCAGCTTGCCGGTGCCGTCGACGACGATGCGGTCGCCGACCGCCAGGCCCTGCGTGACCTCGGCCTTGCCGTCGCGGCGGCTGCCGACCTTGACGTCGGCGCGCTCCACCGACGAATCGGGCTTGACCCGGTAGACGAAGCTGTCGGTGCCGACCTGGACGATCGAGATCTCCGGCACCAGCAGCGCCTGGCGCTCCGGCCGCACCAGCGTCACCTGCAGCAGCATGCCCGGGCGCAGCTCGCGCCCGTCATTGGCGAAGTCGCCGCGCACGGTGACGGCGCGGGTGGCCTCGTCGATGCGCGCGTCGATCGTACTGACCACGCCCTCGAAGCGGCGGCCCGGATAGGCCGTGCTGGTGCCGCTGACCTTCTGTCCGACGGCGAGACTGGCCAGCAGTGCCTCCTGGACCGGGAAGTCGACGTAGACGCGGGCAGTGTCGTCGAGCGTGGCGATCGGCGTGCCCGGCGTGACCAGCGCGCCCGGGCTGACCTGGCGGATGCCCAGCACGCCGCTGAACGGTGCGCGGATCACGCGGTCGCCGATGTCGGCGCGCATTTGCGCGACGCGGGCGCGGGCGACATCGCGTGCGGCGCGCTGGGTGTCGAGCGTCGAGCGCGCGATCAGTTGCTGGGTGTCCAGTTCGGTCTGGCGCTTGTAGAGCTGCTCGGATTCGTTGGCGGCCGCTTCGGCCTGGGCCAGGGCCGCCTGCTGCTGGCGCCCGGTCAGGGTGACCAGCGGCGCACCCGCAGCGACGATGTCGCCGCTGTTGAAATGCACCTGCTCGACGGTCTCGCTGACCTTGGCCGAGACCGTGATCGACTCGCGCGCCTTGACGTTGCCCAGCGCCAGCACGGTGTCGCTCCAGGGCTGCAGGCTCACCAGCTGGGTGGTCACCGGGATCGGCCGATCGCCGCCGCCGTCGCGCTGCTTGGCGTCATTGCTGCCGCACGCGGCCAGCGCGATGGCGAAAACCAGCAGGCAGCTGGCCTGAAATCCCGGGGTAAGTCGCATGCGGCTCTCTGAACATGGGGCAGCGGCGTGCCCAAACCATTGGATTCTAGCTGTCCACGGTTAACGTCCGCGTAGGCCATTGGTTGACAGCACACTCTGCACAGCCGGCTCCGGGCGGCCGCCCAGACCGGGGCGGGCCGGCGGGCGACGACGCCCACGGGGCCTGGACTGTGGCAATCTGCGGCGGCGATCACCCTGCCGGCGCCCCCGCGGCGCCTGGCCCTCGCCACGCGACGGTCCGCCCGACTTCCCACCCTGCCTGGAGTCGAAAGAAATGATCCACGACAGCATCCTCGACACGATCGGCCGCACCCCGGTCGTTCGCCTGCACCGCCTCGCCCCCGACCACGTCACCATCTACGCCAAGGTCGAGGCCTTCAATCCCGGCGGCTCGGTCAAGGACCGCCTGGCCCTGGCGATCATCCTCGACGCCGAAGCGCGCGGCCAGCTGAAGCCGGGCGACACGGTGGTGGAGGCGACCTCGGGCAACACCGGCGTGGCGCTGGCCATGGTCTGCGCCGCGCGCGGCTACAAATTCGTCGCGACGATGTCGGAAACGTTCTCGATGGAGCGCCGCAAGCTGATGCGCGCCTTCGGCGCCAAGGTGATCCTCACCCCGGCCGCCGAACGCGGCAGCGGCATGGTGCGTCGCGCCGGGGAGCTGGCGAAGAAGCACGGCTGGTTCCTCGCCCGCCAGTTCGAGAATGAGGCCAACCCGGCCTATCACCGCCAGACCACCGCGGCCGAGATCCTGCGCGATTTCGCCGGGCGCAGGCTCGACCATTTCGTCACCGGCTGGGGCACCGGCGGCACGCTCACCGGTGTCGGCGAGGTGCTGAAGGTCGCTCGCCCGGAAGTGCGCGTGACCACCTGCGAACCGGCCGGCGCATCGCTGCTGGCGGGCAAGGAATGGCAGCCGCACAAGATCCAGGGCTGGACCCCGGACTTCGTTCCGGCGGTGCTCAACCGCGACGTCGCCGATGCGATCCTGCCGATCGACGACGTGCTCGCGCGTGACACCGCACGACGCCTGGCCAGCGAAGAAGGCATCTTCGTCGGCATCTCCGCCGGCGCCACCGCGGCGGCGGCGCTGGAAGTGGCGCGCAATGCGGAAAAGGGATCGGTGATCCTGGCGATGCTGCCCGACACCGGCGAGCGTTACCTGAGCACGTTCCTGTTCGAGGGCGTGAACGAGGGTTCGGACGACGAGTGGCTGGCGGGGTTGTAGGTCCGTAGCCCGGGCAAGGCCGAAGGCCGCACCCGGGTGCGCTGCGCTTACCCGGCCCACGTGGAGCACGCCATGTCGATGCACGTATTCGAAGGCGACATCACGCTCCTGGCGGTCGATGCCATCGTCAATGCCGCCAATGAGGCGCTGCTCGGAGGGGGTGGTGTCGACGGCGCGATCCACCGCGCCGCCGGCCCCGGCCTGCTCGAGGAGTGCCGCAAGCTGCCGCAGGTGCGACCGGGCGTGCGCTGCCCGACGGGCCAATCGCGCATCACCGGCGGGCATCGTCTTCCGGCGCGTTTCGTGATCCACACCGTCGGCCCGGTCTGGCACGGCGGTGACGCCGGCGAGGCCGCGCTGCTTGCCGCCTGCTATCGCAACAGTCTGGAGCTGGCGTTGCAGCACGGCGTTGAGTCGATCACCTTCCCGGCGATCAGCTGCGGCGTCTATGGCTATCCGCCGGAACTGGCGGTGCCATTGGCGGTGGCGACGGTGGACCAGTGGCAGGCCGCGCACAAGCAGCCGATCGCGGTGACGTTCGCGTGCTTCGGCAATGAGATGGCACAGCGGTATCGCGCCGTGCTGGATTCGATCTGAGGGCGCTTGCCCCGGGTGCGCTCACCCCTGCGGCACCCCCGCCATGTCCGGCAGGCGATGTGCCACGCCCTTGTGGCAATCGATGCAGGTCTTCTCACCCGTGCCCAGCCAGCGCTTGTGGATCTGCGAGGCGCGCGATCCCTGGCGGGTCAGGTCCATCGAGTCGAAGTCGTGGCAGTTGCGGCATTCCAGCGAATCGTTGGCCTTCAGCCGCGACCATTCGTGCATCGCCAGCTCCAGGCGATGGTCGAGGAACTTCTCGCGCGTATCGATGGTGCCAAACAGCTTGCCCCACACCTCCTTCGACGCCTGCATCTTGCGCGCGATCTTGTCGGTCCACTGATGCGGCACGTGGCAGTCCGGACATGTCGCGCGCACGCCGGAGCGGTTGCTGTAGTGAATGGTCGACTTGAGCTCCTGGAACACGTTGTCGTGCATCTCGTGGCAGCCGGTGCAGAACTTCTCGGTGTTGGTCGCTTCCAGCGCGGTGTTGAATCCGCCCCAGAACATGATGCCGGCGATGAATCCCGCCGCCACCAGGAAGCCAAGGCTGTAGTGCACGCTGGGCGAGCGCAAGGTGCGCCAATAGGGTTTGAACCGTTCGAACCAGCGCTTGAACATCACTGGCTCCCTTTCGCTTCGGCGGCCGCGAGGACCTTGTCGATGTCCTCGAAGTTGTTGGCGACCAGCACCGGCGCGTCGGTCTGCACCACGTGGCACTGGTTGCAGAAGTACCGGCGGGAGGAAATCGACGCCAGGAACTGGTCGTCGCGGTCCATGTAGTGGGTCACGCTGACCGGCGGCGCCTGGAACTTCTCGGCATTGGCGCGGGCATGGCAGAGCATGCAGCGGTTGCTGTTCTTGTCGACCTGGTAGCCGTCGATGGCATGGGGGATGGTCGGCGGCTGCATCGGATAGGCACGTTCGCGCTTGCGGTCGACGTTCTCGACGCGCGCCATCGGCAGCGGCGCCGCCTCCTGGTCGACCGGCACGCCGCGGCGCAGCGCATCGAGCTGGCGGGTGGCGGTGCGGCCGATTGCCGAGTCCGCATGCGGCGCCGGCGCGGCCGCCGCGACGCGGGCCTCGGCCGCGCGCTCATGCTTGCCGACCATCCGGCCGAACAGCCAGCCGGCGAAGAAGATCAGGGCCATCACCCCGACGGTCAGGCCGACGGCGATCAACAGTGGCTTGTTGCGCATGGCGAAGCCCTCCTAGGCGCCCAGTACCTTGACCGCGCACTTCTTGAAGTCGGTCTGCTTGGAGATCGGATCGGTGGCGTCGAGCGTGACCTTGTTGATCAGCTGCCCGGCATCGAACCACGGTACGAACACCACGCCCGGCGGCATGCGGTTGCGACCGCGCGTCTCCACCCGCGTGCGCATCTCGCCACGGCGCGAAATCACCCGCACGTCGTCGCCGCGCTTCAAGCCACGCGCCTTGGCATCGTCGGGGTTCATGAAGATCACCGCGGTCGGGAAGCTGCGGTACAGCTCCGGCACGCGCATCGTCATCGAGCCCGAATGCCAGTGCTCGAGCACGCGCCCGGTGACCAGCCACATGTCGTATTCCTTGTCCGGCGACTCGGCGGGTGGCTCATAGGGCAACGCCCAGATCACCGCGCGGTTGTCCGCATTTCCGTAGAACTGGTAGCCGCTGCCGGCCTTGACGTAAGGATCCGTGCCTTCGCGGTAGCGCCAGCGCGTTTCCTTGCCGTTGACTACCGGCCAGCGCAGGCCGCGCGTGCGGTGGTAGTCGTCGAACGGTGCCAGGTCATGGCCGTGGCCCCGACCGAAAGCAGCGTACTCCTCGAACAGGCCCTTCTGCACGTAGAAGCCGAAGTCCTTGGATTCGTCGTTGGCGTAGCCCGCTTCGATGTCGCTCAACGGGAACTTGTCTACGTTGCCGTTGCGGAACAGCACATCGAACAGCGTCTTGCCCTTGAAGGCCGGGTTGGCGGCGAGGATCTCCGCCGGCCAGCACTCGTCGGTGGTGAAGCGCTTGGAGAATTCCATCAGCTGCCACAGGTCCGAGCGCGCCTGTGCCGGCGCGTCGACCAGCTGGTGCCAGAACTGGGTACGGCGCTCGGCGTTGCCGTAGGCACCCTCCTTCTCCACCCACATCGCCGCCGGCAGCACCAGGTCGGCGGCCTGCGCGGTCACCGTCGGATAGGCGTCGGAGACGACGATGAAGTTGTCCGGGTTGCGGTAGCCCGGCCAGCCCTCCTCGCGCAGGTTGGCGGCGGCCTGCATGTTGTTGTTGACCTGCACCCAGTAGGCATTGAGCTTGCCGTCCTTGAGCGCACGATTCTGCTCGACGGCGTGGTAGCCGGGCTTGGCCTTGATGATGCCGTGCGGAATCTTCCAGATCTCCTCGGCATGTTTGCGGTGCTCGGGATTGGTCACCACCATGTCCGCCGGCAGGCGATGGCTGAAGGTGCCGACCTCGCGCGCGGTGCCGCACGCCGACGGCTGCCCGGTCAGCGAGAACGGGCTGTTGCCCGGCGTGGCGATCTTGCCGGTCAGCAGGTGCAGGTTGTAGACCATGTTGTTGGCCCACACGCCGCGCGTGTGCTGGTTGAACCCCATGGTCCAGAACGAGGTGACCTTGATCTTCGGGTCGGCGTACAGCTCGGCCAGCTTCTGCAGCCAGCCGGCTTCCACGCCGGTCATCTCCACCGTCTTCTCCAGCGTGTACGGCGCCACGAACGCGGCGAACTGGTCGAAGTCGATCACCTTGCCGCCGCCGGCATCCTTGGCGTTCTTGGCCTTGACCTCCAGCGGGTGCTCCGGACGCAGGCCGTAGCCGATGTCGACGTTGCCCTGCTTGAAGCTGGTGTGCTTGCTGACGAAGTCCTTGTTGACCTTGCCGTTTTTGATGATGTAGTTGGCGATGTAGTTGAGGATCACCAGGTCGGTCTGCGGATTGAACACGATCGGGATGTCGGCCAGCTCGAAGCTGCGATGCTCGAAGGTGGACAGCACCGCGACCTTGACGTTGGGGTCGGTCAGGCGCCGGTCGGTCACCCGGGTCCACAGGATCGGGTGCATCTCGGCCATGTTCGAACCCCACAGCACGAATGCATCGGCGACTTCGAAGTCGTCGTAGCAGCCCATCGGTTCGTCCATGCCGAAGGTGCGCATGAAGCCCATCACCGCCGAGGCCATGCAGTGGCGCGCATTGGGATCGATGTGGTTGCTGCGGAAGCCGGCCTTCATCAGCTTGTTGGCGGCGTAGCCCTCGAAGATGGTCCACTGGCCGGACCCGAACATCCCGATGCCGTCGCCGCCCTTGTTCTTGAGCACGCGCTTGAACTGTGCGGCCATGACATCGAACGCCTCGTCCCACTCCACCTCGACGAAGTCGCCTTCCTTTGCGTAGACGCCATTGGTCTTGCGCAGCAGCGGCTTGGTCAGGCGATCGCTGCCGTACATGATCTTCGACAGGAAGTAGCCCTTGATGCAGTTGATGCCGCGGTTGACCTCGGCATGGACGTCGCCATGGGTGGCGACGACGCGGCCGTCCTTGACCGCGACGTTGACGCCGCAGCCGGTACCGCAGAACCGGCACGGTGCCTTGTCCCACTTCAATGCGGTCAGGTCGCCTTCGGTGACGATGTTGGCGGCGCCACCCGGCAGGGACATGCCGGCGGCGGCCGCAGCGGTGGTGACCGCGGTGTTGCGGATGAACTCGCGACGGGTGGTCATGGCGCGACTCCGGTGACGGTAAGGGTTGGCATGGGGGTGTCGAGCGCTTCGCCCGGTTCGGCGTGGTGGTAGACCAGCAGCACGTTGAGCACGCCCGGCACGGCGCGCAGGGCTTCGATGCGATCGAGCAGCGCGTACTGGTCGGCGCATTCGCACAGCACGATGCTGCGGGTGCCCTCGCTTCGCGCCAGCTCCATGTCGACGCTGGCCGCGATCCAGGTGGCCAGCGCGGCGGCGGCGTCATCGCGGTGTTGGACGACGAAGCTGGCGATGTGGATTTCGTTGGCGGTCGCGCTGCTCATGCCTGCTCCAGGTGCATCAAGGCCACTGCGTCGACCGGGCACACGCTTACGCAGGCACCGCACCCGTTGCAGCGCGCGGGGTCGATGACGGGTGTCGGTACGCGGGTCGACAGGGGGAATGCGATCGCCCTTTCCGGGCAGGCATCGCGGCAACTCGAACAGACCACGCCGTGGCGCGGCAGGCAGGCGTCGCCGGCGCTGGCCAGCGTGCGCCAGGGCACTTCAGACGCCGTGCGGTCGATCGCCCGCGGCGTGCAGGCATCGGCACAGTCGCCGCAGAACGTGCACTCACCCAGGTGCGGGTCGAACACGGCATAACCGGCAGCGCTACGCACGAGCACCTGCTCGGGGCAGCGCTCGATGCACGCACCGCAGCCGGTGCAGGCGTCGAGGAATGCGGATTCATCCAGGGCCCAGGGCGGACGCAGCGGCGTGCGGGCGGCCTGCCTGCCCAACAGCAATGCCCGGCGCGAGCGGTTTGGCGCGGCCACCTCAGTGCCCCGTCGGCGGGCCGGCGAACATCTGCCAGATCCAGACCATGAAGCCGTATCCCGCGACGAACATCACCGTCAGCAGCGGGAAGACGACAGCGGTAAGCAGCAGGAACGCGACGCGCTCGCGCCGTTTGATGACCGCGTGGTCTGGCTGGCCCATGGCTGGCTCCGTAACGACAATCCATTCCGTTCGCAGCGAGGATGACGCCCCGCCCCATCGGCTTCCTTGATCCAACTCAAACGGGTCAGGAGAGCGGCGTCTCAGCGCCGGCGCCATTGGTACCCCACGGCGTGTTAAGGCGTCGTGTTAACGGTTCGTCAAACTCGTGTTCCACGGCGCTGCGTGGCAGGGGATTCAGCGGCATTTACGCCGACGCGGCGCAACATCCGACAATCCCGGCAACGGAGCTGTTCGATGCGCCCCGGACTCGCTGCGTTGTTATTGTCTCTCGCCGCAAGCGGTCCGGCCGCGAGTGGCAAAGAAGATCAGCTGCTCTTCGTCAGCGTGCACTATCAGGACCGCGCCCAGGTGCAGTATCTGGCCGGCCGGTTCCAGCACGTGATGGTCGACGAGCGCATTCGCACGGCCGCATTCGAGGCCAGCTACGACGAGTACCTCGCGCTGCGCCGGGCCGGTGTCGATGCGCACATCGACGAGGTCGCTACGGCGCGCATGCGCGAGGCGGACGAAGCGCTGCTTCGAGACGACCTGCAACGCGACGTCCTGCAGCGCGACGTCCTTCAGCCCGACGTCCTTCAGCCCGAAGCGATCCCCGGCTTCGCCTGCTACCGCACCGTCGAGGAGACCTACGCCACGATGGAGCAGCTGGCGCGCGATCGTCCGGATCTGGCGCGGGTGGTGGACATCGGTCCGACCTGGCTGCGCAGCCGCGATGCCGCGACGGGCTACCCGATGAAAGTGCTGGTGCTCGGCAACAGTGCCACCGACGGTGAAATCGCCAACAAACCGAACATGGTGCTGCTGGGCTCCATTCACGCACGCGAGTACACGCCTGCGGAAGTCCTGGCGCGCTTCGCGCAATGGCTGGTCGACGGTTACGGCAGCAACGCCGAGGCGACCTGGCTGCTGGACACCTATCGCTTCCATTTCGTGCTGCAGGCCAACCCGGACGGACGCAAGCGCGCCGAGGGCGGCGCCTCGTGGCGAAAGAACGTCAACACCAGCAACGGCTCGTGCACCGCCAGCAACTACGGCATCGATCTCAACCGGAACTTCCCGTTCCGCTGGAACGGCGCCGCCGGCGGCTCCAGCGGCAATCCCTGTGCGGGTACCTATCGCGGCCCGCAGCAGGGGTCGGAGCCGGAGACGCAGAACCTGCTGCGTTACATCGCCGGCGTCGCCGATGCCAGTGGCACCTGGCGCGGCGGCGTGTTTCCCGATCGCCGCGGTGATGCCGCCACCGCCGCCGCACCGCAGGACTATCGCGGCCTGTTCGTCGACCTGCACAGCTACTCGCGACTTGTGCTGTGGCCGTGGGCCTACTCCACCACGGCAACCGCGAACGCGACCGCACTGCGCACCCTCGGCCGCAGGATTGCCTGGCACAACGGCTATGCCCCGAAGCAATGGGTCGGACTGTATGTCGCCGACGGCACCAACACCGACACGATGTACGGCCTGCTCGGCGTGCCCAGCTACACGATCGAGATGGGCGTGGCGTTCTTCGAGAGCTGCTCGACATTCGAGTCGACCACGCTGCCGAAGAACCTGGCCGCCTTGCGCTACGCCGCGCGCAACCTGACCGCGCCCTACGTCTATCCGTCCGGGCCAGACACGGTTGCCGTGACGGCATACCCGGCAAGCGTCAGTGCCGGACAGCCCGTAACCGTGACCGCCACCATCGACGACGGCCGCAGCAACCAGAGCAACGGCGCCGAGCCGGTGCAAGCGATCAGCGCCGCTTCGGCCTACCTCGACCAGCGACCGTGGACGGCCGGCGCCGCGCGGATTGTGATGCAGTCCAGCGACGGGGCCTGGGATACCAGCCGCGAAAGCGTTCGCGCGGTGATCAGCACGCAGGGCCTGGCGCCAGGTCGCCACGTCGTCTTCGTCCGCGGCAGCGACGCCAGCGGCAGCGTTGGGACGCCGAATGCGGCGTATTTCACGGTGGTTGGCGGCCAGTGACCCTACCAGGACGCGTTGTTCCCGCTTTCGCAACCCAAGCCAGAAGCAACGTCCTTGGATCCCCGCCTTCGCGGGGATGACGGTGGTTTGGAGACGGTCCGAAGACCGGGCAATGAAGCGGCATGGCGTCGTCCGCCGGCCCTGGGATTGCGGAGCAGTGGGCCATGGATGGCCCACGCCCCGCGTAAAGACAGGATGTCGTCCGCGGGGCGCAGCAATCCCAGGGCCGGCGGACGACGCCTTTCCGAAGCCCCCCACGCAACTGGAACGCAGCCGACACGCCAAACGACAGACAACAAAAAAGCCGGCACAAGGCCGGCTCTTCTGCTGATCAGCAAACGCGACGCTTACGCAGCCTGCTTCCACTGGCCAAGTGCAGCCAGACCGTTGTCACGAGCACGCTCGTACACCGTCTGCTGAGCCTTGGCGAAGTTGTTCACCAGATCCTGCGACCACAGCTTCAGCGCCGCCTGCTGCATCGCGCGACCGTACGAGAACGACAGCGGCCACGGATTCGGACCCATCTGGTTCATCGCATTGAGGTGCGCAGTAGCGTCCTCGTCGGCCTGGCCACCGGACAGGAACACGATGCCCGGCAGCGTCGCCGGCACGGTCGACTTCAAGCACTGCAGCGTCGCCGCAGCGACGTCCTCGACACTGGCCTTCTCACCGCTGGTGGTGCCCGGCAGGATCATCGACGCCTTCAGGATCGTGCCCTCCAGCATCACGTTGTGCTCGTACAGCGAAGCGAACAGCGAACGCAGCGTGACCTCGGTGACCTCATAGCAGGTCTCGATATCGTGCGAACCGTCCATGATCACTTCCGGCTCGACCATCGGCACCAGACCCTGCTCCTGGCACAGCGCCGCATAGCGCGCCAGCGCATGCGCATTGGAATCGATGCAGGTGCCCGACGGAATGTCGTCACCGATGTTGATCACCGCGCGCCACTTGGCGAAACGCGCACCGAGCTTGTAGTACTCCTCCAGGCGCGCACGCAGACCATCCAGACCCTCGGTGATCACTTCGCCCGGGAAGCCGGCCAGCGCATGCGTGCCCTTGTCGACCTTGATGCCCGGGATCATGCCGTTGTCGGACATGTACTTGGCGAACGGAATGCCGCTCCTGGTCGACTGGCGGATGGTCTCGTCGAACAGGATCGCGCCGGAAATGTAGTCGCTCAGCTTGGGCGTGGCCAGCAGCAGCTCGCGGTAGGCGCGGCGATTCTCTTCGGTGTTCTCGATGCCGACGCCGGCGAAGCGCTTGGCAATGGTGCTGGTGGACTCATCGATGGCGATGATGCCCTTGCCCGGGGCCACCATGGCCTGGGCGGTTTCGGCAAGCTGTTCGATGCTCATTGGACGTCCTGCAGGAGCGGTGGGAAGCCCGGCATTATAGCCGCAGCGTGGCGTTCCCGCCCGCGGTCGGCCACGGTGAATCAATCACTTGCGTGATTCACACCTTCGATTTCAATACCAGTTTCAGGTGCCGTTGCCAGCCCGGACCGGGTCACTGCCCGGCGATGGCCTGGCGCAACGTGTGGTTGGCCGCGTCCCGCGTCTTCAGGGGCTGGCCGTACTCGTCCACGCCCGGGAAGAAATCGGCGGATGGATCGATGCTGCGCTTGAGGGCCGCGATCTGCGCGTAGCAGTCGGACATCGCACCGGCATGCGGGCACCCGAGCAGATGGTAGAACTCGTGGACGGTCGCCTTGCCCGGTGGCGTGAACACCTGGTTGAGCGACACCTGGGTGGCCACGACATAGCCGCGCGTATGCGTGGGATCGTCAACGCTGCCGAGCACCTCCGGCATCAGCAGGCCCCACAGGAAATCACCCGCATTTCGATCGACGAACGCCACCAGGCGATCGCACGGCGCCTCCAGCTCGTGCGCGATGACATCGTCAAACAGGCTGCGATGAGCGAAGCCCGCGCGTGTCCACGGCCGCACCCATGGCACCACCACGTCGATGCCGTAGGGTTTGAACTCCTGGTTGACCTCGGCAATCAACTTGTCGATGCGCTTCTCGCTGACGTCGCTGGTGCGCAGCACGCACACGCGCATCTGCACCGGCGGGCCGTATTCGATCGCGAAGCGCTGCTGGGTGTGCATTCCCACCGTCGTGCACGCGCACAACGCAATGGCGGCCAGCGTGAAGCTGGCGGCTAGCGCGACGCCGCGCAGCAGGCGCGACGCACGGCGGGGACCATCGATCCTGACGGTTGCCACGGCAATTCCCCTGGATGAGGGATTGCTATCGCCAACGCGCCAGACACGAAGCGGCGGCCATCACGCCGCCTTCGCAAAGACAAATGCATTGATGGGAGCCAGCTCGCTGCCGGCTCCGTCAACGGCGGCTCAGAGCTCGCCCAGTCCTTCTGCCGTGCCGTCGGCACCGACCTGCAACAGGCGCAGCGTGTTGGTCGCGCCGTGCTGCTCCATATGGTCGCCACTGGTGAAAATGACGCGGTCGCCGACGCTGAGCCGGTCCTGCTTGAACAACTGCTTGATCGCGCTGCGGGCGGCATCGCGCGAGGTCAGGCCACGGCTGTCGAAGTCGTAGGCCACGACATCGCGCATCATCGTCATGCGACGGCGCGAGCCGTCATGGCGCGACATCGCGTAGATCGGCACCTGCGAGCGGAAGCGCGAGAGGAAACGCGCAGTGCCACCAGACTCGGTCATCGCCACGATGGCACGCACGCCGATGTGCTCGGACAGGAACATCGTGGCCATGGCGATAGCCTGGTCGGCGCGCTCGAGGTTGCGCGGGGCGGCTTCGAAATCGGTGTCGCGGTTGAACTGGCGCTCGGCGCCCAGGCAGATGCGCGCCATCGCCTCGACCGCCTTCACCGGATAGCGGCCGGCGGCCGATTCCTGCGACAGCATCACCGCGTCGGTGCCGTCGATGACGGCGTTGGCGACGTCGAGCACCTCTGCGCGGGTCGGGATCGGGCTGTCGACCATCGACTGCAGCATCTGCGTGGCGGTGATCACCACGCGGTTGCGCTCCAGCGCCTCGCGGATGATCTTCTTCTGCAGGCCTGGCAGTTCGGCGTCGCCGATCTCCACGCCCAGGTCGCCGCGCGCGACCATGACCACGTCGCTGGCGTCGACGATCTCGGACAGGTTCTCGATCGCTTCGGCGCGTTCGATCTTCGACACCAGCGCGGCATCGCTGCCGGCGGCGCGGGCGATGCGACGCGCTTCGTTCATGTCTTCGGCATTGCGGCAGAACGACACCGCGATGAAATCGGCGCCGAGTTCGGCGGCGACCAGGATCAGCTCCTTGTCGCGCTCGGTCAGCGCGCCCAGCGAGAGGCCGCCGCCCTGCTTGTTCAGGCCCTTGCGGTCGGACAGCGCACCGTCGTTGAGCACGGTGGTGATGATGCGCTCGCCCTCGATCGCGCCTACTCGCAGCTGCAGCAGACCGTCGTCGAGCAGCAGCACGTCGCCCGGACGCACGTCGTTGGGCAAACCGAGGTAGCTCACGCCAACCTCGCGCAGGTTGCCCGGAGGCGCATCGACGCTGGCGACCAGGTCGAAGCGGTCGCCGGCCTTGAGAAGGACCTTGCCTTCGGCGAAACGTTCGATGCGGATCTTCGGGCCCGGCAGGTCGGCGAGGATGCCGACCTCCACGCCGACGCGCTTGGCGGCTTCGCGCACGGCTTCGGCGCGGGCAACCTGCGAGGACGGATCGCCGTGCGAGAAATTGAGCCGGACCACGTCGACACCGGCGGTGAGCAGCGCGTCGAGGACGCCCGGCGGATCAGTGGCCGGGCCGAGGGTTGCGAGGATCTTGGTGCGGCGCTGTGTGGTTGTCATCGAATGCTGCTTTCGCCTGGTGCGGCTTTTGCCGAGTGAGATTCATTGATTCCGGCGACGCTAGCACAGCTGTACGTTCAATCGGATTGAATACGCACGCAATCCGGGACGCGGGTCGTCCATACCGCGGGGCATGTGGGAAAGTGGTCTGCAATCACCCGGTCAAAAGCAGACCACCGCTGTCCCGGCGACCGCGCTCAGGCCGCCAGCAGGCCCTGCAGCTCGCCCGGCGCAGCAACCAGGTGCAGCGCCCCCGCCTCGCGCAACTCGACCTCGCCACCAAACCCCCAGAGCACGCCGACATTGCGCATGCCGTGGTGACGCGCGCCCTCGATGTCCATGCGCCGGTCGCCGATCATCCAGCACTCACCGGCGGCGACATCCAGGCGCCGCAGCGCCTCGCCGATCAACTGGTCCTTGTGGCTGATGCGACCGTCCAGGGTCGCACCGACGATGTCGTCGAAACGATGCCCGAACGGCAGGTGCCCGGCGATCTTTCGCGCGTGCGGTTCGTTCTTGGCGGTGACCACCGCCAGGCGGTGCCCGGCCGCGTGCAGCGCCTCGATGGTCTCGCCGATGCCGGCGTAGACCTCGTGCTCGGCCCAGCCGTGGCTCTCGAAGCGGTCGCGGTAGTGCAGCACCGCCTGCTCGACGTCCTGCGGATCGTCGAGCAGCGGACCGAAGCTGGTACGCAAGGCCGGTCCGATCCAGCGCCGCAGTTCCGACTGCGGCGGCACCGGCAGGCCCATCTTCACCAGTGCGTACTCGACACAGCGGGTGATGCCGACGGCCGAGTCGATCAGCGTGCCGTCCATGTCGAAGAACACCGTTGCCATTGCAGCGCCTCAGCCCCGCGCCTTGAGCGCGGTCACCGCCGGCAGTTCCTTGCCTTCGAGGAACTCGAGGAAGGCGCCGCCGCCGGTCGAGATGTAGGTCACGTCCTGCTCGATGCCGTACTTGTCGACCGCCGCCAGGGTATCGCCGCCGCCGGCGATCGAGAACGCCTTGCTGGCGGCGATCGCACGCGCCAGGGTTTCGGTGCCCTTGCCGAACGCATCGAATTCGAACACGCCGACCGGGCCGTTCCACACCACGGTGCCGGCGGCCTTGATCAGCTCGGCGTAGCGCGCAGCGGTGTCCGGACCGATGTCGAGGATCATGTCGTCGGCGCCGACGGCATCGACGGCCTTGACCGTGGCAGGTGCATCGGCGGAGAAAGCCGGGGCGACCACGACGTCGGTCGGCACCGGGATGTCGGCGCCGCGCGCCCTGGCATCGGCCATGATCTTCTTCGCGGTGTCGATCAGGTCGTTCTCGACCAGCGACTTGCCGACGCCGTGGCCCATCGCGGCGATGAAGGTGTTGGCGATGCCGCCGCCGACGATCAGCTGGTCGACCTTGCTGACCAGCGACGACAGCAGTTCAAGCTTGGTCGAGACCTTGGAACCGGCGACGATCGCCAGCAGCGGACGCGCCGGGTTGTCGAGCGCCTTGGCCAGCGCATCGAGCTCGGCCATCAGCAACGGACCACCAGCGGCGACCTTGGCGAATCGGATCGCGCCATGCGTCGACGCCTGGGCGCGGTGCGCGGTGCCGAAGGCGTCCATGACGTAGACGTCGCACAGCGCGGCGTACTTCTTCGACAGCGCTTCGTCGTCCTTGCCCTCGCCGACGTTCATGCGGCAGTTCTCGAGCAGCACCAGCTGGCCCGGCGCGACCTCGACGCCGTCCACCCAGTCCTTGACCAGCGGCACGTCGATGCCGAGCAGCTCCGACAGGCGCCGGGCGACCGGTGCGAGCGAATCGGCCTCGCTCCACACGCCTTCCTTCGGCCGGCCCAGGTGCGAGGTGACCATCACCGCAGCGCCCTTCTCCAACGCCAGCTTCATCGTCGGCACCGCCGCGGTGATGCGCTGCTCGGAGGTGATGCGACCGTCGTCGATGGGCACGTTGAGGTCTTCGCGGATCAGCACGCGCTTGCCGGCGAGATCGAGGTCGGACATGCGGACGATGGACATGGGGGGCGCTCCGGGTGAATGCGTAGCCGCGTATTGTCGCGGCCCCCGTGCCGGAATGAAACCGCTGCACGCCGCAGCGGGCGCCCCTGTTTAGGCCCCGCCCGGGGTTTCCGGGTCGTGCGCCGCGCCCTGCCCGGCCGCCGGCCTGGGCTGGCGCAGCAGGCTCAGTGCGAACGCGCTGACGACCAGCGCCCCCAGCACCAGCACCGACCACAACAGCCACGAGGTCCAGTCGCGGCGGGCGGTGAACGCGGCATCTCCCGCCAGCGCCTGCGCTGCACCGAGGGAGGCGGGCGCGGGTTGCCAGGCGTCGCCGCGCTGCTCGCGCATGGCATCGACCAGCTGCGACAGCGGCGAATCGGCACGGCGCGCACGTGCGCTGCCGGCGACCAGCGAGTAAGGCGCCGGCCCCTGCGCGAGGAAGACCACCACTTCCGGCCGGTAGCCCAGACGCAGCGCAGGATCGCCGCTGACCGGCGTGCTGGCGCTCAGGCGCCAGTAGCGGTCGCGGACGACCCGATCGAGCACCCGTGCGCCGGAACGGCTCGCGCGCCCGGCCGAATCGACCTGCCAGGCCATCCACGGACCGGCGCGCAGCTGCCAGGGCGCACCGCTGTCGTCGCGGCTTTCCAGCCGCCACTCGACGGCATGGTTGCCCGGAAGCTCGACATCCACCTGCTGCACCGGGAAGCGACCTTCGAGGTTGAACTCGAATGCATCGCGACCGGCCTGGTCGATGCGGCGGCCGCGCAGTGGTTGCCACTGCGGCGCCGAGGCCACGGCAGAGCCGGCCAGCTCGGCGCTGACCGCGGTGATCTCGATCGGCTGATCGCTGCGGTCCGGCGTGAGTCGCAGGTAACGAACGTGGCGAGCGGGAGACAGTTCGATGCGCCGCTGCAGCAGGCGCCGCCCGTCGCGTTGCAGGTCAACCAGGCGGCCGCGCACGGGCAACGGCTGCCATTGGTCGAGATCGTCGCTGCCTTCGACGCGAAAGCCCAGGTCCAGTGCAGAGGCTGGTGCCGACGCCGGTGTCGAGGCTGGCTGCCATTGCAGCTCCAGCGCGGTGATCGCCTCGCGTGCCTGGCTGGCATCGACCAGCAGCACGTTCTGCGGCAACGCGTCGGCGGCGGCGCCGTTTACGCGTGCCTGGACGCCGCGCAGGCGCCCCTCGCCATCGATCGTTCCGGTCAGCTCCCAGCCTCCGGCCGGGCCACCGGCGGGCGTGGCCGGAAGCCTGAACCATGGCAACGCGATCCGGGCCGGCGCCTGGACCAGGGGCTGCTCCGGTGCGAACAACGCCGACGGAACGGTGGCGCCGTCGTGGTTGCGGACCTCGAAGTCGCGCAGGTCATGTGTGTACAGCTGCCGATACACCGACGCGTCCAGGGTCACGCGATAGGCGCCGCCATCGTCCCGGCTCAGCTTGAGCGGCCACTGCTGGGCGAAGTCTTCGCTGGCAACGGCGGGCGCGGCAAGCAACAGGCAGGCGACCTGAAGGCAGACAATCCGGGCGAGGCGTTTCATGGGCTGGCGTCGAACTCCGTGCGCAGTGCGCGCGGCGGCGCGGGAGCAAAGTAACCGACCAGCGTGCACAGCAGGCCGTAGGCGATGAACGACGCGATCCCGAGCATCGTGCCCAGGTGCGAGCGGTCGACCAGGACCAGCTTGACCAGCACCACCGCCATCAGCACCGCACCGGCCCGCCACAGGTCGCGCTGGCCACGGCGCGAACCCAGGATCCAGCCGAACACACCGAGCACGCTCCAGACGATGGTCAGGCTGGTCTGCACCAGGCTGGTCGAGAACATCGAGCCACCCCAGGCAATGCCGCCAACGTGGTGGACGGTGCGCAGGGTGATCACCGTGATCAGCGCGAAGCCCGCCGCGGCGAGCAGCGGGATGCGGCGTTCGCGCAAGTCGTCGGAGACCAGCGGCGACGCCAGCCATGCGGCGGCGAGTCCGATCACGGCCAGCTGCGCCAGGTCCAGCGGATTGAGCACCGGCAGCCATTGCAACGGCGTGCTGCTGCCGGCAACGGTCAGCGCGACCGTCGCACCAAGCGCGACGGCGAGCACGAACAGGCGCTGCAATGGCGCGCGCCATTGCTCGAAGTGGCTCGCCAGCGGCGTTGCGATCCATTGCGGGCGCCACTGCACCAGCGCGGCAATGCACCAGGCCGGCAAGCCAAGCGCGGCGACCTTCCAGCCGTCGCCGAATGCAGCCTGGCTGGCCAGCCAGTACAGCGACAGGCCCGCAGCAAGCGCCCAGGACCACAACCACAGCGAATGGGCGAGCGCGATCGGGCTTTCGCCTTCGCCGTGGTCGCGCAGGCAACGCAGGCTGCGCCAGCCGGCGAGTGCGAACACCAGCCACGCCACGCCGCCGAGACCTGCAAACGGATGGTCGTGCGCAGCGTCCTGCACGAGCGCCAGCGGCAGCGCCGCGGCCATGGCCGCGACCACGCTCCAGGCGAGTGCGCGCGCCGGAATCCGCCGGTACACCTCCGCTACGACCCAACCCGTCACCGCCGCGAACATCAGCACCGCGTCGGGCCATTCCTGCGCGGTGACGAAGCGGTCGATCTCGTGCAGTGCGTTGCCGCACCACCAGCCCAGGCCCCACAGGTAATAGACCAGCGCCGGAGGGTCGGCAGAAATGCGTCGATAGCTCCACGCGCTGGCGAAGCCGGCGATCGCGATCAGCAACGCGCCCATGCAGGCTGCATTTGCGATCGGCGTCGCCGCCGTCGGATTGTCGGCAAGGCCGATGGCGAAGGCGCCGGCGGCCAGCAGCTGCAGCAGCAACCCGGTCACTTGCGGCAACTGCCGTTGCTGGTGCGATCCCAGCCAGACCAGCGCTGCGCCCTCCAGGGCGAACACGCAAGCGGTGGCCTGCGCCGACAGTGCCAACGGCACCGCCAGCGTCGCAAAGCCCACGGCCAGCAATGCGTGCGATGTGGCCAGCATGGTGAAGCGCTCGCGACGGCGCAGCCACCACGCGAGTGCCGCGTACACCGCCGCCAATGCCAGTGCGCACAGGGCCAGCTGCATGCGGTCGCCTTCGAGCAGCGCGGCCTGCAGCGCGAACGCCACCAGCGGCGTGCCAAACACCAGGCAGCCATCGATGCGGTCACGCTTGCCGTCCGGTCGCTGCTGCGCGTACAGGATCGGCACGAGCAGATAGCAGAAGAAGAACAGCAACAGGAACGGTTCGGTGGTGGCGAAGTGCTCGGGCTTGTAGCTCAGCACGCCCCAGACGGTGCCGACACCGAAGGTGAAGACGAACCCCAGCAGGTTCAGCGCACGCCACGGCCGCACCCACGCGATCACGAAGATGGCCAGGTTGAGCACGGCGTAGTAGCCGAACAGCGCAACATGGTTGCCGCTGCCGGTCGACAGCCAGATGGGCGCGAGGAATCCGGCCAGGATGCCCAGCACCGCGAGCGCGATCGCGTTCTGGCGCACCGCCAGCACGCCTGCGCCGGCCACCAGCACCACGCTCAGGGCGAAGGCGACGCCGGCCGGAATCATCTGATAGAAGCGGAAGGCCGCGAAGATGACCAGCAACAGCACGCCGATCGCACCGCCCTGCAGGCTCAGCGCGAAGCTGCGCCTGGCCTCGCGCTGGCGCCAGCCGAAGACCAGCGCGGCCAGCGCCGAGGCGGCGATGCCGGCCAGGCGAAGCTCGACCGGCATGCGCATCCAGCCCTGGTCGGATGCGTATTTCAGCAACGACGCGATGCCGGCGAAGAACACCAGCACGCCGACCTTGACCGGCATGTTGCCTTCGGTGAACCACTTGCGTACCGCACGCCTGGCCAGGTCGAACGCGTCGGGCGAAGCCGGCTGGCGCGGCGCGCGCGCGTACTGCGGCGCGGCTCGTTCGCGCGCGGCGGCGGGCAGCGGCATTGGTGCCGGCGGTGCCTGCTGCGCCGGAGAAGCAGGAGGTTGTGGTGCGACCGGGCGTTCGACCGGAGGCGGTTTGGGCGCTGTGGCCGCTGGTGCCTGGGTGCGCATCCATTCCTGCAGCGTCGGTCCGTCGGTCGGTTCCTGGGCAACCGGCTCCTGGGCAACCGGTTCCTGGCCAACCGGTCCCGGGGCAACCCGTTCCCGCCCGACAGCTTGCGAGCGCAATTGCGCGACCTGCGCCTCGAGGACCGCCACGCGCGTCTTGAGCGCACTGATCATCGCCAGCGCGACGATCAACAGCACCGGCACCGACAACACCACGAGCACCAGAATTCCAATTCCACCAGCCATCCATGGGCCCCCTGTTGTGGATCTGCGCACACCTTACCGCAAGCGCGGACGCCCGGTTCAGGTCGTGACTTCCGATCACAATGCACAACATTATGTGTTGACCAATCCACCGGACCACACTATGTTGTGGCCGTCGGTGCCGACCTCGCGGTCGGCTTAAAAGGGAAGTCCGGTGCGGCCTCGCTCAGATCACATCGTTGATCGAGCGGCCAACTCCGGCGCTGCCCCGCAGCGGTAGTGGAAACGAACGCCGTCATGGCACTGGGCCCAAGGCCTGGGAAGCGACGGTCAGTAGGTGAGGTGGCCAGCGGCATGCGCCCGGTCCTCGCGTCCAGAGCCCGAAGACCTGCCGACAACCGCGCGTTGCACACCGCGCGGTGACCGGCCAGCGAGTCTTCGGAGGGAAGACGGTCGGTGTTGCATGGAGGCGCGCCGTTGCTGTCGAAGGACGCCCGCCACCACAGGCCCGTCTCGGCCTGCGCGACGCCGCAACCGCAATCTCCGAGTCCCGCGCCACGCCGCCCTTCGAGGGAAGGACGACGAGCCGTGCGCCCACGCACCGGAGCTATCACGATGACCACCACTACCGACGCGCCTGCCGTCAATCAGCCTGCCGTCACCCGGCCTGCTGCCCCTGCCGCCGCAATCGCGCAGGGCGAGTCCGCCGGCTTCACCCTGACCCCGCCCGCCGCCAACCTCACCATGACGGTGACCAAGCGCAACGGCCGCCGCGACCCGGTCGACCTCAACAAGATCGTGCGCGCAGTGACGCGCAACTGCGAAGGCCTTTTCTCCGTCGACCCGATGCGCGTGGCCACCCGCACCATCTCCGGCCTGTATGACGGCGCGACCACGCGCGAGCTCGACGAGCTTTCGATCCGCACCGCCGCCCTGCTCACCGCCGAAGAACCCGAGTACGGCCGCCTCGCCGCGCGCCTGCTCGCCGGCGTGATCGAGAAGGAAGTCGCCGGCATCGAGATCCACGCGTTTTCGCAGTCGGTGCAGCGCGGCTTCGACCTGGGCCTGATCAACGAGCGCCTGCTGACCTTCGTCCAGGCCAACGCGCGCAAGCTCAACGACGCGATCGACCCGACCCTCAACCAGCGCTTCGATTACTTCGGCCTGCGCACGCTGTACGACCGCTACCTGCTGCGCCACCCGACCGCGCGCACCGTCATCGAAACGCCGCAGCAGTTCTTCCTGCGCATCGCCTGCGCACTGAGCGAGGATGTCAGCGACGCCCTGGCGCTGTACCGGCGAATGGCGCAGCTGGACTACATCCCCAGCTCGCCGACGCTGTTCAACTCCGGCACCACGCACGAGCAGCTGTCGAGCTGCTTCCTGCTCGACTCGCCGGAAGACTCGCTGGAAAGCATCTACAAGCGCTACATGGACGTCGCCAAACTGAGCAAATTCAGCGGCGGCATCGGCCTGAGCTACACGCGCATCCGTTCGCGCGGCTCGCTGATCCGGTCGACCAATGGCCTGAGCAACGGCATCGTGCCGTGGCTGAAGACGCTCGATGCCTCGGTCGCCGCGGTCAACCAGGGCGGCAAGCGCAAGGGCGCGGCTTGCGTGTACCTGGAGCCGTGGCATGCCGACGTCGAGGAGTTCCTGGAGCTGCGCGACAACACCGGCGATGAAGCGCGGCGCACGCACAACCTCAACCTCGCCAACTGGATCCCCGACGAGTTCATGCGCCGCGTCGAGGCCGACGGCGACTGGTCGCTGTTCGACCCGGCCCGCGTGCCGCAGCTGACCGACCTGTGGGGCGAGGCCTTCGACCGCGCTTACCACGCCGCCGAAGTGGCCGGCCTGGCGGCGCGCCAGGTCAAGGCACGCGAGCTGTACAGCCGCATGGTGCGCACGCTGGCGCAGACCGGCAACGGCTGGATGAACTTCAAGGACAAGTCCAACCGCGCCTGCAACCAGACCCTGCGCGAAGGCAACGTGGTGCACCTGTCGAACCTGTGCACCGAGATCCTGGAAGTCACGTCGCAGGACGAGACCGCGGTGTGCAACCTGGGTTCGATCAACCTGTCGCACCACGTCGAGCTGTTTGCCGAAGGCCCGGTGCACGGCGAAGGCGGTCTCGCCTCCATCGGCATGTTCGATTTCGGGAAGCTGGCCGAGACCGTGCGCCTGGCCGTGCGCCAGCTCGACCGCGTCATTGATTTGAATTTCTACCCGATCGAGACCGCGCGGCGCGCCAACCTCAAGTGGCGCCCGGTTGGCCTGGGCGTGATGGGCCTGCAGGACGTGTTCTTCAAACTGCGCATGCCGTTCGATTCCGACCAGGCGCGTGCGCTGTCGCGGCAGATCGCCGAGGCGGTGTACTTCCATGCGCTGTCCGCTTCGAATGAGCTGGCAATGGAGCGCGGTCGCCATCCCTCGTTCGCCGATACGCGCGCGTCGCAGGGCGAGCTGCAGTTCGAAGCCTGGGGCGTGACACCTTCCGAAGCCCACGGCTGGGACAGCCTGCGCGCGCGCATCGCCGAGCACGGCCTGCGCAACTCGCTGCTGATCGCGATCGCGCCGACGGCGACCATCGCCTCGATCGCAGGCTGTTACGAGTGCATCGAGCCGCAGGTGTCAAACCTGTTCAAGCGCGAGACGTTGTCCGGCGACTTCCTGGTGGTCAACCGCTACCTCGCCGAGGAACTCAAGACGCTCGGCCTGTGGACGCCGGAACTGCGCGACCGCATCAAGATGGCCGAAGGTTCGATCCAGGGCATCACCCAGATCCCTGAGTCGCTGCGCGCCGTCTTCCGCACCGCCTGGGAACTGCCGATGCGCTCGCTGATCGACATGGCCGCAGACCGCGGCGCCTTCATCGACCAGAGCCAGTCGCTGAACCTGTTCATCGAGAGCCCGAACATCGGCCAGCTGTCGTCGATGTACATGTACGCATGGAAGAAGGGGCTCAAGACGACCTACTACCTGCGCTCGCGCCCGGCGACGAAGATCGCCAAGGCCACGGTCAGCGGCGTCGCCGAAGCGGCAAAGCCGGAGTACACCGCGGTCGAGGCCGTGGCCTGCTCGCTCGAGAACCCCGAGAGCTGCGAAGCCTGCCAGTAACCCACAAGCCGGCGGTGGCCCTGGCGTCACCGCCCCACAAGAACCGTCCCTTCAGCCGGCGTGCGACGCGCGAACTGCTTCCCTCCCCCCGCGCAACGCAGCGTCGCCCGCCCCTGAAGGGCAAGGTCCACCGAGGCAACACCATGTCCGACACCCGCCTGCTCGACCCCGGCTTCGATCTCACCCTGCGGCCGATGCGTTACCCGCAGTTCTACGAGATGTACCGCGACGCGATCCGCAACACCTGGACCGTCGAAGAGGTCGATTTCTCGCTCGACGTCAACGACCTCAAGCACAAGCTCGGTCCGGCCGAGCGCCACCTGATCGAGCGGCTGGTGGCGTTCTTCGCCACCGGCGACAGCATCGTCGCCAACAACCTGGTGCTGAACCTCTACCAGCACATCAACGCGCCCGAGGCGCGCATGTACCTGTCGCGGCAGCTGTACGAGGAAGCGCTGCACGTGCAGTTCTACCTGACTCTGCTCGATACTTACCTGCCCGACCCGGTCGCCCGCGCCAAGGCTTTCGACGCAGTGCAGAACATTCCGTCGATCCGCGCCAAGGCCGAGTTCTGCTTCAAGTGGATCGACTCGATCCAGGGCATCCGGCGCATCGAGACCACGGACCAGCGTCGCCAGTTCCTGCTCAACCTGATCTGCTTCGCCTGCTGCATCGAGGGCCTGTTCTTCTTCGCCGCATTCGCCTACGTCTACTACCTGCGCTCGCGCGGCCTGCTGCACGGGCTGGCGTCGGGCACCAACTGGGTGTTCCGTGACGAAAGCTGCCACATGGCCTTCGCCTTCGAGGTGATCCGCACCGCGCGCAGCGAGCAGCCGGAACTGTTCGACGACGAGCTGCAGCGCCAGGTCGTGCAGATGCTGGAGGAAGCGGTGGAGTGCGAGATGCAGTTCGCCCAGGACGTGCTGTCGGGCGGCGTCGCCGGCCTGTCGCCCAAGGACATGCGCCAGTACCTGCAGTACTGCGCCGACCAGCGCCTGGCGCAACTGGGCATGCCGCGCCATTTCGGCGCGACCAACCCGTTCGCCTTCATGGATCTGCAGGACGTGCAGGAAGTGACCAACTTCTTCGAGCGCCGCGTCTCGGCCTACCAGGTGGGCGTGCAGGGCGAGGTCGCCTTCGATGCCGCGTTCTGAGACGCCAACGCCCCCGACCGAAGCCCGCATGACCGAAATAGTCTTCCCCGACCACACCAACCACCTCGGCACCCTGTTCGGTGGCCAGGCGCTGGCATGGATGGACAAGGCCGCCTTCGTCGCCGCCTCGCGCTATGCGCGCAGCACCGTGGTCACCGCGCGCTCGGAACAGATCGACTTCCACGTCGCCGTGCCCAAGGGCGCCCTGGTAGAACTGGTCGCACGCGTGGTCGCCACCGGCCGCAGCTCGCTGCAGGTGGAAGTCGACATGTACCGCGAGGACCTGATGACAGGCGACACGCAACTGGCCACGCGCGGCCGCTTCACGATGGTCGCGCTGGACGTGCACGGCCAGCCGACGCCGGTCCCCGCACTGCAGCCATCCGGCGATTGACGCCCCCTGCCCGCGGCGCTAATTTAGCGGCGTCGTGGTGACCATCGCTTCATAAAGATAAAGCGATGTGACAAGCACCGCCGGGCGACCGGCGGTGCCAGAGGGAATCCGGTACGGACAACCGTCCAATTCCGGAGCTGCCCCGCAGCGGTATATGGGAACGACCGCCATCCATGCACTGGGCTCTGCCCGGGAAGCGATGGCCAGTAGGTGAGGAGCTTGCGCCCCTCGCGCCCACGAGCCCGAAGACCTGCCATGACCGGAGGGTTCGCCCTCCGTCCGACCCCCGACCGCACGGCTCGCGCCGCGTGGCCGGTTCGCCCGCGGGGGCGAAGGTCGAAGGCAGGTCCCGGTCCCGAAGCCGCTTGCGGCGGCGGGGGCGTGCCCATGCCCTCCTTCGTTGCCCTGCGTCATGCATACGCATCGCAGGTACATAACCATGATCCAGGTAACCCATCTCGGCTTCCCGCGCATTGGCGCGCGGCGCGAGCTCAAGCAGACCCTCGAATCGTTCTGGAAAGGCCAGGCGCCAGCCCAGGACCTGCACGACACGGCACGCGAGTTGCGCGCACGGCACTGGCAACTGGCACGCGATGCCGGTGTCGATGTCGTCGCCTGCAACGACTTCTCGCTGTACGACCACGTGCTGGACACGGCGGTGCTGTTCGATGCCATCCCGCCCTCGCACCGCGACGTGTTCGAAGCAGATCCGCTGGCCGGCTATTTCGCTCTCGCCCGCGGCCTGCAGGACGGCCAGCACGACCTCCATGCGCTGGAGATGACCAAGTGGTTCGACAGCAACTACCACTACCTCGTGCCGCAGTTCCAGCTCGACCAGACCTTCCGCCTGCGCGGCGACAAGCCGCTGGCCGAGCTGGGTGAAGCCCGTGCGCTCGGACTGGAGGCGCGCCCCGTGCTGCTCGGCCCGGTCTCGTTCCTCAAGCTGGGCAAGCGTGAGGACGGCGGCTGCCCGCTCGAACTGCTCGATGCGCTGCTGCCGGCCTACGTGCAACTGCTGCAGCAGCTGAAGGCGGCCGGTGCCTCGTGGGTGCAGATCGACGAACCCTGTCTGGTGCTCGACCTCGGCGACGCCGACCGCGAGGCCTATCGCCGTGCCTTCGCCGCGCTGGCCGCGGCTGACGTTCCGCAGATCCTGCTGGCGACTTACTTTGGCGACCTGGGCGACAACCTGGAGCTGGTCGCGGGGCTGCCGGTGGACGCGCTCCACGTCGACCTCGTACGCGCACCGCAGCAGCTCGTGCGCGTGCTCGCCAGGTGGCCGGCCGAGCGCCCATTGAGCCTGGGCGTCGTCGACGGACGCAACGTGTGGCGCACCGACCTCGACGCAGCATTGGCGCTTGTGCGCACGGCCGGTTCGCGCGTGCGATGGCTGGCGCCGTCATGCTCGCTGCTGCACGTGCCGATCGACCTGGAGCTCGAGCGCAAATTGCCGCAGCCGCTGCGCGGCGGCATGGCCTTCGCACGGCAGAAGCTCGAAGAGCTGCGGTTGCTCGCCGATGCCCATGCCGGCAATGCAGGCGCAAAAGCAGCGATCGCCACTGCGCAGGCAGCACGCGCCGCCCATCGCAATGCGCCGGAACTGAGCAACGCCACGGTCCGCGCGCGCTTGGCCGCACTGGTTCCGGCGATGAGCCGGCGCGTCACGCCCTACCCGCAGCGCGCGCCACTGCAGCACGAGCGGTTGCCGCTGCCGCCACTGCCGACCACCACGATCGGTTCCTTCCCGCAGCTGTCGCTGGTGCGCAAGGCCCGCGCCGACCACAAGGCCGGCAAGCTCGATGACGCCGGCTACCGCCAGTTCCTCGAGCGCGAGATCGACAACTGCCTGCGCGAACAGGAAGCCATCGGCCTGGACGTGCTGGTGCATGGCGAGTTCGAGCGCAACGACATGGTCGAGTACTTCGGCGAGCAGCTCGACGGCTTCGCCTTCACCTCCCACGGCTGGGTGCAGAGCTACGGCTCGCGCTGCGTGAAGCCGCCGGTGCTGTACGGCGACGTCAGCCGGCCGCGGGCGATGACCGTGGAATGGACCCGCTACGCGCAGTCACGCACGCAGTATCCGGTGAAGGGCATGCTGACCGGGCCGGTCACCATCCTGCAGTGGTCGTTCGTGCGCGACGACCAGCCACGCGCCGACACCTGCCGGCAGATCGCGCTGGCCCTGCGCGATGAAGTGCTGGAGCTGGAAGCGGCCGGCATCGCCATCATCCAGATCGACGAGCCGGCATTGCGCGAAGGCCTGCCGTTGCGGCGCGACGATTGGCCGCACTACCTGGCCTGGGCGGTGGAGGCGTTCGGCCTCGCCGCCGGTGCAGTGGCCGATACCACCCAGATCCATACCCACATGTGCTACGCCGAGTTCAATGACATCATCGATGCGGTCGCCGCGCTCGATGCCGACGTGATCTCGATCGAGACTTCGCGCTCACGGATGGAGCTGCTCGATGCCTTTGCCAGATTCCGCTACCCCAACGGCATCGGCCCGGGCGTGTATGACATCCACGCCCCGCGCGTGCCGTCGCCGGGCGAGATCGGCGAGCTGCTGGACAAGGCGTTGCAGGTGATTCCGGCGGCGCAGCTGTGGGTCAACCCGGACTGCGGCCTCAAGACGCGCGGCTGGCCGGAGGTGCGCAAGGCGCTGAGCGCGATGGTCCAGGCCACCCGTGAACTGCGCCTGGGACTGACCGCGGCCTGACGGCGATGGAGCCGCCCACCCGCCAACGCGGGCGGGCGGCCTCCATTGCATCCTGGCCGGCCGCAGGACTAAATAGCCGACATCCTGAACGGGAATCGCCGCTGCCATGTCGCCAATGCGCCTGCCCCGCAGCCATGTTCTCTGGCTCGCCCTGATCGCGATCGCGCTGTTCGTGCTGCGGCTCTTCAGCAACCAGCACTACGGCTTCCACCGCGACGAACTGGCACTGCTCGACGATGCACGAACGCTGGCCTGGGGCTACGTCGCCTACCCGCCGCTGACGCCGGCGCTCGGGCGCATCTCGCTGGAATTGTTCGGCGATTCGCTCAGCGGCTTCCGTGTGTTTGCGGCCCTGGCGCAAAGCATCGCCGCCGTGCTTGCCGGCCTGATCGCGCGCGAAATGGGCGGCACCCGCGCCACGCAGATAGTGACAGCGCTGTTCGCTGCGCTGGCGCCGTTCTCGATGGTGGCAGGCGGCCTGATGCAATACGTCAGCATCGACTACCTCTGGTGGGTGCTGCTGGCCTGGTTGATGCTGCGACTGGTCAACAGCGCCGACCCGCGCTGGTGGCTGGCGATCGGCGCGGTGATCGGCCTGGGCATGCTGACCAAGTACACGATGGTGTTCTTCGTCGCCGGCATAGTGGTGGCCACGCTGGCGACACCGCTGCGCTCGCACCTGCGCGGCCGCTGGCTGTGGCTCGGAGCGGCACTGTCAGTGCTGCTGTTCCTGCCCAATGCGCTGTGGCAATGGCGGCACGACTTCATCTCGCTGGACTTCCTGCAGACCATCCACGCCCGCGATGTGCGCATCGGCCGCACCCGGGATTTCCTGATCGAGCAGCTCTACGGCAATGCCGGCCTGATGGCCCTGCCGGTCTGGCTGGCCGGTCTGGCCTGGCTGATCCTGTCCAAGGCCGGCCGACGCTATGCCGTGGTTGCATGGATGTACGCGGTGCCATTGTTCCTGTTCGCGATGGCCCAGGGCCGCGCGTATTACCTGGCGCCGGCCTATCCGATGCTGCTTGCGGCCGGCTGTGTCGCGATCGAACAGTTCCTGCACCGGCAGGGGCCACTGCGCGCCGGCTACGCGTTCACCGGCACGGCGCTGATGACGGTTTGGATCGTGGCCATGGCCGCGGCGAGCGGTCTGATCGGCCTGCAGTTTTCCGCGGTCAACTCGATGGGCTGGCGCATCAGCCGTGCCGCGCACGACAACTTCGCCGAGCAGATCGGCTGGCCGGAACTGGTGGCGGAAGTGGCGCGCATCTACCACGCGTTGCCGGAAGGCGAGCGCGAGCACACGGCCGTGTTCACCAACAACTACGGCGAGGCCGGTGCGATCAATCTCTACGGGCCGAAGCTTGGCCTGCCGACAGCGATCAGCCCGGTCAATTCGTACTGGTACAAGGGCTATGGTTCGACGCCACCGAACACGGTGATCGTATTGGGCGACACGCGCGAGGACATAGCCGACGCGCCGGGCGACTGCGTGCCCGCAGGCCGCATACGCAATCGATACAACGTGCCCAACGAAGAGACGCGCGACCACCCGGACATCTTCATCTGCCGCAACCTGCGCATTCCGTGGTCGCAGGCGTGGCCGAAGATGCAGAAGTTCGGTTAACCGGTCTCGGCGATGGCGATGCCGAGCGGGAGCGCGCCCTTGCGTTCCTGCAGGCCCAGGCCGTAACGCAGGCTGTAGCCGATCTTGTTGGCGTGTTCGCAGGCCAGCGCGGCATGCTCCGGCGCCAGCAGCGACTCCGCGGTCTGCTGCCACAGCGACAACCACTGGTCGAAATGCTCGGGGCGGATCGGGTGCGGCCGGTGCGCGGCCATGGGCTGTCCGCGATAACTGCGCGTGCCCAGCAGTACCGACGACCAGAACGACGTCAGCAGCCGCTTGTGCCCGGGCCAGTCGTCGATGGCGGCGTTGAAGACGGGACCGAGTTCCGGGTGGGCGCGGACCTGCTCGTAGAAGCGGTCCACGAGGGTCGCCAACTGCTGCTCATCAAGCTGTGGGGTTTGGCTCATGGCTCTTCTACTGGGGTTTTTAGGCCCGGAAATCAAGGTGTGCCTGCTGTTCTGGCGAGCAACATCCATGGGTTCCCGCCTTCGCGGGAATGACGGGCAAGGGACCGAAGACCATGCAACGAAGAGCCGAAGCGTCGTCCGCCGGGCCGGGGATTGCGTAGCAGCGGGACATGGATGTCCCGCGCCCCGCGTTCGGACAGGATGTCCGACCAAGGGGCGGAGCAATCCCCGGCCCGGTGGACGACGCAGCTCCGCAGACGGAAGCGTGCGACCAATGGGAGAAGAGCCAAAGAAAAGGCCGGCAAGATGCCGGCCTTGTCTGTGATGCTACAGCCGCGCGACTTACTTGCTCGCGACGACCTTGACCATCTCGAGGCACTTGTTGGAGTAGCCCCACTCGTTGTCGTACCAGCTGACCAGCTTGACGAAGGTGCCGTCGAGCGCGATGCCGGCCTCGGCATCGAAGATCGACGTGCGCACGTCGCCGCGGAAATCGGTCGCCACGACCTTGTCCTCGGTGTAGCCCAGGATGCCCTTGAGCGCGCCTTCCGACTGCGCCTTCATTTCCGCGCAGATCTCGGCGTAGGTCGCCGGCTTTTCCAGCTCGACCGTCAGGTCGACCACCGACACGTCCGAGGTCGGCACGCGGAAGGCCATGCCGGTGAGCTTCTTGTTGAGCTCCGGGATCACCACGCCGACGGCCTTGGCCGCACCGGTGCTGGACGGAATGATGTTTTCCAGGATGCCGCGGCCGCCGCGCCAATCCTTGTTGGACGGACCATCGACGGTCTTCTGCGTCGCAGTGGCAGCGTGCACCGTGGTCATCAGGCCACGCTTGATGCCCCACTTGTCGTTGACGACCTTGGCGATCGGCGCCAGGCAGTTGGTGGTGCACGAAGCGTTGGAAACGATCGCCTCGCCGTTGTACTTGGTGTGGTTCACGCCGTAGACGAACATCGGCGTGTCGTCCTTCGACGGCGCCGACAGCACGACCTTCTTCGCGCCGGCATCGAGGTGCTTCTGCGCGGTGGCCTTGTCGAGGAACAGGCCGGTGGACTCGATGACGACGTCGGCGCCGACTTCGTCCCACTTCAGGTTGGCCGGATCGCGTTCCTGGGTCAGGCGGATCTTCTTGCCGTTGACCAGCAGCGTGTTGCCCTCGACCTTCACGTCGCCCTTGAAGCGGCCGTGGACGGAGTCGTAGCTGAGCATGTAGGCCAGGTAGTCCGGCTCCAGCAGGTCGTTGATGGCGACGATCTCGATCTCGCCATTGAAGTTCTGCACGGCCGAGCGCAACACATTGCGCCCGATGCGGCCGAAGCCGTTGATACCAACCTTGATGGTCATAGCTGGAAAACTCCTGCAGCCGCGCCCGGCGCGGCGGATGGACGGGGAACCCCCATTCTAACAGGCCCGCCCTCGGGCCCGGGACGGAAGGGCCACGCCGGGCCCCGGGCGACTTGATCCGGATCAAGCGCGTCCAATGCCCCCTGCAGACACTGGAGGCCTCCCCACAACAAGGCTCCCCAACATGCACAAGCCGCTTCTTTCCGGCGCCATCGCGCTCGCCCTGGGCAGCGCCGCCCTCCCCGCCCTGGCCCAGTCCGCCGGTGACTGGACCGTCGGCGTCGGCGTCCATGCCGTCGACCCCAAGTCCGACAACGGCCGCCTGGCCAACGGGACACTCAAGGTGGACATCGACCGCGACATCAAGCCGAGCGTGACGTTCGAGTACTTCGTGCGCGACAACCTCGGCGTAGAAGTCCTCGCCGCCTGGCCGTTCGAGCACGACATCAACATCGCCGGCCTGGGCCGGGTCGGCAGCACCAGGCAGCTGCCGCCGACGGTTTCGCTGCAGTACCACTTCAATGGCCAGGGCCGGATCTCGCCGTTCGTTGGCGCGGGCATCAACTACACCGCGTTCTTCAGCGAGGACACCACCGGCGCGCTGGCCGGCAGCAAGCTCAAGCTCGACGACTCCTGGGGTCTGGCGGCGCATGCCGGCATCGACTTCGCGGTCGGCCAGCGCGGTGCGATCCGCGTCGACGCGCGCTGGATCGACATCGACAGCGACGTCGCCCTCGACGGCGCGAAGCTGGGCACGGTGGCGATCGACCCGATCGTCTACGGCGCTGCGTACGTCATGAAGTTCTGAGGGAGCGGTTTGTGTGGGGAAGGCCCCGAAACGCAAAGGCGTGTCGTCGCTGGTCGGCTAAAGTGCGCGCCATGATCAGAGCCCTCACCGCCCTCCTGCTTGTCCTCAGCCTCCTGCCCGCCCCCGCTGCCGCGTGGGGCCGGCTCGGCCATCGCCTGGTCGCGTCCCTGGCCTGGGACGGGATGACCCCGGCGGCCCGCGCAGCCGCCCTGCAACTGCTCGAAGGCGAACCGGAGCCGACCCTGGCCGGCATCGCCAGCTGGGCCGACGACCTGCGCGAGAGCGACCCCGACCTGGGCAAGCGCACCAGCAAGTGGCACTACGTGAACATCGCCGAGGACGGATGCGTCTACGAACAGCAGCGCCATTGCCGCAATGGCGACTGCGTGGTCGAGGCGATCCGCGCGCAGACCGCGATCCTCGCCGACACGAAGCGGCCGAAGGCGGAACGGCTGCAGGCGCTGAAGTTCGTCGTCCACTTCGTCGGCGATGTCCACCAGCCGCTGCATGCCGGCTACGGCCACGACAAGGGCGGCAACGACTTCCAGGTCAACCTCAACGGCCGTGGCAGCAACCTGCATTCGCTGTGGGACAGCGGCATGCTCAAGGACAGCGGACTCGACGAGCCGGCCTGGCTGGCGCGCCTGCGCGCGATGCCGGCGGCGACGCAGATGCCCGGCAAGCCCCTGCCGCCGCAGTCCGCGGCCTGGGCCGAAACCTCCTGCGCGATCGTCAGGCGCCCGGGTTTCTATCCGGCCCGCGCCACGATCGGCCCGGACTACCTGCAGACATGGCGCCCCGTGGCCGAGGCCCAGCTGCGCCTGGGCGGCGCGCAGCTGGCCGCGACCCTCAACGCGGCGCTAAGCCGACACTAGGACCGGCACCAGGGCCGACACCAGGCTCGATGGGGGCCTACACTCCGGGCACGGTTCACCCGGCGAGAAAAGCCATGTTCCCGCACGTCCAGCCGTTCTTCCATGCCGACAGCAACACCTGGAGCTACGTCGTGCACGAGCCCGCCGGGCAGGGCGCGGCGGCGGCAGTGATCGATGCGGTCCTGGATTTCGATGCCAAGGCCGGGCGAACGTCGACGGCGTCGGCGCAGCAACTGCTCGACTACGCGCGCGATCACGACCTGCAGGTGCAGTGGATCCTGGAAACGCACGCGCACGCCGACCACCTCAGCGGCGGCCACTGGCTCAAGTCGCAGTGGCCGCAGGCCAGGCTGGCGATCGGCGAAGGCATCCGCACGGTGCAGAAGACATTTCGTCCGATCTTCAACCTGGGCGATCACTTCCCGGTCGATGGTTCGCAGTTCGACCATCTGTTCGAAGACGGCGAACTGTTCCGCATCGGCGCGCTCCAAGCGCGCGTGACCGCCGTGCCCGGGCATACCTGCGACAGCAGCGCCTACCTGATCGGCGATGCGCTGTTCACCGGCGACTCGCTGTTCATGCCCGATGCGGGCACGGCGCGCTGCGATTTCCCCGGCGGTGACGCGCGCACACTGTTCCGCTCGATACGGCATCTGTTCCACACCCTGCCCGACGACACCCGCGTGTTCGTCTGCCACGACTACGGCCCGGGCGGTCGCGAAGTGGCATGCGAGACCACGATCGGCGCGCAGAAGCGCGACAACATCCATGTCCGCGAAGGCACCGGGGAGGACGCGTTCGTCGCCCTGCGCGAGGCCCGCGATGCGACGCTGGCGATGCCGGCGCTGATCCTGCCCGCGGTGCAGGCCAACATCCGCGCCGGCGCGTTGCCGCCGCCGGAGGACAACGGCGTGCGTTACCTCAAGATTCCACTCGACCGGCTTTGATCAACCTGCCCTGACACGTTCTGATGCCAACCCAGTTCACTCCCGTTTCTGCGCTGATCGGCGGCGCGCTCATCGGCCTTGCCGCCACCTGGCTGCTGCTCGCGCTGGGCCGCATCGCCGGCATCAGCGGCATCCTCAACAGCACCGTTGATGGCGAGGCCGGTCGCGGTTGGCGAATCGCGTTCCTGCTCGGGCTTGTCGTCGCCGCAGGTGCCTGGTTTGCCTGGTCCGGCTCGCCCGGTCGCAACGGCTTCCCGCTGCCCTGGCTGGTCGCCGGCGGACTGCTGGTCGGCTTCGGCACGCGCCTGGGCAACGGCTGCACCAGCGGGCACGGCATCTGCGGCCTGGCGCGGCTGTCGAAGCGCTCGCTGCTCGCCGTGCTGGTGTTCATGGGCGCGGGTTTCCTCACCGTCTACGTGCTGCGCCACGTGATCGGAGGCGTGGCATGAAGCTGATCGTCCACGCTGCGATTGCCGGCGCACTGTTCGGCCTGGGCCTGGCGGTGTCGGGCATGACCGATCCGGACAAGGTCCTGAACTTCCTCGACCTGGCGGGGCATTGGGATCCTTCGCTGGCGCTGGTGATGGGCGGAGCGCTGGCGGTCGCATTGCCGAGTTTCGCCCTGGTGCGCCGTCGCGGCCGCACATTGTCGGGTGACCCGTTGCCAGCACCACCGGCGCCGACGATCGACCGCCGCCTGCTGATCGGCAGCGCGCTGTTCGGCATCGGCTGGGGCATCGCCGGCTATTGCCCCGGACCGGCCCTCGCCAACCTCGCGCACGGTACGCTGGAGTCGGTTGTGTTCGTCATGGCGATGCTGGCCGGCTCGCAACTGGCCCGCCTTGCTCTGCGAACCTCGCAATGACCTGTATGCAATGTGCCCCTTGGCAACGCCTACACATGCAGCGCATAGGCTGTCGCCATGAATGAACGCCCCGCCCCCACCCTGCTCGACTCGCTCGACGACGCCGTCGAGTTCCTGCTCACCGTCCGCCACGGCGCGCTGCACGTAGGCGCGCCGCTGGGACTGGGCAAGCCGCATCGGCTGCTCAACGCACTGTATGCGCGGATCGAGAAGGATCCGTCTCGCCCCCTGCACCTGTATACCGCGCTGTCACTCGACCCGCCCGGCGGCGGCAAAGGCCTGGAAGCCCGCTTCATCAAGCCTTTCAGCCAACGCCATTTCGGCGATGACTTTCCACGCCTGGCCTACGTGCAGGCGCTCAAGCGCGATGCATTGCCGGCGCACATCGAGGTGGAGGAGTTCTATCTCCAGTCCGGTGCGATGCTCGGCTCGACGCAGGTGCAGCGCCGCTACGCCAGCCTCAACTACACCCACGTCGCGCGCGCCCTCGCCGACCGCGGCCTCAACGCCATCGTGCAGAAGGTGGCGCGCTCGGCTGACGGCAGCCGGTTGTCGCTGTCGTGCAACACCGACCTTACCTTCGACGCACTCGACGCGATCGCAGCGCGCGGCCTGCCACGGCCACTGCTGATCGCCGAAGTCGACCCGGAACTGCCCTGGCTCGCCGGCAGCGCGGAAGTGGATGCCGCCTTCTTCGACGCCATCGTGCGACCGCCCGGCCCGTATCCGAAACTGTTCGGATTGCCGCGCCAACCGGTGAGCGACGTCGACTACGCGATCGGCTTCCACGCCAGCACCCTGGTGCGCGACGGCGGCACGCTGCAGATAGGCATCGGCGCACTGGCCGACGCGCTGTGCCATGCCCTGGTGCTGCGCCACACCGACAACGCCGCCTATCGCGACGTACTGCGCGCGCTTGGCTCGGCACAGGCCGAAGACCCGGCGCTGGCCCCGTTCGCGCAGGGCCTTTACGGCTGCAGCGAGATGATCAACGAAGGCTTCCGCCGCCTGGTGGAAGTCGGCGTGCTGTCGCGCAAGGTCGTCGACGATCACGGGCTGATGCAGCGCATCGCCGACGGCCAGGCCAGTGCGGACGACCTGGCGCGACTGCAGCGCGAAGGCGAATTCCTGCACGGCGCCTTCTACCTGGGCTCACCGGACTTCTACCAATGGCTGCGCGACCTGAGCGACGAGGAGCGTCGGGGCATCGGCATGAAGCGCGTCGGCGAGGTCAACGAACTCTATGGCGGCAACGAAGCCCTGGAGCGCCTGCAACGTCGCGACGCCCGCTTCTTCAACACCTGCATGATGGCGACTGCGCTGGGCGCGGCGGTGTCGGATGCACTGGAAGACGGCCGCGTCGTCTCCGGCGTCGGCGGCCAGTACAACTTCGTGGCAATGGCGCATGCATTGCCCGACGCACGATCGGTGTTGCTGCTGCGCGCCAGCCGCGAGGCCGCCGGCGAGACCACGTCCAACATCGTCTGGAACTACGGCCACACGACGATCCCGCGTCACCTGCGCGACATCTACATCAGCGAGTACGGCATCGCCGACGTGCGCGGGCGCAGCGACGAAGACTGCATCATGGCGATGGCAGCGATCTGCGACGCCCGCTTCCAGCAGCCGCTGCTCGACACCGCGCGTGGCGCAGGCAAACTGCGCCGGGATTTCGTACTTCCCGCGCGGGCTGCCGGCAATACCGCGCAGTCGCTGCAGTCGGCGCTACAACCCTATCGCCGCAACGGCACATTGCCCGACTATCCGCTGGGCAGCGACTTCACCTCGGTCGAGCAGCGGCTGGTGAAGGCGCTGGGATGGCTGAAGGCGAATACGGCGACGCGCACGGGCAAGCTGCGCACGCTCTGGCGCGCCTTGTCGGCAAGGGAAACGGACCGCGAGGCGCTGCAACGGATGGGCCTGGAAGCACCTTCCAGCCTCGGCGAGCGGATCGAAGCGCGCCTGTTGAATCTGGCGCTGGTGCAGGCTGCGAGTGAGTGTTGAGGCTCGCGGAGCCGATCAAGAGCAACGTCCATGGATCCCCGCCTTCGCGGGGATGACGGCTTCCAACGCAGACCGGGCAACGAAATGCCGAAGCGTCGTCCGCCGGGTCGGCCCGCCCCTCCGCAGGAATCGGCCCGCAACTTCGCAGGCAACGGCCCACAAAATGAAAGAGCCGCCCAAAGGCGGCCCTTCCAATCGCACGACAACAGGGCAATCAACCCAGCCCGCGCGCAGCCTCGACCACCTTCTCGACCGTGAAGCCAAACTCCGGGAACAGCTTCTCCGCCGGAGCCGACGCACCGAAATCGTCAATGCCGATCACCGCACCGTCCAGGCCCACGTACTTGTGCCAGAAACCCGTCACGCCCGCCTCGATCGCCACCCGCTTGCGGCAATCGCGCGGCAGCACCGACTCACGGTATTCCGCATCCTGGCGATCGAACACATTCGTCGACGGCATCGACACCACGCGCACCTTGTCACCGAGCTGCGCCGCCGCATCCATCGCCAGGCCCACCTCCGAACCAGTCGCGATCAGGATGACCTCCGGCGCACCGTTGGAATCCTTCAGCACATAACCACCGCGCGCGATGTCGGCCACCTGCTGCTCGTTGCGCTGCTGGTGCGCCAGATTCTGGCGCGAGAAGATCAGGCAGCTCGGACCATCGCTGCGCAGGATCGCCGCCTTCCAGCATGCCGCCGACTCGACCGCATCGCACGGACGCCACAGATCGTTGTGCGGGATGTAACGCAGCGACGCCATGTGCTCGATCGGCTGATGCGTCGGACCGTCCTCGCCCAGGCCAATGGAATCATGCGTGTAGACATGGATCGCATGCGCACCCATCAGCGCACTCATGCGCACCGCATTGCGCGCGTAATCGCTGAACACCAGGAACGTCGCGTCGTACGGAATGAAGCACTCGTGCAGGCCCAGACCGTTGCTGATCGCCGTCATCGCGAACTCGCGCACACCGTAATAGATGTAGTTGGCGTTGGGATCGTCGGTCGCGACCGACTTGCTGCCCTTCCACAGAGTCAGGTTCGAATGCGCCAGGTCGGCCGAACCGCCGATCAGTTCCGGCAGCAGCGGCGCGAAAGTCTCGATCGCCATCTGCGACGCCTTGCGTGAAGCAATCACCGGACCTTCGGCCTGGAGCTTTGCGATGTAAGCGTCGGCGGCCTCGACGAAGCCCTCCGGCAGCGCACCGCTGGCGCGACGGGTCAGCTCGGCGGCCAGCTCCGGGTACTGGCTCTGGTAGGCCGAGAACAACTGGTCCCATTCCTGTTCGCGCTGCACGCCGGTGCTGCGCACGCGCCAGCCGTCGTAGATCGCTTCGGGAATCTCGAACGGACCGTACTCCCAGCCCAGCGCCTGGCGGGTGGCGGCGACTTCGTCCTTGCCCAGCGGCGCGCCGTGCGAAGACTCCTTGCCGGCCTTGGCGGGCGAACCGTAACCAATGGTGGTGCGGCAGCAGATCAGGGTCGGCTTGTCGGTCGACTTCAGCGCCGTCTCGATCGCGGTCTTGATCTCGTCGGCGTCCTGCCCGTTGACGCCACGCACCACGTTCCAACCGTAGGCCTCGAAGCGCGCCGGCGTGTTGTCGGTGAACCAGCCGTCGGTGTTGCCGTCGATCGAAATCTTGTTGTCGTCCCAGAACGCGACCAGCTTGTGCAGGCCCCAGGTGCCGGCCAGCGACGCGGCCTCGTGCGAGATGCCTTCCATCAGGCAGCCATCGCCCATGAACACCCAGGTGCGGTTGTCGACGATCTTGTGCTCGGGCTTGTTGAAGCGCTGTGCGAGCAGCTTCTCGGCGAGCGCCATGCCGACGGCATTGGCGAAGCCCTGGCCGAGCGGACCGGTGGTGGTCTCGATGCCCGGCGTCATGAAGTTTTCCGGATGGCCCGGGGTCTTGGAATTGAGCTGGCGGAAGTTCTTCAGCTCATCCAGCGACAGGTCGTAGCCCGACAGGTGCAGCAGCGCGTACTGCAGCATCGAACCGTGGCCGTTGGACAACACGAAGCGGTCGCGGTTGAACCAGTTCGGGTTGCTCGGGTTATGGCTGAGGTAGTCGTTCCACAGCACTTCGGCAATATCGGCCATGCCCATCGGCATACCCGGGTGGCCGGAATTGGCGGCCTGCACGGCGTCAATGGCAAGGAAGCGGATGGCGTTGGCTAGTTCGCGGCGGCTGGGCGTCGTCATGGCGTCGGGGCGGGGTCTTCGGCTGCGGGGAGGGGCCCATGCGGAGACCTGGCGATCGAAGCCTGGCCGGGCGGGCCAGCCATTGTCCCATTGACACGCCGCCCTGTCGCCCCGGCTCGGCGCCGGGGGCGGGACAGACCTGTGAGGAGCCGGAGAGGCCGGCCAGGGAGGGGCCGCCGACCGCCCCCCCCTGGCCGCAGACTTCAGGCCGTCGCCGGCTCGGCCGGCACTTCCGCCGGTTCGCCACGCGATACGACCGTGGCGAGCATGAGGTCACCGGTGACGTTGAGCGTCGTCCGGCACATGTCGAGGAAGCGGTCGACGCCCAGGATCAGGCCGATGCCCTCGGGGGGCACGCCGACCATGCCGCAGATCAGCGCCACCACCGGCAGCGAGCCGGCCGGGACGCCGGCCGTGCCGATGCCGCCCAGGATGCAGACGAACATCACCGTGGCCTGCTGCACCAGGGTCAGCTCGACCCCGAAGAACTGCGCCAGGAACAGCACCGTGACGCCCTCGAACAGGGCGGTGCCGTTCTGGTTGGCGGTGGCGCCCACGGTCAGCACGAAGCGCGACACCCGCCGCGGCAGGCCGAGCTTTTCGTCGGCCACGCGCAGCGCGGTCGGCAGGGTGGCGTTGGACGAGGCCGTGGAGAAGGCCATCACCATCGCTTCCTGCACGCCCTTGAAGAACTTCATCGGCGAGTAACCGCCTGCGAACTTCAGCACCAGCGAATAGACCACGAACATGTGCAGCGCCAGCGCCAGCACCACCACGCCGACGTAGGCGCCGAGGCTGCCGAGCAGCTCCCAGCCGAACAGCACCGCCAGGTTGAACATGAAGCAGAACACCGCGTACGGCGCCAGCTTGATGACCATCCCGATCAGCGTCATCGACACCTCGAACAGGCCTTCGATGCCGCGCTGCAGGGTTTCGGTCGCCTTGGTCCGGGTCAGCACCAGGCCGATGCCGAGCATCAGCGCGAAGAACATCACCGCCAGGATGGTGTTGTCGGCGGCGGCCTTGACGATGTTGTCGGGGACGATCGCCATCAGCATGTCCAGGCCCTTGGGCTGGACGTGGGTGCTGCCGACGATGGCGCTGGCGCGCTCGGAGCCTTCGCTGAGCAGCTGCTGCGCGCGCACCGGGTCGACGCCGGCGCCGGGCTGCAGCCAGTTGACCAGCAGCAGGCCGAGGATGACCGCGATGCCGGACACGACCACGGTGTAGCCCAGCGTGCGCCAGCCGATGCGGCCCAGCGCGCGCACGTCGCCCATTTCGGCCACGCCGATGACCAGTGCCGAGAACAGCAGCGGGATCACCAGCATGAAGATCAGTCGCAGGAACAGAGTGCCGGCGGGCTGGGTCACATAGGTCGTGAACGTCTTGACCCACCCGGTGTCGGCGCCGACTCCGTAGTGCACGACCAGGCCCAGCAACAGGCCGGCCACGAAGCCGATCGCCATTTTCCAGTGCAGCGGCAGCTTGCCTTTGCCGGCGCTGGTGTTCGAATCACTCATCCTGCAACTCCTCCGGGAACCGCGCGAGCTTAGCAAACCGCCCGGCGGCACCCGGAATCACCGGGTGTCGGCAGCAAGTGCAGACAATGGCCGACCTGGTGGCGCCGGCGGTCGCGACTCAGGCGCCGCGGCCTCCGGACGGGTTCAGCGGGCTTGCCGGGCCGGCCGGGTAAAGCGGCGGCAGCGGCGAGGGACTGTCCGCAGGACGTTCGCGCCAGCGCGGACCCGACGCGAACACCTTGCGCAGCGCCTGCCGCGCGGCCACGCCGTCACCCCTGCCCCAACGCGCCCGCTGCAATGCCTGTACTGCATCGCGTTGATCGTCGTCCGCCAGTCGCGCGATGACATCGTCGAGATCGCGCGCACGCGGTTGCGCGGCCGCGCACAGGGCATCGGCGACGTCACCAAGCGCACCGCGATCGAGCGCCTGCCTGAGGCCGATAGCGCCCGAAGCGGTCGGCCGTGCCGATCCGCCCGGTGTACTTTCACCCGCCGTCGCTTCTGCCGCCGCGCGCGCGTCGCCACGATGCAGGCCCCAGACCAGCGTGAAGAGCCACAGGGCGGCAAACAGCAGCGTCGCCAGCACCCAGCCGCGGCTTGCGCCCTGGATCACCTGCAGCGGTGAGCCGGCGTCGGCGACCACTTCGGCGGGTGCCGCCGGCGAAGCCGTCACTGGATCCGGGGTAGGCGTCGGCGCGGCGGCCGCCGGCAGTGCCGTCCATGACAGTGCCGGCAGTGTCGCGGTGCGGACCATGCCGGCGCGCACGTCCCACCAGCTCAGGCGCATGCCGCCCAGGTCGACCTTGCCCGTGCGCGAGGGCACCAGCGAGAAGCGCCGTGTCAGCTTCGCCCGCGGCCTGCCGTCGACAAAGCGCTCATCGGCCTGGACCGGTTCGGCGAACACCTGCACGCCCGCCATCGCCGGCAACTGCAATTCCGGCATCTGCGCGGCGGTGGCGCCATCGGCGGTGGCCTCCACCACCAGCGTCGCCGCGGCGCCGGCGCGCAGCTCCTGCGGCGTGGACTGGTAACGGAGCTGGAGGTCCTGCAACGGCAACCACGGCTGCGGCGCATCGGCCGGCACCGGCCGCACCTGCAGCACGCGCGGCGCGGACTGCGCCTGCAGCGCGCCACCATTGCCACCGAACAGGTCATCGAAGAAGCCACCGGCGCCACGGCCTTCGAAGCTGGCCGGCGGAATCGTCAGCGCGCCACTGCGCTCGGGCACGAGCAGGAAGCGGCGTTCGACCACGCTGTAACGACGCCCACCGACATCACGCTGGTACTGGGCGTCGTCGCCGACGCGCTGCAGCGAGGCACCTTCCGGGGCGGGCTGATCAAGCTGCCCCGAAACCAGCGGCGCGGCCGAATACAACCGGACCACCCAGCCGACCGACTGCTGCACGTACGGGTCTGCGTCGTCGGCTTCGCTCTCGATGAACACATCGTCGCCGGCGCGGGCCGGCGTGCGTCCGCTTGTGGGCGTGACCACCAGTGGCAACGGTTGTGTCCGCTCGCTGCCCAGACCCAGGGCGGGCACGGTCAATACACCATCGCGTCGCGGCCGCAATGCGACTGCGTAAAGCGTGCGCATGCTGTTGCGACCGTTGATGCTTTCGAACTCGCGTCGGCTGGTGTGGCCGCTCACCGAAAAGTCGGCCTGCAGTGGCGCGTAGTCCGGCTCGGCGGCGGCGGCCGAAGTCGTTTCGATGTTGAGCGTGACCGTTTCCCCCAGGGCGATGCGATCACGGTCCAGCCAGGCGCGGGTCTGCGCCGATGCCGCCAGGCTCATTGTCGACAGCAACAACCAGATCACCACGCGCATCAGCGTGCGTGGCAACAGGTACCGATGGTTGCTCTGCTTCGTTGCCTGCGTGACTGCACTCATGGCTGACCCTGGCCCTCCGTGAGCCGGCGTTCCTGCTCGATCCGGAATTTCTCGCGCAGCAGGCTGCCCGGATCATCGGGCACGCGTCGTAACCAGGCCTCATTGGCCAGGCGTTGCTCGCGCTGCTGCGGCGTTTCGTTGGCCTGTTCGGCACGGCGCCGCGGCTCTGCCTGGCCGTTACGCTGTTGCTGCTGCAGGGCGCGTTGCATGCGCTCGCGCTGGGCGGCATCGGCCTGGCGCTGGGCCTGCGCATCGGCGGGCTTGGCCGCCTGCTGTTGCTGCGCGGGTTGCCGATCCTGCTGCGGCTTGCCAGGTTTCGGCGGTGGCTGACCCGTGCCTGCCTGGCTGGACTGGCTGCCCGGGGAGGTCTGCCTTCGCTGTGGCTGCCCCGAGTTCGATTCGTCCTTGGACTTGGACGACTGCCGCTTCATCGCCGCTTCGACCGCACGCTTGTTGGCCATCGCATCGTCCATGCCGGGACGTCGCTTCAGTGCTTCGTCATAGGCCGCGATCGCCTGCGGATACTGCCCCGCCTTGGCCAGTGCGTTGCCGCGGTTGTAGTGGGCATCGGCGCTGTCGGCACCGCCGAACAACGTCGCCGCCTGGGGGAAATCGCCGCGGCGGTAGGCCTGCGAGGCCTCCTCCATGTGCGCATGCTCGACCTGGTCGGCGCGCCGCCACAGCTCCGCCGCACGTGCCTGCGGAATCGGCCAGGCGAAGCACAGCGCCAGCACGAGCATTGCCGCGCGCCGGCGGAACGCGAGCAGCGCCAGCAGCATCAGCGGCGGCAGCAGCCAGTAACCCTGGTCCTGCCACGCGCGCGCCCTGCCCTTGGCGACGCCGGCATCTTCCTGCCCGGGATCGAGGATGCCCAGCTTTCCGAGGTCGTCGTCGCCGGCTGCGATCCCGGCATACCCGCCGTCACCGGCGGCGGCCATCGCACGCAGCGACGCGGCATCCAGGCGCGCCTGGCCGAAGCTGCCGTCGCTACGCCGGTATGGCGCGCCGGCCGCGGTTCCGATGCCCAGTGCGAACACGCGGTAGCCCTGTCTGGCCGCGCGCGCGGCGGCGTCGCGCGCCGCGTCGTCGGACTGCGCGGTGAGCACGACGATGTCGCCGCGATCGAATCCGGCGCGCCGCAGCAACTGCACCGACCAGTCGATGGCGCGATCGGCGCGCTGGCCATCGACCGGCATCACGTCCGGCGCGAGTGCATCGAGGAACAGCGCCACGTTGGCGACGTCCTCGGTCAACGGCGCGACGGTGAACGCATCGCCGGCGTAGGCGACCAGCGCCACCTGCCCGGCGGCACGCTCGCGCAGCAAAGTAGAGATCTTCGCCCGCGACTGCGCCAGTCGCGATGGCGGCACATCCGCAGCCGTGGCCGCACTCGACAGATCGAGCGCGATCACCAATGGCGCCCGGCTCTGCCACAACGGTTGTGGCGTCTGTCGCCAGCTGGGCCCGGCCAGTGCCACTACTGCGATCGTGTAGGCCAGCGCCGCCAGACCGCTCGTCCAGCGTGTGCGCACGTCGGCGCGCTGCGCCAGCAGGTGCGGCAACAGGTGCGCATCGACGGCACCGCGCCAGGCACTGGCGCGACGACGGCGCAGTTTCCACAGCCACGCCAGCAGCGGCAGCGCCAGCAGCGCCCACAGCCACTGCGGTCGCAGCAGGTGCAGCGCCGCCATGTCGACGCCGGCGAGCGCGTTCATGCCAGCCTCCGTCGCGGCCAGGCGAAAGCGAGCAAGGCACACGCCAATGCCGCCGACAACGGCCAGTAGTAGCGCTCGATGCGCGGGCGCAGCGCCTTTCCCGGTTGCGCGATGGGTTCGATCCGGTCGATCTCGGCGTAGATGTCGACCAGCTGCGATGTGTCACGCGCACGGAAGAAACGGCCGCCGGTGGCCTTGGCGATCGCGCGCAGGCCCGGCTCGTCGATCTCGTCGCCGGCACCCGGCATCGGCATTGGCAGGCCGAAGAACGACATCGAGCCCTCGCTGCCGAAGGCGATGGTATGGATGCGGACGCCTTCGGCGCGCGCGATCTGCGCGGCCTTGGCCGGTTCGAGCAGGCCGGCGGTGTTGACGCCGTCGGTCAGCAGCACCAGCACGCGCTGCTCCGCCGGCCGCGACTGCAGGCGCTTCACTGCCAGGGCGATGGCATCGCCAATGGCGGTCTCCTGCCCGGCCAGGCCGATGACGCTGTCATTGAGTTGCTCGCGCACCGAGTCGAGGTCGAGCGTGAGCGGCGTCAACGCATAGGCACGGCGACCGAACACGATCAGCCCGACACGATCGCCATAGCGACGATCGAGGAAATCGGCGAGCACGGCCTTGGCGGCGGTAAGCCGGTCGACGGTTCGACCGCCCAGGTCCATGTCCGGCTCGCGCATGCTTGCAGACAGATCCAGCGCCAGCATCAGGTCGCGCGCGACCTGCGGCGGCTGCACGGGTTCGCCCAGTTGCTGCGGGCGCGCCGCAGCCACGCACAGCAGGACCCAGCCCAGCCAGACCAGCACACCGGCGCGGCCGCCAAGGCCGCCGCGTCGACCGGCAGCGGCGACGCGTTGCAGGCGGTCGCCGTACGGCACCTGCAATGCCGCCGCGGTGCCGCGCGCGGGGGGCAGCAACCATCGCGCCAGCAAGGGCAGTGGCAACGCCAGCAGCCACCAGGGCCAGGCGAATGCGTCGGCCAACCTGATCAACGGCGCCAGCAGTGCGTCGATCATGCCGCGCCCATCCACTGCAGGAAGCGCGAACGCGCCAGCGGTCGTAGCGCGTGCACGTCGGCCGTCGTGACGTCACGCCGGTATCCGCCATCGAGCAGCAAGCGGCCATGGCCGCGGCTGAAGTCGCTGTTCGCCGCCGCGCGTGGCTTCGTTGCGGAACCGGCATCGAGGAACGCCAGCCACGCTTCGCCCTGGAGGCGATCAGCATCGGCATCATGACGGCGCGCCGCGCGGCGCAGGAGCTCCGACATGGCCGCCACCTGTGCGGCCGGCGAGCCTGCGGCGTCGACGCTGCGATCGAACAGCTCGGTGATGGCGCGACGACGACTGCGGCGGCGCAGCACGGCCCACGTGACCGCTGCGCACAGCAGCAGCACCGCGGCGGCCAGCAACCACCAGCCAGGCGCCGGCGGCCACCACGGCGGCGCCGGGTGCGAATGGATGTCGCGCAGGACCAGTGCGTTCGCGCCCATCACGCCACCAGCGGCCGGTTGCGGCCGAGCAGGGGCAACCAGGCTTCGCTCGCCATCTGCGTCGACAGCGCCTGCACGCGGACGCCTGCGGCGGGCAGTTGCGCCAGCACCTGCTCCAGTGGACGCGCGAACTCGTTGCGCCAGGCCTGCCGTTGCGCGGCCGAGGCCAGGTCGAGCTCGATGCGGGTCTGGCCATGCTGGAACGGCAACGGCGATTTTGGTGGCGCGTCTTCGAGTGGATCGGTCAGCAGCAGCACGATCACTTCATGGTGCTGGGAAAGTGCGGGCCAGCGTCGCTCGGCGATGGCGGCCACGCTTTGCGGATCGGCCAGCAGCAGCAGGCGCGAGCCAGGCCGCAGCAATCGCTGGGCGTGGTCCAGTGCGACATCCAGGCCGGCATCGTCCTGCGGCGGCCGCGTGTACCAGCGCACCAGCGCGTCGAGCACGCGCAATGCACCGCGGGGTCCTGCGGCCGGCGCCACCGGCGCCTCGACACGGCTGCCGCGCAGGGCGGCGATCCGGTCGCCATCGCGCACGCCCGCCCATGCCGCGATCGCGCCCGCGCGCGCCGCTTGCACCGACTTGAAACGCACCCGCGTGCCGAAGTAGAGCGCCGGCGCGGTGTCGGCGACGATCAGGCTGAGCCGTTCGCGCTCGGCCTGGAACAACTTGGTGTGCGCACGACCGGTGCGCGCCGTCAGCCGCCAGTCGATATGGCGCGCGTCATCGCCGCCGGAGTACTCGCGCGACTCAGCGTATTCCATGCCGCGGCCACGCAGCGGCGACAGTGCCTGGCCGCTGACGCCGAAACGGCCGCGGCGTGCCTGGCCGTGCGCGGTGACGGCGGCACGCAGCACCACCAGCTCCGCCAGCGTCGGCGTGATGCCGTTGGCCGAGGTCGCATCGTCGTCGCCTGCGCGCATCGAAGTCATCGCATCCACTCCGGGCCGGCGGCTCAGGGCAACGGCACCCGCTGCAGCAGTTCGGCCACCAGGCGATCGCCGTCCCAGCCTTCGGCCGTGGCCTCGTAACTTGGCAGGATCCGGTGCCGCAACACCTCAGGTGCCACCGCGCGGACGTCGTCCGGGGTGACGAAGTCGCGGCCGGCCAGCCAGGCGTGCGCACGCGCGCATCGCTCCAGCGCGATCGATCCGCGCGGACTGGCGCCCCAGGCGATGCGCCGGGCCAGCGCCGGGTCGTAGCGGCCGGCGTCGCGCGAGGCCAGCACCAGTTCGATCAGGTAACGCTCGACCGGCGGTGCCAGGTGCAGTTCCAGAACCGCAGCGCGCGCCGCGAACACGTCCGACAGCGGCATGCGCTCGACCGGTGCCGCCGGCGCATGCAGGGCGACGCGGGCGCGCTCGCGGGCAAGGCGCAGGATCTCGGTCTCGGCGGCGACTTCGGGGTAGCCGATGCGCACGTACATCAGGAATCGATCGAGCTGGGCCTCCGGCAGCGGGAAGGTTCCTTCCTGCTCGATCGGATTCTGCGTCGCCATCACCAGGAACAGCGCCGGCAGCGCATAGGTCGCGCGGCCCACGGTGACCTGGCGTTCGCCCATGGCTTCGAGCAGGGCCGACTGGACCTTGGCCGGAGCGCGATTGATTTCGTCGGCGAGCAGGATCGGATGGAAGATCGGCCCGGGCTGGAACTCGAAGCGTCCTTCCTGTTGCCGCCAGACCTCGGTGCCGGTCAGGTCGGCCGGGAGCAGGTCCGGGGTGAACTGGACCCGGGCGAATTCGGCGTCCATGCGTGCCGCCATCGCGCGGATGGCGCTGGTCTTGGCCAGGCCCGGCGCGCCTTCGACCAGCAGATGGCCGTCGGCCAGCAGCGCGATCAGCAAGCGCTCGATCAGCGCCGCCTGGCCTACGATCTCGACGGAAAGCGCCTCGCGCAGGGCGCGGAAGGCATCGTGTACGCGGGGCAGATCGTCGCTGCGGCGGTCCATGGGGGTCTCGAATGCGGGGCCGGACCAGTTTGACCGAAGATTGGCAACAGGGTTCAGCAGCGCGATCACCCATTCAGCGAAAGGCCACCCGGACGCCACTGCCATCCCTACAAGCAGAAAGCCCGGCTCTCGCCGGGCTTTCCGTCATACAGTTGGATCGGGCTGCTTGTTCGAGAGCTTAGCGCTGCTCGACCCTGAGCACCTTCGGCGTAACCATGATCAGCAGTTCGGCCTTGTCCTTGTTGCGACCCTTGCGCTTGAACAGGTTGCCCAGGAACGGCACGTCGCCGAGGAACGGAACCTTGGCAATGTCGCTGCGATCGCGAAACTCGTAGACGCCGCCGACGACCACGGTCTGGCCATCCTGGACCAGCACGGCGGTGTTGACCTCGCGCTTGGCGATCTGCGGCACCTGGCCAATCGACGTGTTGGTGAAGCCCTCGACCTCGTCCTTCTTGACGTTCATGTTCAGGAACACGCGGCCGTCGTGGGTGATGGTCGGGGTGACCTTCAGCTCCAGCAACACGTCCTTGAACTGCACGTTCGGGATCGGAATGCTGTTACCACCCTGCTGCGGCGAGATCGTCACGTAACCGACTTCCTGGCCCTGGCGGATGACCGCCTCGCGCTGGTTGCTGGTGACGATGCGCGGGTTGGAAATCACCTCGCCCCGGCCTTCTTCCTGCATCGCTGACAGCTCGACATCGAGCAGGTAACCGGCGTTGAGGATCGAAAGCGCCAGTGCGCTGGGCGCGGTGACTGACGCGGCAGGCAGGTTGCTCATCAGAGAACGCGTGACATCGAAGGCGTTCGCACCGCCCTGCACCGCCTCCGCACGCGAGTTGGCGTTGGCCGACGATGCATCGGTATTTCCACCGAAGCCGACCGAGCTGCGGTCACCCGGCTTGCCGCTGGCGCCGCTGATGCCGAACTTGGCACCGAGGTCGCGGGCGAAGGTATCGGTGGCGATGACGACACGAGCTTCGATCAGCACCTGGTCGACCGGGCGGTCGATCACGTGGATCAGCTCCTTCATCTGCGTGATCTTCTTCGGGATGTCGCTGATCATCAGCGTGTTGGTGCGTTCGTCGGCGACCAGGCGACCACGCGACGACAGGAAGCCGCTGTCCTGGTTGTTGCCGCTGGAACCGCCACCGGTACCGCCGCCGCCGATGCCCTTGGCTTCGGTCAACGCCTTATAGATCTGGGTGGCGTTGTGGTAGTTGATCTGCACGTACTCGGTCACCAGGTCGACGCGGCTGTCGATCGCGATGCGCGCGTCTTCCTTGTCCTGCTCGTACTTGGCGATCTCGGGCTGCGGTGCGACCCACACCACGTTGCCGCTACGACGCTTGTCCAGGCCCTTGGCCTGCAGGACGATGTCGAGTGCCTGGTCCCACGGCACGTTCATCAGGCGCAGCGTGATGTTGCCGGTGACCGTGTCGGAGGCGACGACGTTCAGGCCCGACTCTTCGGCGATCAGCTGCAGGACGGTGCGAACCGGGATGTCCTGGAAGTTGAACGTGACCGGACGGCCGCTGTAGGCACGACCACCGGTGGCGGCGGGCTTGCCGTCGACCGTGGCGCCCACGGCGCGACCGGTGGCGGCCCCCGTGCGCGGCACGATCTCGACGATGTACTCGCGGCCGGTCTGGTAGGCCATCGACTCGAAGTTGCCGCTGGTGTTGAGCACCAGCTGCATGCCCTTGCCGCTGGCACGGGCGTCGATGCGCTGCACCGGCGTGGCGAAGTCGACCACGTTCAGCGGCTTCTGCAACGAGGCAGGCAGCTGTGCGTTGCCGACGTCGATGACGACGCTGGAGCCCTGGTTGCGCAGGTCCGGCGCGGCACCGTCGCCGCTGAACTTCACGACCAGGCGGCCGGAGCCGTCAGTGCCGCGCTTGAAGTCGATGTTGGACACCGCGATGGTGCCCGGCAACTGCTTGGCCGGGTCGGCGCTGGCCGCTGGCGCTACCGTCGCCGGTGCAGTGGCAGGCGCCGGTGCGGCGGCGTGGACGGCGCTGAAGGCGGCAATTGCGCCGACCATCAGACCCACCGACCCGCTGCGCAAGAGCAGCGGGCGACGGGCCGGTCGCGTGCGTGTGTTGAAAACGGTCATCGTTGCTATCCCCCAATCCCTATTGATCTTCCAACGCGACCGTGGCCGGGCGTTCCAGCCATCCACCCGCGCCGTCCGGCACCAGTTCCACCAATTCGATGTGGTCTTCGAACACGCCGGTCACCCGACCGTCGCTCTGCCCCATGTACGCGCCGGCCTGGACCCGGTAGGTCACCTTGTCCGGCGCCATCACCAGCGCCACGACACCACCGCCCTTGCCCAGCGTACCGACCATGTCGAGGCTGTCGAGCGGGAACTGCTCCAGCGTCTGCTTGCGGCGTGCCGAATCCGGACGCGGGCCGTTGCCGCCATCTTCGTCGGTAAACGCTGTGCTGAACGGATCGCGCATGGCGTAGGCGTTGTATTCGAAAGTCTCGAACTGCTGCATCACCGGCAGCGGGTCCAGCGGCGGCGCCGGACGGGCCTTGACCTCGGCGATCCACTTTTCCAGGTTCGGCGACTCACCAGGCGTGCTGGTGATGCCGCGCGAGCAGCCTGCCAGGACCAGGGCCACGGCCAGCATGGTCAGTGCTCGTCCGGACAGGGCATGCGGTGCCGCGCCTTCACGAATGGTTGCGCGCATCTCAGGTCCCCCCCTGCTTGCCGTCGGTCGCCGCGGCCGATTCCTGCTTGGCGACCTCATCCTCGTCGAGATAGCGGTAGGTCTTCACCGTACCGGCCAGCTCGAGCGGGCTGTTGGGCGTGATTGCGGCACCGGCTTCCCTGCTGCGCGGCTTCAGCGAGATGTCGTGCATGGTCATGATCACCACGCGCGGCAGCGAAGCCACGCCGCTGACGAATCCGCCGAACTGGTGGTAACTGCCCACCATGCGCAGCGCGATCGGCTTCTCGGCGTAGAACTCCTTGGGCTGCTCGGCACCAGGCTGGAACAGCTCGTTGGTGATGCCGGTGGCCAGAGCGGTCTGCGAGATGTCGACGATCAGGTCGGGCATTTCGGTCTTGCTCGGCAGCTGCCGCAGCATCTGCTGCAGCTGCTGCTCCATCTGCGCCAGCTGCTGCTTCAGCGGCTCCAGGTTGGCGGCACGGCCCTGCTTGGTTTCGTACTCGGTACGCAGGTCGGCTTCCTCACGCTCCAGGCCTTCCAGTTCGGTGCGCTTGTCGCTGACGAACAGGTACCAGGCCAGGCCGACGATCAGCGCCGCGATGAGGACGCAGAAGCCCATCTTGGCCTGCTGCGGCCAGGAGCCGATGTTGTTGAAATCGAGTTCGTTGAGCTTGATGGATTTCTTCTTGCTCATGACGCCGCTCCCTTGGTCGGCGCTGCAGCCGGCGCCGTCGGCGCGTTGGCGGGGGTCGCTACCGGCGCGGCGGCCGGAGTGCTTGCCGGTTGTGCGGTGGCTGCGCCCGGTGCCGGTGCGGTCGGTGCCGCGCCCGCAGGTGCGGTGCCGGTACCGGCCGCGGTGGCATCAGCCGCCTGCGCGATCTGCGAGGTAGACGCCGCCGGTGCGTCCGGCACGCCGTCGCCATCCTCGTCCTTGGGCGCGTTCGGGTTGGCCAGCTGGACCTGCAGCTTGAACTCGTACGGCAGGCCCTTGTCGCCACCCTTGGCTTCGATGATCGACAGGTCCGGGCTGGTCATCCAGCCAGAGCCTTCCAGGTTGCGCATGTAGGTACTGACGCGGGCGTTGGACTGGGCGCGACCTTCAAGGGTGAGGGTCTGGCTGTCCTGCTTGATCGAGGTCAGCACGGCGCCGTCGGGGATGGTGCGCACCAGCGAATCGAACAGGTGCACCATCTGCGAGCGGTTGGCCTGCAGTTCTTCGATCACTTCCTTGCGTGCGAGCAGCTTGGACTTCTTCTTGTCGAGTTCCTCGATCTCCGCGATCGCCTTGTCGACCTGCGCGATCTGGTCGCGCATGTAGGTGTTGCGTTCGTTCTGACCGTCAATCTGGCCGTTGTAGTAGCTGATGATCACGAACGACAGCAGCACCGCGCCCAGTGCCGCCATCGCGAACATCACCGCGAATTCCTTCTGGCGGAGCTTGCGGCGCTCTTCGCGCCATGGGAGGAGGTTGATGCGTGCCATCAGTCGAAGCTCCTCAGGGCGAGGCCACAGGCGATCATCAGCGCCGGCGCGTCCTGGGCCAGGGCGTGCGCCTGCACGCGCGGCCCCAGGGTCATGTGGGCGAGCGGGTTGGCGATGGTGGTCGGCACGCCGAGCTGCTCTTCGACCATCTCGGCGATGCCGGCGATCGAGGCACAGCCGCCGGCCAGCACGATCTGGTCGACGCGGTTGAATTCGCTGCCCGCGTAGAAGAACTGCAGCAGGCGGCTGATCTGCTGGACCATCGCCTCCTTGAACGGCTCCAGCACTTCGGCGTCGTAGCTCTCCGGCAGGCCGCCCTGGCGCTTGGCCAGTCCGGCTTCCTCATAGCTCAGGCCGTAGCGGCGCATCACTTCGTCGGTGAGCTGCTTGCCGCCGAACACCTGTTCGCGTGCGTACAGGCTGCGGCCGCCGCGAAGGACGTTGAGCGTGGTCATGGTGGCGCCCGAGTCGACCAGGGCCACCAGGCCATCGCGCGGACCACCGAGCTGGTCGGCGACCAGGGCGAAGGCGTTCTCGAGCGCGAAGGCTTCGACGTCCATCACCTTGGGCGTCAGGCCGCCGATCTCCAGCGCGGATGCGCGGACCTCGACGTTCTCCGAGCGGGAGGCTGCCAGCAGTACCTGGAGCATGTCCGGGCTGCCCGGCATCGGACCCAGGACCTCGAAGTCATGGTTGACCTCTTCGATCGGGTACGGGACGTAATTGACCGCCTCGAGCTCGACCTGCGACTCCAGGTCGTCATCGTCCAGGTCGCCCGGCATCGAGATCACCTTGGTGATGACCGATGAACCGGCGACCGCGGCGGCGGCGTGTTTGGCCCGCGTGCCAGAGCGCGCCACGGCGCGCTTGATCGCCTGTCCCACCGCCTCGACCTCGACGATGTTCTTTTCGACCACGGCATTGGGTGGCAGCGGTTCAACCGCGTAATGCTCGACGCGGTAGCGGTTGCCGGCCCGGGAGAGCTGCAACAGCTTGACGGCAGTCGAACTGATATCCACGCCGACGACTGCCGGCTGGCTTTTTGTGACGATCCCCACGGTATTCTCCCCTTGTCACAGGCGCTTACGTGCGCTTCGTGTGACCCCGCTTTAAATATCGAAGTTTGCGCAGCATGGCAACCGTTTAGTTCGGAATTGCCTTACTGCGTCACTTTCCGCCCCTTCAACGGCTGGCCAGCCCTGCCCCGTCTGGCCCGTCCGCCCCGCCCTTGCCCCGCTCAAGTGCCTTTCCCCGGCTCATCTATACTCCACGGCCACTACACCCGCAATCGGAACCTGCCTTGATGCCCCGTTTCCGCCGCCTGCTGCGCTGGGCGCTGATCGCGTCCGCCGGCCTGGCCCTGCTCGGCGCCATTGCCCTGGGCACCCTGTACTACCTCGTTGCCCCCAAGCTACCCGACGTCGAGACCCTGCGCACGGTCGAGATGCAGGAACCGATGTACGTCTACGCCAGGGACGGCCGCCTGATGGCGCTGTTCGGCGAGACCCGGCGCTACCCGATCTCGATCCAGGACGTCCCGGACCGGCTCAAGCAGGCCTTCATCTCGATCGAGGATGCGCGTTTCTACAAGCATCACGGCGTCGATTTCAAGGGCATCGCGCGCGCTGTCTGGCTGCTCGCCACGACCGATGCGCGTCGTGTTCCCGGTGGCTCGACCATCACCCAGCAGGTCGCGCGTCAGTTCTTCCTCAGCAACGAATACAGCTACACGCGCAAGCTCGCCGAGATGCTGCTGGCGATGCGCATGGAGCGCGAGCTGAGCAAGGACGAGATCTTCGAGCTGTATCTCAACAAGAGCTTCTTCGGCAATCGCGCCTACGGTGTCGGCGCGGCCGCGGAGTTCTATTACGGCAAGAAGCTGGGCGAGCTCACGCTCGATGAAATGGCTTCGCTCGCTGGAATTCCGAAGTTCCCGTCCAGCGGCAATCCGCTGAGCAATCCCGAGCGCGCCAAGGAACGTCGCGACTACATCCTGCAGCGCATGGCCGACCTGCGTTACATCAGCCAGGCCGAGGCCGACCAGGCCAAGGCCGCGCAGATGCATGCCACGCCGCACGAGCGCCCGGTCGAGGTGTACGCCCCGTACGTGGCCGAGATGGTGCGCCAGGAAATGGTCGCCCGCTATGGCGCCGAAGCGCTGACGCGCGGTTTCCACGTCACCACGACGATCGATCCGACCCTGCAGGCCGCCGCCGACCAGGCCATCCGCGATGGGCTGTCGGTGTACGACCGCCGCCACGGCTGGCATGGCGTCGAACAACATTTCGACCTCGCCGCAGGTGAGGATGCAGCGTCGCTGCGCACGCGCCTGCGCGGCATTCCGGCGCAGGCCTCGCTGCTGCCGGCGATCGTCACCGGCAGCAATGGCAGCCAGGTGCAGCTGGTGCTGGCCGATGGCAGCCAGATCGAGCTAGGCCCCAACCAGGGCTTCGGCGGACGCAGCCCGGCCAGCCTGGTCAAGCGTGGCGACCTGGTGCGCGTGCTGCGCACCGAGCCGGCCCCGGCCAAGCCCGGCCAGACCGGCCCCATGCCGGCGCCGACCTACCGCCTCGACCAGGTCCCGCAGGCCCAGGCAGCGCTGGTGTCGCTTGAGCCGGGCAACGGCGCACTGCGCGCCCTGTCCGGTGGCTACAGCTTCGCCGGCGCCAAGTTCAACCGCGCCACCCAGGCGCGCCGCCAGCCGGGTTCGAGCTTCAAGCCGTTCCTGTATGCCGCATCGTTCGAGCGCGGCTTCAATCCGGCGTCGGTGGTGCTGGACGCGCCGGTCGTGTTCAAGGACCGTCGCGGCCACATCTGGCGTCCGCAGAACGACAGCGGCAATTTCGCCGGCCCGATGCGCCTGCGCGAGGCGATGGTGCAGTCGCGCAACCTGGTGTCGGTGCGCCTGCTCGACGCCATCGGCGTCGACTACGCGCGCAAGTACATCAGCCACTTCGGCTTCGACGAAGCCGAACTGCCGCCGAACCTGTCGATGTCGCTGGGCTCGGCGTCGCTGACGCCGATGTCGGTCGCGCGCGGTTTCTCCGCCTTCGCCAATGGCGGCTTCCGCATCACGCCGTGGTTCATCGACGAGGTCAAGGACCGCGAGGGCGCGGTGGTGTTCAAGGAAAAGCCGGCCATTGCCTGCCCGGCCTGCGGCGGTACCGGCGGTGCCAGCAGGGCGGTGCAGACCTCGACGGTGGTCGACGGCTTCAACCTGGGCCCGAATGCGACACCGGCCGCGCCGGTGGAGGCCAAGCCGAAGGACGAGCCGAAGAAGACCGAGATCGACACCAGCAAGCTGGTGCTGGCGCCGCGCGCGATCGACAGCCGCATCGCCTACCAGATCAACTCGATGCTGCGCGACGTCGTCCTGCGCGGTACCGGCACCGCGGCCAAGGTGCTCGAGCGCGAGGACGTCGGTGGCAAGACCGGTTCGACCAACGATCACCGCGACGCCTGGTTCTCCGGCTTCGGTGGCCCCTATGTCACCACCGTCTGGGTCGGCCGCGACAACTACAAGTCGCTGGGCTACCGCGAGTACGGCGGCAAGGCTGCGCTGCCGATCTGGATCGACTACATGCGGGTGGCGCTGAAGGACCAGCCGATCTCGCTGAACGAGCCGCCGGAAGGCATGGTCAAGGTCTCGGTTTCGGCCAGCGGCGCACTGGTGCCGGGCGAAGGCGGCGGCATCGTCGAATGGGTCAAGGCCGAGGACCTGGAGCGCATGCAGAGCTACGTCGACTACGGCCCGGCCGAGACGGCGCCCGCCGAGGAAGAGTTCGACATCTTCTGAGCTGCCCCGCCAGCAAGCCTCAAACGACGCCGGGTTCGCCCGGCGTCGTCGTTTCCGGTGGACGGGATTGGTTCATGCGGCATGGGCAGAATGGAGATCGCCGATACACCCGAAGCGGTAACTTCCAGGCCCGATGAAACGTGCTAGGTTGCCGCTGCCGGTGCAGATACGGCCGCGGCGCAACCGGTCGCCGACGTCGTGCCAGATGCGGAGGTTGTCATGCCCCACGCCCGACAGCACGCCAACCTGCATGCGCAGACACGCACCCGCGAACGCCGCCACCGCCTCGCCCACGAGGCCGCCCGGCTGATGGCCGAAGGCGGCATCCGCGACTACCACCAGGCCAAGCTAAAAGCGGCCGAGCGGCTGGGCATTTCCGACGACGCCTCATTGCCGCGCAACCGCGAGATCGAGGAAGCGCTGCGCGAGTACCAGCGCCTGTTCCAGCGCGAGAACATCCCGGCATTGCGCCGTCGCCGCGAGTCGGCATTGCGGGCGCTGGAGTTCTTCAAGTCGTTCGAGCCGCGCCTGGTCGGCCCGGTGCTCGACGGCACCGCCGACACGCGCAGCCCGGTGGCATTGCACCTGCACAGCGACGACCCCGATGCCCCGCCGCGCTTTCTCGAACAGCACGGCATCCCGGCCGAGGCCCGCAGTCGCCGCCTGCGCCTGGACCGCGAGCGCGCCGGCGATTTCCCGGTGTGGGTGTTCAGCGCGGAAGACATCACCTTCGACCTCACCGTGATGCCCCTGGACATCCTGCGCCAGGCGCCGTTGTCGAGCACCGACGAGAAGCCGATGAAGCGCGCCAGCGCGGCGCAGTTGCGGCAGTTGCTGGCCGACGACGAAATCCACGACTACGAGAACGGCGGAACGTCGCCATAAGGATCCGTAGCCCGGGTAAGCGAAGCGCACCCGGGGTATTGGGCGCACATACCCCGGGTGCGCTTCGCTTACCCGGGCTACCGGCGGGTCAATGCACCGCGGAATCCGAACACGTTCAGTTCGATCACCACGAAGGCCACCAGCCACAGCAGCGCGTCCCAGGTGTCCAGCCAGGCCGCGTGCGGATCCTGGCCGCCGATGCCCATCGCCGCCCAGGTCAGCATGAACCCGACCAGCGCAAGGTAGAGCAGCGAGGCTGCGACGCGGCGCAGGCGGTGCAGGCGAAGCGCGGCCGGCGGAAGCCGGACCTCCAGTTCGAGCAACGCGATCACGCCCAGCCAGACCACCTCGTTGGCGAAGTCCAGCCAGACACGCTCGAGCGCATAGCCGACCACGGCAACCACGACGGCCACAGATGCCAGTGCGCGCACGCCGTGCAGCAACGGCAGCCAGCGACGCGGCAACGGCCAGCCACCGGTCTCCCACTCGAACAACAACAGCAGCACGAACCAGGCCGCCGTATCGATCAGCTCGGTGACCCGGCCATAGAGCGCGTACAGCACGACATCGCCGGCCAGCAGCGCATAGACCAGCCATTTGAAAACGACAAAGCCGCGGTGTGGCCGCGGCTTTGTCGTTGCGTCGGCGCGAACGCCGGCCATGTGCGCGGGCGACGCCTCAGCGCTTGCCGGCGTCGACGTAGTCGCGCTGCGGCGAACCGATGTAGATCTGGCGCGGACGGCCGATCTTGTTCTCCGGATCGTTCTGCTGCTCCAGCCAATGCGCGACCCAGCCCGCGGTGCGGGCAATGGCGAACATCACCGTGAACATCTCCACCGGGATGCCGAGCGCCTTGTAGATGATGCCCGAGTAGAAATCGACGTTCGGATAGAGCTTGCGCTGCACGAAGTACTCGTCCTTCAGCGCCGCCTCTTCCAGCTTCATCGCCACTTCCAGCAGCGGATCGTTGACGCCCAGCTCGCCCAGCACCTTGTGGGTCATCTCGCGGATGATCTTGGCGCGCGGATCGAAGTTCTTGTAGACGCGGTGGCCGAAGCCCATCAGGCGGAAGCCCGACTCCTTGTCCTTGGCCTTGGCGACCGCCGAACCGACGTTCTCCGGACGGCCGATCTCCTCGAGCATCTTCAGCACGGCTTCGTTTGCACCGCCGTGCGCCGGGCCCCACAACGCGGCAACGCCGGCGGCGACGCATGCGTACGGGTTGGCACCGGTGGAACCGACCAGGCGCACGGTCGAGGTCGACGCGTTCTGCTCGTGGTCTGCGTGCAGGATGAAGAGCAGGTCCAGCGCCTTGGCGGCGACCGGGCTGAGCTCCAGCGGCTCGCTCGGCACTTCCTTCATCATGTGCAGGAAGCGCGTGGTGTACTCGAGGTTGTTCTTCGGATAGCGCATCGGCCAGCCGATCGAGTAACGATGGCAGGCAGCGGCAATCGTCGGCACCTTGGCGATCAGGCGGATCGCGGCCAGGCGGCGCTGCTCCGGATCTTCCAGGTCGAGATCGTTGTGGTAGAAGCTCGCCATCGAGCCGAGCATGCCGACCAGCATCGCCATCGGATGGGCGTCGTGGCGGAAGCCGTACAGGAACGTGCGGAAGGCCTCGTGCATCATCGTGTGATGCGTGACTTCGTGCTCGAACCTGGCGAACTCGCCCTGGTTCGGCAGCTCACCGTTCATCAGCAGGTAGGCCACTTCGAGGAAGCTCGAATGCTCGGCCAGCTGGTCGATCGGGTAACCGCGGTACAGCAGCACGCCGGCATCGCCATCGATGTAGGTGATGGCCGACTTGCAGCTGGCGGTCGCGGTGAAGCCGTTGTCGTAGGTGAAAGCGCCGGTTTCCTTCGGCAGCTTGGCGATGTCGATGCAGGGCTGGCCGAGGACCGGGTGGTGGACCGGCAGGGTCACGGTCTTGTCGCCAGCGGTCAGGGTGACCTGGTCGAAACCGGGTTTGTTCGAATCGGACACGAAACACTCCTCAAGTCTGCATGCCTGCCGACGGGCAGGCCGGGCACGAGTGGGCCACGAATGGGCACGGGGTCACGGCGGAACTCGGCCGGACCGCGATAGTGAATTATCGCACAACGCCCTGGAGCCAAGGCTCGGACTTTGGTCGGCTTGCACCGCCTGGCTGCAACGGACCGTCGCGCGCGTGCGGCCTGGCCGGTGCTGCCAGTATCTCGGCCGGAGCCGATCTGGTCAGCCGCCCCAAGGGCTGGCGCCAATGGCCAGAAACGGCAACGGCCGCCTTTCGGCAGCCGTGGCTTGTGTCGTCTGGGCCGCCGCAGGCGGGACCCTGCCCCCGGCAGAGCGCTCCACGCAAACGGCAACGGCCGCCTTTCGGCAGCCGTTGTTGCAAACAGATCCTGGCTTCGCCGACTGCCCTTCGGCAGCCATTGCTACAGCAGACCCGTCGCGTCGCTCGCCATGAACTTCCGGCAAAGCCGTGCCTGCGGCACGGCCCGGAAAATCACTTCTGGGCGTAGCGCTTGCGGAACTTGTCGACGCGACCGCTGGTATCCATGATCTTGTGCTTGCCCGTGTAGAACGGGTGCGAAGCCGAGCTGATGTCGACCTTGATCAGCGGATACTCATTGCCGTCTTCCCACTTGATCGATTCCTTGCTGCCAAGGGTCGAGCGGGTCAGGAACTGGAAGTCGGTGGTCACGTCTTGGAACACGACTTCGCGGTATTCGGGATGGATGCCGGCCTTCATGGCACTCACCAATCTTTAAGCGGGAAAGCCGGGAAGTATAGCGGCCACTCTGCGTCCCGGCAAGTCCGGATTACGCCCCGCTCAGCTGGCTGCGAGCGCCTCGCGGATCAGGCCGTCCAGGCGTGCCTGCTCGTATTTCAGCAGGATCCGGACCCCGTCCGGCCGGCCGCTCTGGCGCTGCCAGTCGACCACGGTCATGCCGCGGGCGTGGCCATGCCCCAGTTCGATCGCCAACGGACGCGCGGCCGTCTCCACGGCTCCGTCCGGGGCCAGGGCGAAGGCCATGGCGTAGGCGTCGGCCGAATGCCAGTAATCGCCGCGGCGGTCGGCAGACCACTCCCGGGTCTTCTTCGAGATGCGCTCGTAGAAGCGGGCTCGCTCGGAGTCCGCGCCCAGCCATTCCACCACGCGGTCATGGTGCAGGCCGTGGGCGATGGTGCCCTCCCAGTCGGCCAGGTCGATCTGCGCGAAGGCCTCGAACACGATGTGCGCCGCCTCCGGGTCGAAGTAGATGTTGAATTCGGCGGCCGGGGTGATGTTGCCGTGGCCGGTGACCGCGCCGCCCATCACCACCAGGCGCGCCACGCGCTCGGGCAGGGTCGGGTCGAGCTTGAGCGCCAGGGCAATGTTGGTCAGCGGGCCCAGCGCGACCAGCAACAGCTTGCCGGCGTGTTCGTGCGACAGGCGCAGGATGGCCAGCGCGGCATGCTCGGCATGCACCTGCTGGCGCGCCGCCACGTAACCGACATCACCGAAGCCGTCCTGGCCGTGCACGTAGCCCGCATCCGGTGCCGGATGCAGCAGCGGACCGGCACAGCCAACGAACACCGGCACGTCGACGCCGGCGACTTCGCACAGCTTGAGTGCATTGGCCACGGTATGACGCAGGCCGACATTGCCCGCGGCGATGGTCAGGCCAACCACGTCGTGGCGTGGATCGTTGAAGGCCATCAGCAGGGCCAGCGCGTCGTCGACGCCCGGGTCGGTATCGATCAGCAGGGGGATCTTGTCGCTCATGGGCCGATTATGGCCGGGAAGACGTCATGCCTGCACGTCGCGCCTGCACGACATGCCTTCGCGGGATGCCTCCGCGATCATCCGGCAAGCAGAACCGCACGCAGCGCCCGGACCCGATCGGCATCGCTCTGCAACCAGTGAGCATCAAGGCCGGCAATGCGCTGGTTGGGATGCCGCATGCGCGACGAACGATGCGCTTTCGCGGAGGCATGAAATTCGTCCGCGCCGCTGCGGATGACGAGTTCGGCGAGATTGTCTTCGGTGATGCCCGCGCCCGCCATCACCCGGATGCGCCGGGCGGCCTGCCGCACCAGCGCCGCGATCGTGCCGGCACCTTCCGGCGCCGTCGATCGCGCGCCCGAGGTGAGCACGCGCTCGCAGCCCAGCGCGATCACCGACTCCAGGGCCTGCGCCTGGTCGCGCGCGACGTCGAAGGCGCGATGGAAGGTGATGCCCAGCGTGCCTGCGGCCGCAATCAATTCGAGGCAGACCACTTCGTCCACGCCGCCATCGTCGGCGAGGGCGCCAATGACGACGCCGTCGCAACCCAGGCGCACGCACGACTCGATGTCGCGCAGCATCACTTCCCGCTCGCAGCTGTCGTAGAGAAAGTCGCCGGCGCGCGGCCGGATCAGCACGTACAACGGAATTTGCAGGCGCTCGCGTGCGAGCGCGATCGTCCCGTACGACGGCGTGCAGCCACCGTCACCGAGGTTCTCGCAAAGCTCGACGCGATCGGCACCGCCTTCCTGCGCGGCCTGCGCCGAGGCCAGCGAATTGGCGGCGATCTCCAGCAGCGGCCGGGTCATTTCTGTTCCGTGGCGTATACCGAGGGCGATTCGTGCAGTGTGTCATGCGGGCCCGCGCCGCCATCGTGCAGGGCGTAGACGAAGCCCTTGTGCAAGGCAAACGCACCGGCTTCGCCGTCGCGGTTGAGGGCGAGGAAGCAGACCTGCAATTGCTTGCTGGCCTCGGGCCGCTTGCGCACCACCCGCTCGATCGCCTCGCGGCAGGCGTCCGCCGGCGAGCGCCCTTGCCGCATCAGTTCGACGACGAGGAAGCTGGCGGCATTGCGCACCATCTCCTCGCCCACGCCCGAGGCGGTGGCCGCGCCGACTTCGTTGTCGACGTACAGGCCGGCGCCGACGATCGGACTGTCTCCCACCCGGCCGTGCAACTTCCACGCCATGCCGCTGGTGGTGCAGGCTCCGGCCAGGCGCCCCTTGGCGTCGAGGGCGAGGATGCCCAGCGTGTCGTGGTTGCTCTTGTCGCCCGGGCGCTGCTGGCGTTCGGCATTGATCTGCGGTGTGTACTGCGCGGTCTTGAGCCATTCGCGCCAGGCCTGGCGCGCCTGGTCGGTCAGAAGCGGCGTCTTCTCGAAGCCCTGGGCGATGGCGAACTGCTGCGCGCCGGCACCGACCAGCATCACGTGCGGAGTCTTCTCCATCACCGCGCGCGCCACCGACACCGGGTGGGCGATGTCTTCCAGCGCGGCGACCGCGCCGCAGCGGCCGTCGCCGTCCATGATGCTGGCGTCGAGCGTGAGGACGCCATCGCGATCGGGATTGCCGCAACGGCCCACCGTCGGATTGCACAGGTCGGCCTCGGCCCAGCGCGCGCCGGCTTCGACCGCGTCGAGCGCGCTGCCGCCTGTTCCGAGCACCTGCCATGCCGCGGCATTGGCACCGACGCCGAAGTCCCAGGTCGAGACGACACGGCCGCGGTTGGCGACCGGTGCGGCCCCGGCCTTGGGCAAGGCCAGCGCGCCGGCGGCAAGCAGCGAGGACTGGAGAAACTGGCGGCGGTTGGTCATGGGCGAGCGGTCCTGGGCAGGTGCGGGATTGCGCGCGGCCAGGCCTCGCCTGGCTGCAATCCGAGCGCGGTCAAGCTGAAAACAGGTGCGTTCTAGAAGCCGGAATGCCTTTCGTAATACCAGGCCGCGGCACCGACCAGGCCGAGTTGGCCATGGTCGACCAGCCACACCGGCACGCGCGCCAGGACCTCGCCCAGCACGCCCTTGTTGCGGAAGCGCGCAGCGAACTGGCTGTCGAGCAGGAACGGACGGATCTGCGCCGGAATGCCGCCGGCCAGGTACACCGCGTCCGCGCCGAAGGTGACAGCGAGATCGCCTGCGAGGCTGCCGAGCAGCGCACAGAACAGCTGCAGCGTCTCCACGGCGCGCGCATCGCTGCCCGCCTGGGCGGCCGTGGCAATCGCTTCGGGGTTGTCCAGCGCCGGCGCAACGCCGTCGAGCTCGCACAGCGCCCGGTAGGTATTGACCAGGCCCGGGCCCGACAGCACGCGCTCGTTGTCGACGTGCGGCCAGCGCCGGAGCAGGTGGCGCACCAGATCGAGTTCGCGCGCGGTACCGGCGGCCAGTGCGGCGTGCCCCGCCTCGCTGGCGAGCACGCGCAACGGCGCACGCTGCTGCGCACTGGGCAGGCACAGGGCGGCGCCGAAGCCGGTACCCGGACCCAGCACCAGGGCCGGGCCGTTGCCGGCGCTGCTGTTGGAGCTGGTGCCCGGGCCGCAGACGCGCGTCATCGTCGCTGCATCGACGTACGACATGGCGCAGGCCACCGCCTCGAAATCGTTGAGCAGGGCCAGGTGCGTGACCCCGGCCGCCTCACGCGTGCTGCGCACCGACACCGGCCATTGCAGGTTGCTGTTGATCAGCGTGTCGCCTTCCAGGCGACCGGCGATCGCCACCACGGCGTGGGTGCGCTCGGCTGCGAACTCGCCGGCGAAATGGTCGAGGATCGCGGCCAGGCTCGGGTACTCGGCGCAGGCATAGCGGCGGTACTGCAGCACGTCGACCTTGCCGTCTGCCCCCACCCGGACCAGCCCGACGCGCGCATGCGTGCCGCCCACGTCTGCGGCAATGAACGGCTGGGCGCCCTGTCGGGCAGCGGAAACGTTGGCAGGCTCGGCAGTCACGGATTGCGGGGGTTCGACCGGGGGCCGGACTGCGCATGATGCCACTGTGGGGCCTTTCCGACTGGCATGCGGGCAGTCTCCTGAACCCGGGAGTCAGCTTGCCGCCCTCCGGGAAGGCCTCAGGCCCCGGCGAAACGCACGGCCCCGCCAACCCAGCGCGCGACGATGCGCTGCGCCAGATCGGGCGATTCGCGCAGCAGCCGCTCGCCGATGTCCTGCACCTGCGGCAGCAGGTCGGCGTCGCGGGCGAGGTCGGCGACGCGGAACTGGGCCAGGCCGGTCTGGCGCGTGCCGAGCAGCTCACCGGGGCCACGCAGCTCCAGGTCCTTCTCGGCGATGACGAAGCCGTCGTTGGTCTCGCGCATGGTCTCCAGGCGCTGCCGGGCCATCTGCGACAGCGGCGACTGGTACAGCAGCACGCAGCTGGAGGCGGCGCTGCCGCGGCCGACGCGTCCGCGCAGCTGGTGCAGCTGTGCCAGGCCCAGGCGCTCGGCGTTCTCGATGATCATCAGCGAGGCATTGGGCACATCGACGCCGACCTCGATGACGGTGGTCGCCACCAGCAGGTCGACGGTGCCTTCCTTGAATGCGCGCATCGTCGCCTGCTTGTCGGCGGCCTTCATGCGACCGTGGACGATGCCCACGCGCAGTTCCGGCAGGCGCTTGGACAGGTCTTCGAACGTCGATTGCGCGGCCTGGGCGATGACCTCGTCGCTGTCGTCGATCAGGGTGCAGACCCAGTAGGCCTGGCGGCCTTCGGCGCAGGCACGGCGGATGCGTTCGACCAGTTCCGGCCGGCGCTCGGCACTCAGCGCGACGGTCTGCACCGGCGTGCGCCCCGGCGGCAGCTCGTCGATCGCAGACACGTCGAGATCGGCATAGGCGGCCATCGCCAGCGTGCGCGGGATGGGCGTGGCGGTCATCACCAGCTGGTGCGGGACGATGGCGTCGCCATTGCCGTTGCCGCCGATGCCCTTGTCGCGCAGCGCCAGGCGCTGGTGCACGCCGAAGCGGTGCTGCTCGTCGACGATGGCCAGGCCGAGGTCCCGGAACGCCACTGCTTCCTGCATCAGCGCGTGCGTGCCCACGACCATCTGCGCTTCGCCCGACGCCACCTCTTCCAGCACCTTGGCGCGGGCACGACCGGTGACCTTGCCGGCCAGCCATGCCACGCGCACGCCCAGCGGCTCCAGCCAGCCGCGTAGGTTGCCCAGGTGCTGCTCGGCCAGCAGCTCGGTCGGCGCCATCAACGCCGCCTGCTTGCCGGCCTCCACCGCCTGCATCGCTGCCAGCGCCGCGACGACGGTCTTGCCGCTGCCGACGTCGCCCTGGACCAGGCGCAGCATCGGATGCGGCCTGGCGAGGTCGGCGCGGATCTCGTCGAACACGCGCTGCTGCGCGCCGGTCAGCGCGAACGGCAGTGCCTTGCGCAGGCGTCCTGCGAGCGCGGTCTTGCGCAGCACCGGCGCGGCATGCGCCTGCTGGGCGATGCGCTGGCGGCGCAGGCTGAGGTGGTGTGCCAGCAGCTCCTCGAGCGCGAGCCGGCGCTGCGCCGGATGGCGGCCGGCGATGAGCGCGGCGACGTCGGCGTCCTGCGGCGGACGGTGCACCGTCAGCAGCGCCTCGCGCAGCGAAGGCAGGTTGAAGCCGTCGCGCAGATCGCGCGGCAACAGCTCCAGCGACTCCTCATCGGGAAGGCGATCCAGCGCCAGGCCGATCAGGCGGCGCAGCGACACCGGGCCGATGCCCTCGATCGCCGGATAGACCGGATCGAGGCTGCTGCCCAGTTCGGCGCCGGCCTCCGCGTCGAGCATGCTGTAGCTGGGATGGACGATTTCCAGCCCGTTCTGGCCCGGCCGTGGCGTGCCGTAGCAGCGCACGCGCGCGCCCGGGTGGAACTGGGCGACCTGGGCGGCGCGGAAATGGAAGAAGCGCAACACCAGCGTGGCACGGGAGTCATCGCCTATCGCCACGCGCAACGTCGGCCGGTAACGGAATCCGCGCTCGACCGCCTCCACGCGACCTTCGACCTGCGCGGCCACGCCCGGCTGCAGCAACCGGATCGGCGTCAGCGCGGTGCGGTCCTCGTATTGCCTCGGCAACTGCAGCCACAGATCCTGCAGCGTGGTCAGGCCGCGCGCGGCCAGCTTCTCGGCCACGCGCGGGCCAACCCCGCGCAGGCTGCTGATCGGTTGCTGGTGATGGAGAGCGACGGCGGGACCGCCCTTGCGTGTCGGCATCCGCCAAGGATGCCCGGATCGCCGGAAAACCTGAACCCCGGCACCAATGTGCCGGGGTCGGTGGAGCGCCAGCCCCTCGGTCAGAACTTCGCGCTGACTTCCAGGCCGTACTGGCGCGGCTGGGTCATGCGCGCGCCAACGGTGCCGAGCACGGTCATGCCGTAGGTGCCCAGCGAGTTGACGTACTGGTTGTCGAACACGTTGTTGCCGTACAGCGCCCAGCCCCAATGGCCGCTGGACGAGGTCCAGCCCAGGCGCACGTCGGTGAGGTTCTGCGCTTCGCCGATGTCGATGGCGCCGGCGCCCGTGCCGCAACCGAGCAGGCTGACCGACTCGTCGTTGCTGCGGCATTCGCCCACGTAGGAGTGACGCACCGAGGCACGCATGTCGCCGGCATCGCCCATGTGCCAGACATAGTTGGCGCCGGCGGCAAACGACCACTTCGGCGCGCCGCTGGGTTCGCCGGCCAGGTCGACGCCCTGCGGATTGATGTACGACTTGTAGGTCGAATCCAGGTACTCGGCGTTGAAGTCCAGGCCGAGCCCGTCGGTGGCCTGCCAGCGCACGTCGAAGTCGACGCCGTAGGCTTCCTGGTCGGAGGTGTTGACCACGAAGCGCGGAATCGCCGTGGTCATGTCCAGGGTGACGGCCTGGCGATTGTCGTAGACGTAGTAGAAGCCAGAGACGTTGTAGGCCAGGCGCTGGTCCGGGAACGACTGCTTGATGCCCGTCTCGAAGTTCCAGACGTCTTCGTTCTCGAACTCACTGCCGATCTGCAGCGCGTTGAAGCCGCCGGCCTTGTAACCCTTGGCCAGCGAGGCGAAGCCCATCAGGTTCTCGGCGAAATGGTAGTCGGCGACGAAGCGCGGGCTCCAGTCATCCCACGACTTCTTGGCGCGGTTGAGCACGCCCTTGTTCATCATCGCCGGCGGATCGATGAACGCGACGTCGAAGACGAACATTTCCTTGGGCAGACCGATCGCATCGAAGAAGCCGATCGCATCGAGCAGGTCGAGCTGGGCGTCGAGTGCCGGCGCGCTGCGGTGGTCGTTGAACCAGGTGAAGTCCTTCTCGTCGCGGGTGTAGCGCAGGCCGGCGGTCAGGTTGAGCTTGTCGTTGACGTGCCAGGTGGCGTCGCCGAACGCAGCGTAGGCCTTGGTGTCGAGCGTGTTGACGAACTTCTCGTTCCACGGCAGGCCGGTCAGGTCCACCGGAATACCGAACATGTTGGCGACCTGCGTGACCGGGCCAAACAGGCCGCCCGGCGCGAGTCCCATGTTGTTGGCGATGGTGTCGATCGAGTCGGTCAGCGCGTTGACCTCGCTGGTCTGGCCGGCCTCTTCCTGGAAGTAGCTCGCGCCGGCGACCCAGTCGACGCTGTCGGTGCTGCCGGTGAACTTGAACTCCTGGTAGAAGTTCGAGTTGCTTTCGGTGTTGGTCGAGTCGACGTAGAGGTAGCTGAGGTTGGTGCCGTCTTCCTCGACGCGGTTGAGCGAGTCGTAGTCGTGCCACGCCGACGTCGAGGTCAGGCTGCCCCAGCCGAAGTTGTGGTCGACGATCAGGGTGATGCCATCGAACCTGCGTGTTTCGGCATTGCCCTGCGCATCGGTCGCGGTCGCAATCTCCAGCGGGTCGAGGAACTGCGACGGGTCCGCCGGTGCGGTCGGCAGCGACGGGAACGCCGGAATCGGCACCACGCCGGTGGTGGCCTGGCCAAGCTGGTCCAGGCTCTCGTGGTCCCAGGTGAACCAGGCGCGGGTGTTCTCGCCGAACTTGGTCTGGAACGAAGCGCGCGTGGCCCAGTTGTCCTCCGGCGCCAGGTCTTCACCGGTCACCGAGTCCTGGATCCAGCCGTCGCTGTGGTTGAAGATGCCGTTGAAGCGGAACGCCGAGGTGTCGCTCACGGCGATGTTCGCCATGCCCTCGAAATAGGTCTTGTTGTCCTCGCCCAGGCGCAGCTTGGCGCGCGCACCGTTCTCGTACTCGGGACGGCTGGTGATGATCGAGATCGCGCCGGCGGCGGTGTTGCGGCCGAACAGCGTGCCCTGCGGCCCCTTGAGCACTTCGATGCGCTGCAGGTCGGTGAACGGCAGCAGCACGCCGCCGCCACGACCGGCGTAGACGCCATCGACGTACACACCCACGGCAGGATCGGTACCGATGCCGAAGTCGTCGGTGGCGATGCCGCGCAACTGGAAGCTCGGCTGGGTCGGCTGCAGGCTGTTGACCTGCAGGCCCGGGACGAAACTGTCGATGTCGCCGAGGTCCTCGGCGGCAACGTCTTCGAGCAACTGCTCGGTGACGACCTGCAGTGCGATCGGCACATCCTGCAGTTCCTGCTCGCGGCTCTGCGCGGTGACGGTAATCGTGTCCAGCTGCGTGGCGCTGACCGGCGCGGGTGCGTCGGCGGTCTGCGCCATGGCCAGCGGCATCGCCGCGGTGAATGCCAGACCTGACAGTGCGCGGCCCAGACTGATTGCGAGCCTGCTCTTGCGTGGCGACATCGGAACTCCCCTCCCAATGACTTTCTTGTTGTTTTGGCGCCGGCAGCCCGGGTTGGACCGGACTGCACGGCAATGGTTACTTCATGGTGATTGCATCATCGCGATTGCACCGCGACGTTCTGCTCCGGATCGGTACAACTCCCCAGCCATGCACCGATCCAGTCACGGATCAGGGCAACGCCTTCTTCGTGCACGGTTCCCCGACCGAGCTCGGGCATCATCGCACCCGGATCGAGGCTGTCCATCCGGTAGACCAGGATCGAATCGTCGGGACGGCCCGGCACGATGTCGAACATGTGGTCACCGGTGCCCTGCCCGGCCGCGACCGGCGGCTTGCACAGGCCGACGCGACGCGAATCGGTCGTGCCGGCGTCGAGCCAGAGCCCGGACGTATCGGCCGGTCCCTTCGGGTTGTGGCAGTGGCCACAGTTGACGTCGAGGTAGGCGCGCGCGCGGTCGCCGAGCTTGGCCGATGCGTCGTCGAAGCGGGCATTGCGCGGCACGCCGGACTGCGGCAGCCCCTGCAGCCTGCCCATTTCGACCATCCGGGCGAGCTGGTTGCTGCCCGGGTGCCATGGATCCTCGCGGTTGAGGTGGCGCGCCTTCGGGCCGATCGGATGCAGCACGCGCGTGGTGTTGTTGGTGGAATGGCAACCGGCGCACTGGTTCTCGTCGGGGACCATGTAGCTGAAGTCCTGCTTGCCGCTGCCGTCCGGCTTTTGCAGCGTCATCGCGATCGAGTCGCCGGCACGGGCCAGTACCGCTTCGGTCTGCTGCGCGTTCCACACGTAGGCCATCGCCACCCAGCCCTGCTCGCGGCGGACCAGCAGGCGCGTTTCGATCAGGCGGACCCTGGCCAGGTCGAGGCCGTCGCGGCTTTCCGCCGGCGTCTCGGCCACGCGCAGCACCGCGTCGCCCCCGCCGTCACCTTTTTCCGCGCGCGGGTAGTAGAAGGTCTTGCTGATGATGGTGCCGACCGGGAAGTCGAAGGCCTCGTAATCCTGGTACGTGGCCTTGGTCCCCGGCGGCAGCCACAGCGTGCGCAGCTTGTGTGCGTAGTCGCTGAACAACGCACTGTTGAGCGCGTACGGCTCGACGCCCTGGTTCAGGCGAAGGTGGCCGTCGGCGACCGACAGCACGTGCCAGTCGCTGAGGTTTTCCGGATGGCCGGAGGCATGGAACTGCACCGGCTCCTGGCTGCGCATGCATCCCACCAGCGACATCGCGACCAGCATCACGGCCGCGCCGATCACGGCGGCCCTGATCAACAATCCATGCTTCATGCCGTCGGAGCCGCCTTCGTCGCCGCAGCGGTGGTGTCGCCGGGCAGGGTGACCACCGGCAGCGGCGCCAGCTTGCAGCGCACAGCTTCGGTCACCAGGCTCGGGGACTTGTACTTGTTCGGGCCGTCGGCGTTGAGTGTTTCCGCCGCGCCATTGTCGATGCAGACCTGCGCGCCGCCGGGGCGCGCGGTGTTGACGTAACCGTCCCACAGCACGTCCGGCAGGTGGCCGCCGAGGCCGAACATCGCCACGCGCAGTGCCTTCAGGTCGAGGCCATCAGGCTTGTCGCCACCGCCCTTGAAGCGGTTGCCGTGGATGGCGATCTCTTCCGGGTACGGATCGAACGCCTTGGCCACGCCCTTCTCGGTCATGTAGCCGGTGGAGAAGTAGCTGGAGATGATCACGTTCGCCGTCTGGTTGTCGGCGATGTCGTTGTCGAAGATCTCGACCTTGTCGTTGGAGTTGATCACCACGCCCGAGCCGGCCGGAACGCTGGCCACGGCCGCGCCCTTGGCGGCGAAGTTGCCCGTGTTGTTGGCGAACACCTTGTTGCGGTAGACGCGGGTGGTGTGACCCGGCTGCGGCAGGTTGGGCATGTTGAACACGAGGATGCCGCCGGTGTTGTCGGTGGCGGTGTTCTCGTAGACGTCGGCGCCGATCGTGTTCTCGATCTCGATGCCGGCGACGTTGCGCTCGGCGCGGTTGCGGCGCACGACCACGTTCTTCGACTGGCCGACGTAGATGCCGGCATCGGACGCGCCGATCACCACCGAATCCTCGATCAGCACGTTGGTGGTCTGCACCGGATAGATGCCGTAGGCGCCATTGGTGGTCTTCGGGCCACCGGTCCATTCGACGCGGACGCCGCGGATGGTGATGTTGTCGCCTTCGTTGACCTTCAGGCCGTCGCCCTTGCTGTCCTCGATGGCGAGGTTTTCCAGGGTGAAGTTGCCGGCGTTGACCAGCAGCCCTTCGGCGCCGGCCTTCTGGCCCTTGAAGCTGAGGATGGTCTTGTCCATGCCTGCGCCGCGGAGGGTGACGCCGTCCACGCGCAGGCTCAGGCTGCGATCGAATGAGAAGCGGCCGGCCGGGATCTCGATCACGTCGCCGGCCTTGGCATCGAGCAGCCGGCCGATCAGCACTTTCTGGTAGTCGGCGTCGGCGGCCGGGGCCGCGGCCTCCTGCTTCTGGCAGCCCGCCAGGGACGCCACGCCAACTGCGATCGCAATGCTGAGAGTGATGCGCTTCATAAGGTTTGCGTCCGTCCCCATTCCAGACTGATCCCGGTGGCCTTCCCGGCCCGCAACGCGGAGGGGAAGAAGTAAAACGCAGTCTGTGACCTTCGGAGGACGCCAGAGGAGGGCAAAGCCGGCATACTCTGGGGGGCAAACCGGACAAGCTACGCAAGCGTATGCAACCACTCGACAACAACGACCCGCGCCAGAGCGTGGCCAACATCAAAAGCGGCATCGTTGCCGGCCTGGTCGCCATGGCCGCCGAGTCCGGCATCGGCTGCGAGGGCTGGTTCGCCGGCCTGCGCCTGGGGCCGGCGGAGTTCGACGGCGAAACCCCGGTCTACCTGTCCTATCGCCAGACCTGCCAGATCATCCGCCGCGCGGTGCGCAGCCTGCCCATCCGCGGCCCCGGCCTGGTCCTTGGCGAGCGCCAGAACATCGGCCATTTCGGCCTGCTCGGCCTGGCCATGCTGACCGCGCCGCGCTTTGCCGAAGCATTGCAGCTGGGCGTCCACTACGCGCCGATCACCGGCGCGATGATGGAGCTGGAGCTCGACGTCGACGGCAGCGACGGCCTTGGCATGATCGCCAGCATGCGCAGCCCGGACCCGGAACTGGAACCGTTCCTGTGCGAAGAGCTGTTCGCCAGCTGCCTGATGCTGTGCCGCGGCCTGCTGGGTGCGGACTTCCGGCCGACGGTGCTGGAGCTGGCCTACCCGGCGCCGGACTACGCCGACGATTACGCACGCGTGTTCGACTGCGCGATCCGTTTCAATTGCCCGCGCAATCGCGTGGTCATCGACGCACGCTGGCTGGATACCGCCATGCCGGCCGGCAATGCCGCCAGCGCCCAGCGCGTGCTGGCGCTATGCGATGAACAGATGCCGGCGGGACAGCCACGCAGCGAGATTGTCGCCGTGGTGGAGCGGCTGCTGCTGCAGCGACTTGCCGACAACCCGCGCCTGGTCGACATCGCCGCGGCGTTGCACTTGACCGAACGCACGCTGCGGCGCCAGCTGCAGGCGGCGCGGACCAGCTTCAGCGAGTTGCACGACCGCGTGCGCAGCGAATCGGCGCGGGCCATGTTGAGCGATCAGAAGCTGAGCATTGCCCACGTTGGTGCGGCAGTGGGCTTCAAGGACGCACGCGAGTTCCGGCGCGCGTTCAAGCGCTGGACGGGCGTAGCGCCGCGGGAGATGCGGACGATGTCGTCGTAGCCCGGGCAAGGCCAAAGGCCGCACCCGGGACGCGCGCAGTTCCCCGGGTGCGGCCTTTGGCCTTACCCGGGCTACGGGTTGGTCAGTCCAGCACCATCACTGCATCGACTTCGAACCCGGCACCGCGCGGCAGGCCCGACACTTCGATCGTGGAGCGCGCCGGGTACGGCGCCTTGAAGAACTCGCTCATCACCGCGTTGACCGCGGCGAAGTTGCCCAGGTCGGTCAGGTACAGGCCGAGACGGACGATGTCCGACAGCGAACCGCCACCGGCTTCGCACACGGCCTTGAGGTTCTCGAACGCGCGACGCGCCTGCGTGCTGATGTCGCCTTCGACCAGCAGGCCGGTGCCCGGATCGAGCGGGATCTGCCCGGACAGGTAGACGGTATCGCCGGCGCGCACGGCCTGCGAGTACGGGCCAATGGCGGCCGGGGCCTTGTCGGTGTGGATGATCAGGCGGGACATGGGCGGGCTCTCGGGAAGTCAGACGCGCATGCTAGTCCAACAACGGACCGTTCGTCCCGCGTTACATCCGCTGCACGCCCAGCACCACGCCCAGCCGACGTACGCGCCGCATCACGTCGGCAAGGTGGCGGCGGCCGCTGACTTCGATCGCGAAACGCATCACCGCCACGTTCGCATCGCGGTCGAGATACTCGACGCGATCGATGTTCGACTCGGCTTCGGCGATGGCCGCTGCGACCTGCGCCAGCGAGCCGGGCCGGTTGTCGACCTCGATGCGCAGCGCCGCGGCGAAATCGCCGGAGACCTGGCGGTCCCAGCCGATCGGCACCCAGCGATCGGGCGACTTGCGGTAGTCGGCCACGTTCGGGCAATCGAGCCGGTGCACCACGATCCCCTTGCCGGCGGTGTGATACCCCATGATCTCGTCGCCGGGAATGGGCAGGCAGCAGTTGGCGAAGCTGATCACGCCGCGCTCGGCGCCGGTGATCAGGATCTTGTCCTGCGACAGCGGCTGCAGCGGGACGTCCTTCGATCGCAGCGACTTGCCGGGCGTCTCGCGCGCCAGCGCCTGCGCGACCTGCTGCGGCATGCGGTTGCCCAGGGCGATGTCGGCCAGCAACGCTTCCAGTCGCGGGTAGCGGAACTCGCCCAGATACGCTTCCATGCGCACCGCCGGAACGCGGTCGAGCGAGATTCCCAGCGCTTCCAGCGCGCGGTCGAGCATGCGATGGCCCAGCTGCACCGCGTCCTCGTGTTCGAGCTGTTTGAGCTGCTGGCGGATCGAGGTGCGGGCCTTGCCGGAGACGACGAATTCGAGCCACTGCGGCTTCGGCGAGGACGACTTGGCGGTGATGATCTCCACGCGCTGGCCGCTGGCCAGTCGCGTGCGCAGCGGCACCAGCTTGCCGTCCACGCGCGCCGCGACGGCACGGTTGCCGACATCGGTGTGCACGGCGTAGGCGAAATCGAGCGCGGTCGAATTGCGCGGAAGCGACATGATGTCGCCCTTGGGCGTGAACAGGTATACCTCGTCCGGGAACAGGTCGACCTTGACGTTCTCGAGGAACTCCAGCGAAGAACCGGTCGAGCGCTGCGATTCGACCAGGTTGGCGATCCAGCTGTGGGCGCGGCTCTGCGCGCTGCTGGGACCGTCGCCGCCGTGCTTGTAGGACCAGTGCGCGGCGATGCCGCGCTCGGCGATCAGGTCCATCTCCTCGGTGCGGATCTGCACTTCGATCGGCGAGCCATACGGGCCGAACAGCACCGTGTGCAGCGACTGATAGCCGTTGGCCTTGGGGATCGCGATGAAATCGCGGAAGCGCGAATCCAGCGGCTTGTACGCCGCATGCACCACGCCCAGGGCGTGATAGCAGTCCGGCACCGTGCGTACGACCACGCGGAAGCCGAACACGTCCATCACCTGGGCGAAGGTTTTGTGCTCCGAGCGCATCTTGGTGTAGATGCTCCACGGCGACTTGACCCGGCTGACCAGGCGGTGCGGAACGCGCTCCTTGGCCAGTCGCTGCGCCAGCTGCGCCTCGATCTGCACCAGCGATTCGCGCCGTACCACCGGCTGCGTGCGCAGGCGCTTCTCGATGACCGCATGCCGCCACGGATGCAGCGCGCGGAAGCCCAGGTCCTGCAGCTCGGCCTTGATAAGGTTCATGCCCAGGCGCTGGGCGATCGGCGCGTAGATCTCCAGCGTCTCGCGGGCGATGCGGTGGCGCGCCTCCATGCTCTGCGCGCCCAGGGTGCGCATGTTGTGCAGGCGGTCGGCGAGCTTGATCAGGATCACGCGCAGGTCGCGCGACATCGCCAGCAGCATCTTGCGGAAACTTTCCGCGGTCGCCTCCTGGCGGTCGCGGAACTGAAGCTTGTCGAGCTTGGTGACGCCGTCGACCAGCTCGGCCACGGTTTCGCCGAACTCGCTGGCCAGGCCGTCGCGGGTCAGCGGCGTGTCTTCGATGGTGTCGTGCAGGATCGCCGCGATCAGCGTTTCGACGTCCAGCCCCTGGTCGGCCAGCACCTTGGCCACGGCGACCGGATGGGTGATGTACGGCTCGCCGGACTTGCGCGTCTGCCCGGCATGCGCGGCCGCACCGATCGCCCAGGCGCGGCGCAGGCTCTGGCGCTGGGGGAGCGGCAGGTACTCGGCGGCGTTCTCCAGTTCGCGCACATAGTCCGGCATGTCCGCGTCATCGAGGACGACGGCTGGATGCGTGCTGATCGCGGACTCGGCGGGGCTCATGGAGAGAATCTACGCGTGCCGCGGCGCGCTGTGCAATCAGCGGCCGCTCATTCGCGTCAAAGGGTTACGGGCAGGTCCAAGGAATATGGCGGCCATTGCCGGCGATAAAAAGTCCCACGCGCCGAAAACCGGGTCGGAATGCACATACGGGCGGGCGACCGCACCTGGGCGCACATAAGCAAACGGCCCCGCCAAGGCGGGGCGCACATAGCAAACGGCCCCGCCAAGGCGGGGCCGTGCAGCTCGCGGTGCCGAAATTTCCGGCGTGCGATGCAGGATCGATCAGTCGTCGCCCTTGGACAGGTCGTCGTCGGCGACCACTTCGGCGGCCGCCCATTCCAGCGCCTCGCGCTCCTTGCGCTCGCGCTCGGCCTTCTCGACGGCGTCGATGTAATCGGTATCGATGCGGCGCGCGGCGATTTCGCGCAGGGCCAGCACCGTCGGCTTGTCGTTGGCTTCGCTGTTGTCCAGCTGCGGATCAACGCCATTGGCCAGCTGGCGGGCGCGCTTGGCGGCCATCATGACGAGTTCGAAGCGGTTATCGACCACTTCCAGGCAATCTTCAACGGTGATGCGGGCCATGGGACTCCTGGCGGCCGGCGGGCCGTCCATACAGGCTTGTAAGGGACCGCAGAGTGTAGTCGCGGCCCGAGGGCGAAGCAAGCTGATCGTTGAAAATCAAGCAGTTAGCGAGCAATCGAGCCGCCACAGACCGGTTTTTGCCCCGCCCATGCGTGCGGGAAGGGCTGCGACGGCCCCCGCCCCTCCCTCGCCCCCTGCTTCGCAAGGGTGGCAGCCGGACTCACTCGTCCGCCAGCAGCGCCGTGATCAGGCGCGAATGCCGCGCCACCTGCTGGTCGCGTCGCACCCGGCTGGCGGTGAAGATCGCGCACATCTCGTCGACGGCGGTGTTGAAGTGCTCGTTGACGATGACGAAGTCGAACTCACCGTAATGCGACATCTCCTCGCGCGCCGCCGCAAGGCGCTGCGCGATCACTTCCTCGGTGTCCTGGCCGCGGCTTCGCATGCGCTGGTCAAGCGCCTTGCGCGACGGCGGCAGGATGAACACGCTGACCGCATCGGGCACCTTGGCGCGGACCTGGCGCGCGCCCTGCCAGTCGATTTCCAGCAGTACGTCCTTGCCCGCCGCCAGCTGCGGTTCGACCGACTGTCGCGCCGAACCTTTCCAGTCGCCATGCACCAGCGCGGACTCGAAGAAGTCGCCGGCCGCGACCATGCCTTCGAACTCTTCCTTGCTGACGAAGTGGTAGTGCTCGGCATGGCGCTCGCCCGGCCGCGGCTTGCGCGAGGTGAACGAGATCGACAGGCAGATGTTCGGGTCGCGTGCCAGCACAGCGTTGACGATGCTGGATTTGCCGGCGCCCGACGGTGCCGCGACGATGAAAAGGGTTCCGCGCATCAGTGGGCTCGTGTCATTCGATGTTCTGGATCTGCTCGCGGACCTGGTCGATCAGCACCTTCAGCTCCACCGCCGCCGCCGAACTGCGCGCGTCGACCGACTTGGAACCCAGGGTGTTGGCCTCGCGGTTGAACTCCTGCAGCAGGAAGTCCAGGCGGCGGCCGACCGCTTCCTTGAGCTTGAGCACGCGGCGCGCCTCGCTGACATGCGAATCGAGCCGGTCGAGCTCCTCATCCACGTCGAGCTTCTGCAGCCACATCACCAGCTCCTGCTCCAGACGACCGGAGTCGAGCGGCTGGGCGAGGTCGGCCATGCGTGCTTCGAGCTTGTTGCGCTGGCCGGTGCGGATGATCGGCATCAGCGTGCGCACTTCGGCCGCGATCGCGGCGATGCCGTCGACGCGCTCGATGATCACCGTCGAAAGCTTGGCGCCCTCGCGTTCGCGTGCGCGGATGAATTCGTCGAGCACCTGCTCGAGCAGTTCCAGCGCCTGCGCCTGCAGCGCCGCCGGGTCGGCGGACTGGGTCTGCAGCACGCCGGGGAACTGCAGCAACTGGGTGAGATCGGTCTGCAGGCGCGGAAACCGCGCTTCCAGGTCCAGTGCCAGCTCGCTCAGTTCGCGCAGGCGGCCGGGGTTGAGCTGCAGCGCGCCGTCGCCATCGGCGGTGCGCAGGCGCAGCGCCAGGTCGATCTTGCCGCGGGCGACCCGGGAGGCGACGCGTTCGCGCAGCGCCGGTTCCAGCGCGCGCAGCTCATCGGGCAGGCGCACGCCCAGCTCGAGGAAACGGTGGTTGACCGAGCGCAGCTCGCAGCCGAGCGTGCCCCACGGGGTGACGCGTTCGCCGCTGGCGAAGGCGGTCATGCTGCGGATCATCATCGAATCCAAGGGCTGACAGGGTGCGAATGGTAAACTCGCGCGCCCCAATAACGGTAATCAGTCCATGACCGGCACGCCGCAAGCCCCTTCCGCCGGCCAGAACGCGCCGACCGTGGTCCGCCCCAGCGGGCGGGCGCCCGCGCAAATGCGCGAAGTCCGCATCCAGCGCGGCTACACCCGCCACGCCGAAGGTTCGGTCCTGGTCAGCTTCGGCGAGACCCGCGTGCTGTGCACCGCCAGCGTCGACAACAAGGTGCCGGCGTTCCTGCGCGGCAAGGGCGAAGGCTGGGTCACCGCCGAGTACGGCATGCTGCCCCGCGCCACCCATACCCGCAGCGACCGCGAGGCCGCGCGCGGCAAGCAGGGCGGCCGGACGCTGGAGATCCAGCGCCTGATCGGCCGCTCGCTGCGTGCCTGCGTCGACCGCAAGCTGCTCGGCGAACGCACGATCACCCTCGACTGCGACGTGCTGCAGGCCGACGGCGGCACCCGCACCGCCGCCATCACCGGCGCCTACGTCGCCCTGGTAGATGCCATCCGCTGGTTGCAGGCGCGCCGCGAGATCAGCCGCGATCCGGTTTTTGGCGCCGTTGCGGCGGTGTCGGTCGGCATCTACCGCGGCGTCCCGGTGCTCGACCTCGACTATGCCGAGGACAGCGACTGCGACACCGACATGAACGTGGTGATGAACGACGGTGGTGGCTTCATCGAGCTGCAGGGCACCGCCGAGGGCCATGCCTTCCGCCGCGAGGAACTCGATGCGCTGACCTCCCTGGCCGAATCCGGCATCGCCGAACTGGTCGCCAGGCAGCGCGAGGCGCTGGCGGGTTGAGCAAGTCCTGAAGTCAATGAACCAGACCATCGCCAACGTCACCCTGGTCGTTCGCGACTACGACGAAGCCATCGCCTTCTACACCGGCGCACTCGGCTTCGCCCTGCTCGACGACATCGACCTGGGCGACGGCAAGCGCTGGGTGCGCGTGGCACCGCAGGGCGCGCAGACCGCCCTGCTGCTGGCCCAGGCCAGCGATGACAGCCAGCGCGCGCACGTGGGCAACCAGACCGGCGGTCGTGTCGGCTTTTTCCTGCACACCGATGATTTCCTGCGCGACCACGCCGCGATGCTCGCCCATGGCGTGACGTTCCTCGAGGCGCCGCGCTTCGAAGCCTATGGCACGGTGGCCGTGTTCGAGGACCTGTACGGCAATCGCTGGGACCTGCTGGAACTGAAGCAATGAACCTGCCGACGAAATGGGTGATCGCCAGCAGCAACGCCGGCAAGCTGCGCGAGTTCCGCGAACTGCTCGATGGCAGCGGCATCGAGTTCGTCACCCAGGGCGAGCTCGGCGTCGCCGATGCCGATGAAACCGGCCTGACTTTCGTCGAGAACGCCCTGCTCAAGGCGCGCAAGGCCGCGCGCGAAACCGGCATGCCGGCACTGGGCGACGACTCGGGCCTGTGCGTGGATGCGCTGGGTGGCGCGCCGGGACTGTACTCGGCACGTTACGCCGGCAGCCATGGCAACGCCGACGCCAATATCGACAAGCTGCTCCAGGCCCTCGTCGATGTCCCCGACGAGCAGCGCACCGCGCACTTCTATGCCGTGATCGTGCTGCTGCGCCATGCCGGGGATCCGCAGCCTTTCATCGCCGAAGGCGTCTGGTCCGGACGCATCCTGCATGCGCGCCGCGGCACCGGCGGCTTCGGTTACGACCCGGTGTTCTTCGATCCCGGGCTGGGCCAGGGCGCTGCGGAACTCGACACGGAACTGAAGAACCGCATCAGCCACCGTGGCCGCGCCCTGGCGGCGCTGCGACAGCTGCTGGTGGCCGGCATCGGCTGACAATCATGCGTCCCGACGCCGGTCGAACCACTCCACTTCCTCGAAGATCCCGCCTTTGTCGCTGACCACGCCGCCCCTGTCGCTCTACGTCCACCTGCCCTGGTGCGTGCGCAAGTGTCCCTATTGCGACTTCAACTCGCACGAGGGCCGCGGCGCGCTGCCGTTCGACAGTTACGTCGATGCGCTGCTGGCCGACCTCGACCACGACCTGCCACTGGCCTGGGGCCGCAACGTGCACTCGGTGTTCTTCGGCGGCGGCACGCCCAGCCTGTTCCCGCCCGGGCACATCGACCGTTTCCTGCAGGAGGCCAGCAGCCGCCTGCGCTTCGTCCCGGGGTGCGAGATCACCCTGGAAACCAACCCCGGCACCGCCGAGCACGGCCGTTTCGAGCTGTACCGGCAGGCGGGCGTCAATCGCCTGAGCTTCGGCATCCAGAGCTTCGACGACGGCTGCCTCAAGCGGCTGGGCCGTATCCACGACAGCGGCGAGGCCGAGTCGGCAGTGAAGCTGGCCCAGGATGCCGGCTTCGACAACTTCAACCTCGACCTCATGTATGCGCTGCCGGAGCAGACGCTGGCGATGGCCGAGCACGACCTCGAGCGTGCCTTCGCCCTGCAGCCAACCCACGTCAGTCACTACCAGCTGACGCTGGAGCCGAACACGCTGTTCGCCGCGCGGCCGCCGCTGGGCATCCCCGACGACGACGCCAGCTGGGACATGCAGGAACACTGCCAGGCCCTGCTCGCCGCGGCCGGCTATGCCCAGTACGAAGTCAGCGCCTACGCGCAGCCCGGACGGCAGTGCCTGCACAACCTAAACTACTGGCAGTACGGCGACTACCTCGGCATCGGCGCCGGCGCGCACGGCAAGCTGACCCTCGGCGCCGAGCAGACCGTGCTGCGGCGCTGGAAGGTCAAGCATCCGACCCAGTACCTGGTCCAGGCCGGGCATGCCGGTGCGATCGGCGGCGATGACCGGGTCGAGCCGGCGCGCCGTCCGTTCGAGTACATGCTCAACGCGCTGCGACTGGTCGAAGGCTTCAGCCTGACGGCTTTCGAAGCCCGCACCGGCCTTCCGCGCACGGCAATCGCCGCGCAACTCGATGCTGCAAGCGCACAGGGCTGGCTTGAGATCGATGGCGATCGCGTGCGCCCGACCGAGCTGGGACGACGCTTCACCAACGACGTTGTCGAACTTTTCCTGGTCGATGACGGTGCCGATGCCACCTCCGCTGCCCCTGACGGTCCGAACGTGTCGCAGCGCGTCATGGTCGACCACGCCAAGTAGCGCGAGGCCGCGTACGGGCGGTCAACTGGCCGCTGGCGGCCGCCCTCGCCGTTACAACAGTTGGTCGCTCCCTGAGGGACCGCTGGGGCGGGAGGCTGGCGGGGCACGGGGGGACGATGCATGATCGTCCCGATCACACGGTGCCCATAAATGTCCGCAACGTTCGAACCCCTTGGTAGTTCGATCCCTCGGCCTACGCTGGCGTCAGCGGCGTTGCCGAAGCGGGTTCGGCGCGTGCTGGAACATCTTTACGCGCTGGTCTCGGACGAAATGGCGCGCCAGCTCGAACACATGCTCGGCGAATTCGAGCAGCAACTGTTCAAGCACGCCGACCAGGCGCGCACATCGGCGCAGCAGGCCGCGCACCTTGAAACGTTGCGCACGGCCCGACTGAACCGCTCGGACCTGGTCCCGCAATTCCTGGCATTGCTGGAAGGCGAACTGACCACGGTCCGCGACCCGACGCCAACCCAGGAAGCACCGGCCGCCCTGCCCACCTTCCGCGACCTGCGCCTGGTCGATGACGGCGAAGCCGACGAGGCCAACCTGCTGCGCAGCATCGCCATCCGCCACGAGGCACGCGCGGGCCTGCCGCTGCTGCTGCTGGGCCAGCGCTTCGGCGTGCTCGGCGGCGCCCCGGCCTTCGACGCCGATCGCCTGCCGGTCGGCCCCTACCACCTGTGCCGGATCCTGGCCGAGGCCACGCAGTCGCTGCAGATCACGCCGGAAGCGCGGCTGCATCTGTACAAGGTGTTCGACCAGCACGTGATGTCGGGCTATGCGCAGCTGGTCGAAACGATGAACGCACTGCTGGCACGCGAGAACGTGCTGCCGAGCCTGTCGTTCGTGCCGGTGCGCAGCCGCGCGAAGGCCCAGCGCCAGGGGCAGGCACAAGGACAAGGACAAGGACCGGGGCAGGACGAGGCACAAGGGCGGGGACAACGCGAGGATTCGATGGTGCCGCGACGCGGCGCCGACGCCAGCAGTCCACTGTTCGATCCGCTCCGTCCGCACACCGCCTGGCCCGGACAGCCGGTTCCCCGCCATGGCGACGACCACGACTCCTACGTCTCGCTGCAGAACCTGCTCAACGGTCGCCGCGACCTGATGGACAAGCTGCGCACCGGTGGGGACCCCGGCACGCCGCGACCGACCCTGTCGGCACACGACATCTCCAGCGCGCTGGCAGGCCTGCAATCGATGCCGGCGCATGCCACGCCGCCGCGCAACCTCAACGACGTGCGCCAGACCCTGCTCGCGCAGGCGCGGCAACAGCGCGGCGAAGCGGCCACGCTCACGCGCGAGGACGCCGACACCTTCGAGCTGCTCGATCAGTTCTACAACGAGATCGGGCGCGAGCTGCGCAACGATGCCGCGGTCTCCTCGCTGCTCAATCGCCTGCAGGTGCCGCTGCTGCGCCTGGCGCTGCAGGACCAGGCGTTTTTCGTACGCCAGGAACACCCGGCGCGGCAGCTGCTCAACGCCGTCGCCGAGGCGGGCGCGCACTGGCTGCCCAAGGAAGAAGCCGATCCGGCCCTCAACGAACAACTGCGTCGCGCGGTCGATCACGTCGTCGAGCACTACGACGGCGACGACGGCGTGTTCGAGTCGGCCAACCAGCAGCTGCAGGAGCACCTGCGCCTGATGGCGCGCAAGGCCGAAGTGGCCGAACGCCGCCACGTCGAAGCCGCACGCGGCAAGGAAAAGCTGGTGCTGGCCAAGCACCAGGCCACCGAAGCGATCACCGAGGCACTGCACGACCAGAAGCTGCCGAAGTTCGTCCACACCCTGCTGACGCAGGCGTGGACCGACGTGCTGACGCTGACCCTGCTGCGCCACGGCGAGGAATCGGACGAGTGGCAGCGCCAGCTCGAGGCCACGCGCCAGATCATCGCCGCCAACACCGTCGAGAACCGCGCGCCAGCGCCGGAGCCGCTGGGCGAAGACATCGAGCAGGCACTGACCCAGGTCGGCTACCACGTCGACGACGCCGGTGCGATCTCGCGCCAGCTGACCACCGGCCACGCCGCCAACGACGATGCAGCCACCCGCACCGAGCTTGCGCTCAAGCTCAAATCGCGGACGCGACTGGGCGAAGACGAAGCGCCGCGTTCGCAGGAGCCGCAGCCACGCAACCCGCACGAACAGGAGTGCTGGCAGCACCTGCGGACGTTGCCGTTCGGCACCTGGTTCGAGTTCGACCTCGATGCCCCGGGCGAGATCATCCGCCGCAGGTTGTCCTGGTTCAGCCCGCTCACCGACAACGCGCTGTTCGTCAACCAGCGCGGCCAGCGCGTGGGCGAGCAGTCGCTCGACAGCCTGGCGCGGCAGATGGCCGCCGGCCGCGCACGCATCGTCACCGTCGAGAAGAGTCGACTGGTCGATCGTGCGTGGAATGCGGTCGTCAGCGCACTGAGCAACCTGGTTTCCAGCCCGACCCCGCAGCAGGCCAGCGCATGACGCTCGTGGTGACTGAGCACGCCGCAACCAGCCACGCCTCCAGGGAGGGTGCATGAACGAAGAATTCCGCCGCGCCCGCCGTCGCTCGATCCAGGAGCCGGTGCAGGTCGTCGACACCATGACCGACACCGTGGTCGGGCAGCTCAGCAACCTGTCCGAGAGCGGCATGCTGCTGATCGCCACCGCGCCGTTGGTCGACGATGCGCTGTACCAGCTGCGCTTCAACCTGCGTGGCACACCGCACCAGACCTCGCCGATCGAGGTTGGCGCGCACCTGCTGTGGCAGGACAAGACCAGCACCCCGGGCCAGACCTGGTCGGGTTTCCGCTTCATCACCATGCTCGAGAGCGAGCTGCAGCAGCTGCGCAACTGGCTGGACACCGGCAACGGCCACCCGGCCTGAACGCCTGGCCGCGTTCACGCGGCACAGCGGCGGGACATCGGTGGCAACGGGCAAGCGCGGCAACGGCGCCTGCCGCGCCGATGCGGCAAAATGGGCCGGTCCCCGCCCCCTCGCCGCATACGCATGAGCACGCTCGCCACGCTGTACCCGCAACACCTCGCCGAACTGCACCGCCGCACCGAACAGGCCCTGGCCCGCGGTGGCTTCGATCATCTGGTCGTCCCCAGCGGCACCTCGCACTACCAGGTGTTCGACGACCGTGACTACCCGTATGCGGTCAACCCCCAGTTCAAGGCCTGGCTGCCGCTGACCCGCGCGCCGGGCAGCTGGCTGGTGGCCACGCCCGGACAGAAGCCCAAGCTCATTTTCCTGCAGCCGTTCGACTACTGGCACGTCGTGCCGTCGGCGCCGAGCGGCTACTGGGCCGAGCACTTCGACATCGTCGTGATCCGCAAGCCCGACGAGGCGCTGCAGCACCTGCCGGCCAATGCCGCCCGCTGCGCGATCGTCGGCGAGCCGCAAAGCGCGCTTGGCGCGTTCGTTCCCGACAACCCGGCGCCGGTGGTGAACTACCTGGAGTACCACCGCGCCTACAAGACGCCGTACGAGATCGCGATGATGCGCGAGGCGACCCGTCGCGGCGTGCGCGCCCACCGCGCCGCCGAACACGCGTTCCGCGCCGGCGCCAGCGAGTTCGGCATCCACCTGGTCTATTGCCAGGCGGCCGGGCAGGACGCCAACGACCTGCCCTACAACAACATCATCGCCCTCAACGAGCATGGCGCGGTGCTGCATTACACCGACCGCGACCTGGCCCCGCCCAGCCCCGTGCGCAGTTTCCTGATCGATGCCGGCGCCGCACACCACGGCTATGCCTGCGACATCACCCGCACCTACGCGCTCGATCGCGGCAGCGAATTCCAGGCGATGGTCGACGCGGTCGACGCCGCGCAGCTGAAGATGTGCGACCAGGTCCGCGCCGGCACCGACTACAAGCAGATCCACATCGATGCGCACCTGGCGCTGGCCGGCATCCTGAAGGACTTCGGCGTGATCCGGGTGTCGCCGGAAGCGGCCCTGGCCACCGGCGTCAGCAGCGCGTTCTTCCCGCACGGCATCGGCCACGGCATCGGCCTGCAGGTCCACGATGTCGCCGGCTTCGCCGCCTCCGACAGCGGCGGCACGATCGCCAAGCCGGAGGGGCACCCGTACCTGCGACTGACCCGCGTGCTCGAGCCGGGCATGGTGGTGACGATCGAGCCGGGCCTCTACTTCATCGACATGCTGCTCGACGAAGTGAAGGCCAACGGCCACGCCGACAGCGTCGACTGGGCGCGCGTGGAAGCCTTCAAGCCCTTCGGCGGCATCCGCATCGAGGACGACGTGGCCTGCACCGATGGCGCGCCCGCCAACCTCACCCGCGAAGGCTTCGACGCCGCCGCATGACCGCACGCCCTCCCTCTCCCACCGGAGAGGGAGCCGGCACGGCCGATTGCCTGCAATCGACCCGCTCGACGTTTGCCTCTCTACAGGCCTTTGTCGGGAGACGTCATGCTGCGATCGTTGCTGCTCGGAATGCTGCTGGTACGCGCCGGACTCCCCGCGCACGCGCAGGACGTGCCAGCGACCGCTGCCGAGCCGGCGTCGGCAGGTGAAGCAACACCAGAAACCGCAGCGCCAGCAGCGGACCTGCCCGTCGCTGAAGCGCCCATCAGCGTCCATGTGTCGGCCTCTGCCGTGGACGCCGTCGGTCGACAGTTCGTCGATGCGGTTCGCGAACAACTGCGCGAGTCGCCGGACCTGGCCCTCGTCGAGGCCAGCAATGGCGCCCGCATCCGCCTCAAGATCGCCACGCTCGATCCCGACAACGACAGCGCGCGCCGCACGGTCTACTCGGTGGTGGTGACGGTGCGCCCGGTCGACCGCGAGGTCGATGTCTACTGGAACAACTACGTCGGCCTGTGCGGACAGGCACGCGTGCAGGCCTGTGCGCGCAGCATCGTCGAGGAAGCCGGCGCGCCGGCCGCATCGTTGCGCACGATCATCGAAACCACGCAGGGACCGGCGCCCTGAGCGATCACTTCGCGTCCTGCACTGCCTGCTGCGACAGGCCCGTGCACTGCCGCAACCGATAGGCGATGTAGCGGTCGTACAGCGAGGTGTGCAGGTTGTGCAACGCCAGCTCGACCCGGAACGGCGTGCGCGGATTGCGATCGAGCAGGCGCGCGACATGGAACCCGACCGGCTTCACGCCCTGCCGGTGCACGTAGACCTGGAATCCGCGATAGAAGGGATCGTCGAGCAGCGCATCGATCCGCGCGAGCGTCTGCAGGGTCGCGGCGGACTGCTGCGCACGCAGGGACGGATCGCGCTCGAACAGCAACCGCTCGAAGAAACGCCTCGGCTTTCGTGCCTGGATCGACCGCGCCAGTGACCACACCTCGCGGTTGCGATCGTTGTAGAACTCCAGCCCGCCATGCGCGCGCAGCGCCGTCGCCGCCTGTTCGCTCACGTCGTAGACGACGAAGTTCTCGGCCTGGTTGTTGAGGTCGTCGAGCTTGCTGCGGTCGAACACATGAAAGATGAATCCCGGAAGGCCCATGAACGCCTGGCGCCCCTGCTGCGATGCCTGCACGGCGCGGCCGTCGCGGGTGAGTTCGCCGGCCGATGATCCGACCAGGATGCTGCGCGTCGACCTGAGACGGTTGAAGGTGCCGATGACGATCTCGTCGGCGGCAAACTCGCTATCGAATCCGTCCGCGCCGTAAAGCTCGGCCTGCGTCGCGTACTGGGCAATCTGGCGTCCGAGGCCGCACTCGCCGCGCACGTGTCCCTCGTAGAAGCCCTCGATCGCCCGGAAGTTCGCAGCGCGCGGCTGGTAGCCACGGCCAAACGTCGCGATCGGCTCCCAGCCATCTTGCGCCGCCCCGGTCGGGCCGAACCCGATCCATCCCGTCTGCAGCGCGGAAAAACGGAAGCCGGGGTTGGCAACGAGGCGGTCAACCGCGCGACGCGTCGCGGCACCGAGCGCGAAGCCATGCGCGCAGATCGTGGCCGGATGGTGCAGCAACTCGTCGGCCAGTCGCTCCCTCACCATGGCATCGAGCGATCCGGGAACGCGCACGACCAGATCGCCGGCTGCAGTCGCTTCGGCCAGGCTGGCGCGATCGCACGGGGTGCCGGGGCGGATTTCCACCGCAACTCCGGCTGTGGCGACATAGCGCCACCCCATCTCCTGCAACAGACGCTGCTTGCATTCGCCCGCGGGCCCGGACGCGCCCGCCGCTGCGCTGGCAAGTACTGCCAGCGCGACAGCCAACCCGGCCGCGAGGCATGCCGGGCGGTGCGCGCGCTTTCTCGCACGTCTTCTCGAACGCAATGACGGATCCGACATCGCTCCAGCCTACGACCGGCCAGTGAAGGCACGATCATCGCCGCCCTTGCCCGTTCAATGCACTGACGCTTCATCCACCTTGTAGACGCGTGGCGTCACCACGTCCCGGTCCGATCCAGCCGCCGCAGCGCAGGAGCGGTGCCAGCGCGAGTCCATGAGACTGGCCTCAGCGGGCCCTTCTTTCGCTCACCTCGAATCCACCAGCGCGAGCGCGTCCGCGCCAGCTGCGAGCCGCAGCGGTCCGGTTCCATCATCGTTGGCAGCTCGCCACACGACTTCCGCCACGTCGGCAGCCGTCGTCACTGCTGTCGACCGAGTGAACGAGGCGAGCGTGCGCTGGGCAAACCCGGCATACGCCGGTGGGATCAGTCCAACCAGGCGCGAGCCGCTGTTGGCAGAGAACTGCGTGCCCGGTCCGTAGCCGGGTTCGACCAGCTTGACGCGAACATTGAATTCGGCGAGCTCGAACGCGAGTGAACCGGTGAAGCCTTCCACTGCGGCCTTGCTCGCAGTGTAGGCGGCCACCAGCGGCATGGGCGCCAGCGTCGCGCTGGAGGTGACGTTCACCACCACGCCCGACCGACGTTCGCGCATCTGCGGCAACACGGCCTGCGTCATTGCCATCACACCAAATGCGTTGGTCTCGAACACCTCGCGCACGGTGGTCATTGGCGTCGCTTCGAATGCACCGAACAGGCCGATGCCTGCGTTGTTGACGAGCACATCGATTGATCCGCACGCTGCAACCGCGGCGGCGATGCTGTCCGGCCTGGAGACATCCAGCTGCAGCAGGTGCAGCCGATCGGACTCTGGAAGCAGGCCATCCCGCGGCGTCCGCATGCTGGCGATGACGTTCCAGCCCTGGTCATGGAAGTGGCGGGCAGTCTCCAGGCCGTAGCCTGACGAGCAGCCGGTGATGAGCACGGTCTTCATTGGTGGTTGTCCATCGTGGGGAGGTGACGATGGATACGATGGCGGAACGGTCCTGGACTGCCTACCATCAAACGTCCGCATTTAATTTGTGAGCGTCCAGCCATGCAGGACCCACTCTCGGAAGTGATCGCGCTGCTGCAGCCGCGCGCCGTGTTTTCCAAGGGCATCAGCGGCGCCGACCGCTGGGCGGTGCGCTACAGCGACTACGGACAGCCGAGTTTCTGCGCCGTGCTCGAGGGTCGCTGCCGGCTTGCCGTAGACGGCCATCGCGATCTCGTGCTCCAGGCCGGTGACTTCGTGCTGCTGCCGGCTACGCCCGGCTTCACGATGTCGAGCCTGGCGCCGGCGGAGCCCGTGCACGTCGATCCGAAACTGGCGCCAGCGCCGAGCGGCGAAGTCCGCCACGGCCGGCGCGGCGGCAAGCCTGACGTGCGCCTGCTGGGCGGCTATTTCGTGTTCGGTTCGCCCGATGCGTCCTTGCTGGTGCCGTTGTTGCCGGCGGTGATGCACGTGCGCGGTATTGAACGGCTGTCGATGCTCGTGCAACTCGTCGGCGAGGAGGCCGCCGGACACAGGCCCGGGCGCGACCTGCTGCTGGCAAGGCTGGTGGAAGTGCTGCTGATCGAGGCGCTGCGTTCGACATCCGGCGACGACGCGCCACCGGGCCTGCTGCGCGGTCTCGCCGACACACGGTTGGCGCCGGCCATCCGGCAGATGCACGCCCACCTCGCGCGCCCCTGGACGATGGCGGAGCTGGCGGCCAAGGCGGCGCTATCGCGATCGGCATTCTTCGATCGTTTTACCCGCACTGTCGGCCTGCCACCGATGGAGTATCTGCTGGCCTGGCGCATGGCGGTTGCCAAGGATCTGCTGCGGGTCGGCTCGCTCGGCCTGGCGGAGGTCGCCGAACGGGTCGGCTACGGCTCAGCCAGCACGTTCAGCACCGCCTTCCGCCGACACGTCGGCCAGCCGCCCGGCCGTTTCGCGCGCGCGGGGTAGCAGCGACTGGTCCCGCGCCACCCTGGTCGTCACTATCGTGCCGCCATCAACGCTTCGATCTCGTCGGCGCTGCGCGCCAGTTTGCCGGTCAGCACTTCGCAGCCGTCCTGCGTGACCAGCACGTCGTCCTCGGTGCGGATGCCGATGCCACGCCACTTCGCATCGACCGTGGTGTCGTCGGGCGCGACGTACAGGCCCGGTTCGATGGTGAACACCATGCCGGGTTCGAGCAGGCGTGATTCGCCGTCGATGCGGTACTCGCCGACGTCGTGCACATCCAGGCCGAGCCAGTGGCCGGTCTTGTGGCGATAGAAACGCTTGTAGCTGCCGTCGGCGAGATTCTTCTCGAGGCGACCCTTGAGCAGGCCGAGCTTGAGCAGGCCTTCGGTCAGGGTCTCCACTGCCGCGACATGCCCGGCTTCATAGGCGATGCCGACGCGCGCCTGCGCCAGTGAGGCTGCCTGCGCGGCGCCCACCAGGTCATGCAGCGCACGCTGTTCCTTGCTGAAGCGACCGCTCACCGGGAAGGTGCGGGTGATGTCGGCGGCATAGCCCCGGTATTCGGCGCCGGCATCGACCAGTACCAGCTCACCGTCACGTGCCTGGGCGTTGTTGGCGCGGTAATGCAGGACGCAGGCATTGCTGCCGGCACCGACGATGCTGCTGTATGCAGGCTCGGCATCGTAGCTGCGGAACACACGCTCGAGTTCGGCCTGCAGCTCGTACTCGTGCATGCCCGGGCGCGCGGCGCGCATCGCCGCTTCGTGCGCGAGCACGCTGATGTCGGCGGCGCGCTGCATCAGTCGGATTTCGTCGCGGTCCTTGAACAGGCGCAACTCGTCGAGCAGATGCCCCAGTTCGAGGAATTCGTGCGGCGGCTGCGCACCCTGGCGCACCATTGCGCGCACACGGTTGAGCCAGCCGATCAGCTTGAGATCGAATTCCTGGTCTCGGCCGAAGTGGTAGTACACGCGCGAGCGGCCTTCGAGCAGGCCCGGCAGGATGTCGTCGAGGTCCGTGATCGGATAGGCATCGTCCAGGCCGAATGCCTCGACCGCGCCTTCAGGACCGAAGCGCGGACCGTCCCAGCCTTCGCGCTCGGGATCGCGCTCCCGGCAGAACAGCAGCACCTCGCCGTGCTTGCGGCCGGGCACCAGCACCAGCACTGCCTCGGGCTCCGGAAAACCGGTGAGGTAGAGCAGATCCGAGTCCTGGCGATACGGGTAATGCGTGTCGCGGCTGCGAATGCGTTCGAGTGCCGCCGGCAGTACCAGGATCGCGTCGTCGCCTGCCATGCGCATGAGCTGCTTGCGGCGACGGGCGTAGGCCTTGGCGGGAATGGTGATGGGCTTGGGCATGGAGTTCCGTTGACTGGGTGCGCCTGCGCCTGCGGACAAAGCGCGTCCCGGACACATGGACGGGACGGTCAGTTCGAGCGCTCTCAGTTCAACCGCTGGCGGTGCTGGGCAGCCAGCACACAGTCGCCGTGCAACAGCAGCACCGCGACGCGGACGAACTCTTCGATCTCGACCAGCGCGATCTCGTCTTCCTCGTCGCCGTCGCTTTGCGGCTGCGCCGAGGCGAGCTTGCCCAGGTCGGCCAGCGCCTCCTGGCCTTCGTCCGACAGCTTGGTCTTGCCGCCACCGGCCAGGCCGAAGCCGCCGAGGAAACCGCGGCACCACTCGAACAGGGCACCACTGCGCTCGGCCAGCGAGGTGTCCGCGGCGGGCAGCAGCAGGGCGAAGTCGAAGCTCCTGTCGGCGAGCTGCGCGGCACTGGCTTCGCGCAGTTCGTCCAGTGCGCCGCCTTCGGCAGGCGTCGGCAGGGCATCGTCGGCGAGCACCCTGGCCGGCCATTCGCGAACCGCCGCGCCGCCACCGGCAAGCCAGCCGCACAGGCCGCCGTGGAGCTCAAAGGGCGAAGCAGCAAGGGCCAGCGTGCGGCTCTCGGCCTCGATGGCGGTCAGATCGGGCAGTTCAATTTCGGACACGGGACAGGGCTCGGGGGAGTCAAGGCAGTGTATCAATGCAGGCGCGTCTTGTTGCCAGGCTGAACGCTTGCCTACACTGCGCGCTGCAGTACTCAACCCGTGGGTGTCCGTGCGTCCGCCCTCCCAAGCCTGCTTCCCCAGCCGGATCGTCTGGCTCGTCCGTCTCGCCGGACCGGTACTGGCGTTGGCATTGGCGACCGCGCCGGCCGCGGCGGCAACCCGCGACTTCTACTTCTCGCGCCTGGGCAGCGAGCGGGGCCTCACCCAGAACACGGTGACGGCCATGGCCCAGGACCCGCAGGGGTTCGTCTGGGTCGCCACCCAGGGCGGCCTGCACCGTTACGACGGCCAGCGCTACCTGCCCTACCGGCATAACCCGCGCGATCCCGACAGCCTGCCCGACAGCAACATCACCGCGATTTCCCTCGACGGCGGCCGGGCGCTGTGGGTAGGCACCTATTCCGAATACGTCAGCCGGCTCGACCTGGGCAACGGCAAGATCCGTCGCTATGCCGCCTCGGCGCCCAGCCACCCCCATCGCCAGGTCGTGGCGGTGCTGCCCTACCGCGGCCACCTCTGGGTCGGCACTGCGGCGGGACTGGAGCGACTGAATCCCGAGAGCGGCACGCGCCAGACGGTGCTGTCGCTGGAATCGCTGTCGGCTGCTGCCACAGGCCGGCAGACGTTGCTGGCGACCCGCGACGGCATGGCCTGGTACGGCGGCCCGACCGGACTGCATCGCATCGACCCGGCCGGAACGGTGCAGCGCATCGGCCCCCAGGATGCGGTGCTGTCGCTGCAGCAGGACCAGGCCGGCCAGTTGTGGGTCGGCCGCAACGACGGCCTGTACCGCTTGCACAGCAATGGCCGCGAACTGGTGCGCGCCTGGCCGCAGGCGGCCGCGCAGACGGCCGACCCGACGCCTGTCCGCGCCATCGTGCAGGCGCCTGACCATCGGCTCTGGCTGTCGGTCTACGGTTACGGCCTGCGCCGCTTCGACCCGGCCACGGGCAGCACGGAAGAAGTGCACGAGGAGCCCGGCATAGAGGCCAGTCTTCCCGACGATGCAGTCAACGCGATGCTGGTCGACCGCGGCGGAATGCTGTGGGTGGGTGGCCAGTTCCGCGGCGTCGCGGTCGCCGACCCGCGCGGCACGCGCTTCCGTTACGTGTTCAATCTCGAACGCGCGCGCTCGCGCAGTCCCGCCGCCGCCGACAGCATCCGCACCATCGCGCAGGCCCAGGACGGCGCGCTCTGGCTCGGCACCGACAACACCCGCCTGCTGCGCTACGCGCTTGCGCAAGACCGCTTCGAAGATCTCACGGCACTGCTTGGCGACGCGGCGACACCGCCGCGCGTGACCGCATTTGCGCCCGCCGCACAGGGCGAGCTGTGGGTGGCCACCGACGTCGGCCTGTTCTTGCTCGACCCGCAACGCCGACAGGCACGCCATCTGCCGATTCCGGGCCTGGAGCGGCAAGCGATGCGCTCGCTGGCAGTGGCGCGCGATGGCTCGCTGTGGATCGGCAGCCATGGCAATGGCGCGTTCCATTACATTCCCGATGGCGGCAAGCTCACCCACTACCCGTACCGCGAGAACGACGCCAACGGCCTGAGCTATCCGGTCGTGCACGCCATCGCCGAAGACCGCCACGGCCATGTCTGGATCGGCACCGGCGACGGCCTCGACGTGCTCGATCCCGCCACCGGCCGCGTGCGCCATTTTCGCCACGCCGGCGACAACGCCGCCAGCCTGCCCGGCAACCGTGTGCGTGCGCTGCACCTGGCGCACGACGGCACGCTCTGGGTCGGCACGCACGCCGGTCTGAGCCGCGTGGTCGAAGCCGCCGACGGCAGTGTCAGCTTCGCCCACCCGCTGACGGGAACGCTCAACAGTTCCATGGTGCCGGTCGTGTTCGCGATCGCCGAAGGCCCGGCCGGACGGCTGTGGCTGAGCACGCAGGCCGGCATCGTCAGCTTCGACATAGGCAGCGAGCGGACGCGCAGCTACGGCCTCGCCGACGGCCTGCAGGACCTGGAATTCCACGGCGGCTCGATGGCGCAACTGAGCGACGGCCAGATCGTCTTTGGTGGTGTCCGCGGCCTGAACCTGTTCGATCCCGCGCGCATCGTCGACTCGCACTACAGCGCGCCGCTCAAGCTGCTCGGCGCGTGGGTTGGCAGCGAGGCGACCGCCGAGCCGCGCGCACTGTGGCAGCCGACGCGGCTCGAGCTGCCCGATGCGGCCGGCCTGCTGCGCCTTCGCATCGGTTCCCTCGATTTCGCACCGGCGGCCGGCATCCGCTATCGCTACCGCATGGACGGTTTCGACAAGGACTGGATCGACAACGGCAACCAGCAGGACATCACCTATACCCGACTGCCGGCAGGCAGCTACACCTTCCTCGCCCAGGCCACCAACCGCGACGGCGTGTGGAACGAGCAGACGCTGGAGATTCCGGTGCGCATCGCGCCGCCGCTGTGGCGCCACCCGCTGGTGATCGCCGGCGCGGTGCTGGCCGCACTGGCGCTGGCGCTGGTGCTGGCCTGGCGTCGCCACCGCGATCGTCGCCGCGAGCGTGGCTACTTCGCCCAGATCCGCGAACGCGACGAGCGCCTGAAACTGGCGCTGTGGGCCTCGGGCGAGCAGTTCTGGGATTACGACCTGGACAGCCGCGTGCTGCGCCGCACGCGCGCCGACGACCAGGCCGGGCTGACGCCGGAGCTGGGCGTGCAGACGCTGGTCGACTCCAACCTGCAGATCCATCCCGAAGACCAGCCGCAGGCAGTCGAACAGCTCAAGCGCCACCTGCGCGGCGACGCCGCGCTGTTCCTGTCCGAACATCGCGTGCGCGAGGACAACAAGTGGGTGTGGATGCGCGCCCGCGGCCGCGTCGTCGAACGCGCCGCCAACGGTCGCGCCCTGCGCGTGGCCGGCACGGCACGCGACATCACCGCCAACCGCAGCGCCGAGCGCGATCGCCTGATCGCCGGCCAGGTGCTCAACAGCATGATCGAGGCGGTCGCCGTGTTCGACCGCGAGTTCCAGTTCGTCTCGGTCAATCCCGCCTTCACCCGCATGACCGGGTATGCCGATTCGGAAGTGATCGGGCGCCCGACCCGCCTGCTCGACAGCGACCAGCACGACCCGGCGTTCTACCAGCACGTGCGCAGCGAACTTCGTCGCAACGGGCGCTGGTCGGGCGAGATCTGGCAGCAGCGCAAGAACGGCGATGAATTCCTGTGCTGGTTCCAGGGCAGCGAAGTGCTCGACTCCAGCGGCCAGCATGGTCATTACGTCGCCGTGCTCGGCGACATCACCGACCAGAAGCGCGCCGAGCAGGAACTGCGCTACCTGGCCAACTACGACACGCTGACCAGCCTGCCCAACCGTGCGCTGCTGTCGGAGCGGCTGTCGCGGGCGATCGTGCGTGCGCGCCGCCACGGCAGCCGCATCGCGATGCTGTTCCTCGACCTGGACCGCTTCAAGGACATCAACGATTCGCTCGGCCATGCCGCCGGCGACCGCATCCTGCGCGCGGCGGCCATCCGCCTGCAGCAGGCAGTGGGGCCGCAGCACACCGTCGCCCGCCTCGGCGGCGACGAGTTCACGGTGCTGTTGGAGAACCTCGAGCACGTCGAGCAGGCCGAGCAGGTCGCGCGCGACGTGCTGGTCGCTTTCGAAACGCCGCTCGACATCGACCAGCGCCACGACGTGGTGATCTCGCCGTCGATCGGCATCAGCCTGTATCCCGACCACGCCCTGGTGCCGACCGACCTGCTCAAGCATGCCGATACGGCGATGTACCAGGCCAAGGCCGCCGGCCGCCGCACCTTCATGCGCTACACCGAGGCGATGGACGTGGAGATCCGCGGCCGTGCGACCATCTCCGCAGCATTGCGCGGCGTGCTCGATCGCAACGAACTGCGCCTGGTGTTCCAGCCCAAGCTGTCGCTGGATCAGTCCCGCATCACCGGCGTGGAAGCACTGCTGCGCTGGCGCAGCTTCGAACTGGGCGACATCTCGCCGGCGCAGTTCATTCCGCTGGCAGAGGAAAGCGGCCTGATCCTCGACATCGGCGAATGGGCGCTGCGCGAAGCCTGCGGCGTGCTCAAGCGCTGGCGCCACAACGGCCTGGACCAGCTGACGATGGCGGTCAACGTGTCGTCGCTGCAGTTGTTGCGCGGCAACCTGCCCAAGCAGGTCGCGCGCGCACTGGTCGAGAGCGGCGTGCCGCCGGAGATGCTGCAGCTGGAACTCACCGAGAGCGTGATCATGGCCAACGCCGGGCAGACCTCGGCCACGCTCGACGCGCTGCGTTCGCTCGGCGTCGGCCTGGCGATCGACGACTTCGGCACCGGCTACTCGTCGCTGGCCTACCTCAAGCGCCTGCCGATCAACACGCTCAAGATCGACAAGGAATTCATCGGCGACCTCACCCGCGACGCCGACGACGAGGCGATCACCACGACGGTCATCGCCATGGCGCATTCGCTGGGCCTGACCGTGATCGCCGAAGGCGTGGAGACCGAAGCGCAGATGCAGTTCCTGCGCGGACGCGGATGCGACGAGATCCAGGGCTACTGGCTGGCCAGACCGCTGGAGGCGGCGGACTGCCTGGCCTTTATCCGCAACTGGACGCCGCAGTCGGTTCCGGCCGGAAACACCACGGCGGGCAGTGGCGCAGCGGGCAGTGGCGCTGCGGGCAGTGGCCCCGCCGACAAGGTCGGCTCGCCGGGCTGACCGGGGCTGTCCGGGCCGATTCATCACTGACCCCGCGAAGGCGGCCACTGGCCGCCCTGGCCACGCCGGTGTGAACCGGGGCCCGGGTCGCCGACCGTCGCCCTTGACCGGTCTCCCCGCCCTGCTATCGTGCGCGGCATGGACCAAGCCGAACTACTCGCCCAGCTCAAGTCGCTCGCCGACCGGGTCGAGCAGCTTGCCGAGCGCTCGCGCCGGCTGAGCGAGGAGAACCGCAGCCTGCGCCAGCAGCAGGAACAACTGTCGGGCGAACGTTCGGCACTGCTGGCCAAGAACGAACAGGCACGCGCCCGTGTCGAGGCGATGATCGCGCGATTGAAGTCCCTGGAGCAGCACACGTGAGTCCTGACCTGATGCGCAATGGATCGGGCAACGGACCGACGGCACTCGTCGTGGAGGGCGTCGCACGATGAGCAGCACCAATGAACCGGTCAGCATCCGCCTGCTGGATCGCGAGTACACGGTCGGCTGCGAGCCGGACGAGCGCGACAGCCTGCTGTCGGCAGCCAAGCTGCTCGACGCCAAGATGCGCGAGATCCGCGGCAACAACCGCATGGCCGCGCTCGATCGCGTCGCCGTGCTGGCCGCGCTCAATCTCGCCCACGACCTGCAGCAGATGCGCAACGAGCAATCGAGCCGCGACCGCGAATTTTCGCGCACGCTGACCGACCTGCACCGCCGTCTCGACGACCTGTTCGACTTGCCGGCGCGCTGATCCGGCACATCGCCGGCGCTTGTGTCCAGGCGCTGGCGCCGCCGCGCGCATCAGGCGCACGCGTGCACTGAACCGTTCCACCCTGGTGCCGACGAGCGGGCACTCACTTCACAGACCGCGCGCTATACTTCGCGAACGTCCTCTGCTGTACGCGACAGCGTGCGCAAACATTCGCCTTGTCCCTTATGACGACACCGGGGGCGCGGCGGAGGCCCGGAGTGCAGGTCCGCCTCGTAGCGGGAAGCCCGAAGGCATCCAAGCGTCCCCACTTGAACCCCGGGTTCAAGGTCGTTTCGCAAGCATCGCCATCGGCGGAGGACTACTCATTCAACGGCGTTGGTGCCTGGCCCCGCGGCCATGGCACCGACCGAACCCCAGGACCGGGCGCGACTTCGCGCCCGATCTTTTTTACCCTGTCCCCACCCGGCCGGCGATTGTCAGCCGCAGCAAAGGATCGAGTGCCGCATGACGGCTGACCGCGCGGCGCTGCGCCGCGAACTCCGCGACCGCCGCCGTGCCCTGGGTGCCGGCGAGCGCATTGCCGCTGCCGAACGGCTGTCCATGCAGCTGCTCGCACTGCCATTCGCGCCCGCATCGGGCTATGTCTGCGGCTATTGGGCCACCGACGGCGAAATCGCCCTGCACGTCTGGCAATTGCGCCTTCCCCGCGAATGCGTGTACTGCCTGCCGGTGCTGCACGAGGACGGCCGACTGCGCTTCGCGCCCTGGCGCCCCGGCGACCCGCTGGTGAGCAATCGCCACGGCATCCCCGAGCCCGACATCGCGCCGAGCTCGCTGCTCGAGCCGGAACAGATGAGCCTGGTCGTGGCGCCGCTGGTGGGCTTCGACGCACGCGGCCACCGGCTCGGCATGGGTGGCGGCTGGTACGATCGCAGCTTCGAATTCCGCCACCAGCGCCCGGCCCCGCCGTGGCTGGTCGGCGCGGCATTCGACACGCAGCAGGTCGAAACGCTCGACCGCGCCGACTGGGACGTCGCACTGGATGCGGTCTGCACCGAATCGAAGACCATGGATTGCAGCAGCAGGGCCACCGCATGACCGCACGCCGCCGCTACTGGCTGATGAAGTCCGAACCGGACGCGTTCTCGATCGACGACCTCGAGCGTGTCGGCACCGAGCCCTGGAACGGCGTGCGCAACTACCAGGCACGCAACTTCATGCGCGACGGCATGCAGGTCGGCGACGGCGTGCTGTTCTACCACTCCAACACCGAGGTTCCCGGGATCGTCGGCACCGCCACCGTGGCGAGCAAGGCCTATCCCGACGAAACCCAGTTCAACCCGAAGTCGGACTACTTCGATCCCAAGAGCACGCGCGAGGAGCCACGCTGGTTCCTGGTCGACGTTGCCTTCGATCGCAAGCTCAAGCGCACGATTTCCCTCGACGAGATCAAGCAGCACGCCGCCAGGCTGGGCGAGGATTTCGCGCTGGTGCGGCGAGGCAACCGGCTGTCGGTGTTCCCCGTCCAGGCGGCGCAGTGGAAGTACCTGCTGTCGCTGGAGTGAGTGCGTTGCCGCTGGCGACGAAACGAAATCCCTGCCCCAACGAGTTGAAACCATGAGCGAAGCCAAGCGCCTGGCCGGCGAAAAAGCCATCGAGTACGTCGAGGACGGCATGATCGTCGGCGTCGGCACCGGTTCCACGGTCGCCTACTTCATCGATGCACTGGCGCGTATCCAGGATCGCATCAAGGGCGCCGTGTCGAGCTCGGACCAGAGCACGCAGCGGCTGCGCGCGCATGGCATCGAAGTGCTCGACCTCAACGCCACCGGCCCGCTGTCGCTCTACGTCGACGGCGCCGACGAATGCGATCCGCACAAGCGCCTGATCAAGGGCGGTGGCGCGGCGTTGACGCGCGAGAAGATCATCGCCGAGGCCAGCCAGAAGTTCGTCTGCATCGTCGACCCCAGCAAGCGCGTCGATGTGCTCGGCAAGTTCCCGCTGCCGGTCGAGGTGATCCCGATGGCACGCAGCCTGGTGGCCCGCCAGATCCAGGCGATGACGCGCGGCCAGCCGGTATGGCGCCAGGACGCCGCCGGCAATGGCGTGGTCACCGACAACGGCAACGTGATCCTCGACATCCACGGTCTGTCGATCGTCGACCCGGTCGGCCTGGAGCAGGCGATCAACCAGATTCCGGGCGTGGTTGCGGTCGGCCTGTTCGCCCGCCGCCCCGCCGACGTGGTGATCATCGGCGGCGAGCCGCCGACGCTGCTGTAAGCCGTTTGCTGCAGCGTCCGGTCCAGTCGGCCCGGACGCCTGCTTCGTCGCGCACTCAGTCCAGCGCGGTTGCCGGTCCGAAGAACTCGTAGTGGCATTGCCGTTCGGGCACGCCCATCGCCTTCAGGTGACCCTTGATTGCGCGCATGAACGGCTTGGGCCCGAGGAAGTACACATCGACGTCGCGCGTCGCCGGCATCCACCGCTCAAGCAACGCGTGGTCGATGTATCCAACGGCATCGACCGGATCGGCGCCGGCCTCTTCGTAGCAGTAGAAGCGCTTGAGCTGCGGATGATCCAGCGCCAGCGTGTCGGTCCAGTCGCGGAATGCATGCACGCCCGAATTGCGCGCGGCATGGATGAAATGGATCGGCCGCCCACTCGGCAAGGCCGCCTGCAGCATGGCCAGTGTCGGGGTGATGCCGACGCCGCCGCTGATCAGCACCAGCGGCTTCTCCGCAGGCTTGAGCACGAAGTGGCCAGACGGCGGAAACAGATCGACTTCGTCGCCTACCTGCACCTGCTCATGCAGGTGGCTGGAGACCGCGCCACCGGCCACGCGCTTCACGCTGATCCGGTAATGACTGTCGTTCGCCGCGGCCGAGAGCGAGTAGTTTCGCCGCTGGTCGGTGCCATCGACGTCCAGGCGCAGGCCGATGAACTGCCCCGGTGAGTGCGCGAGGATCGCGCCACCGTCGCTCGCCGCGAAGTAGAACGACGTGATCTCGTCGCTTTCGACCACCTTGTCGACGACGGTGAACCTGCGTGCACCGCGCCAGCCACCGGCCCGGTCCGCGGTCGCCTGGTAGAGACCGGCTTCGGTGTCGATCAGTATCCCGGCCAGTTGCTGGTACGCCGCCGCCCAGGCATCGACGACCGCATCGGTTGCGACCTCCGGCCCCAGCACTTCGCGGATCGCGCGCAGCAGGCACGCACCCACGATCGGATAGTGTTCGGCCTGGATCTGCAGCGAGACATGCTTGTTGCCGATCAGCGTGACCAGTTCGGCCAGCTGATCGAGCTGGTCGATGTGTCTCGCATACATCAGCACGCCACTGGCCAACGCCCGCGGCTGGTCGCCGCTGTGCTGGTTTGCCTGGTTGAAGAAGGGACGCAGCTGCGGATTCTCACCGAGCAGGATCTCGTAGAAGTGACGGGTCAACGCCTCGCCCCCGCTTTCCAGGAGGGGCACGGTGGACTTGATGATCTGACGGTGTTCGGGGGTCAGCATGCGCGGTGGATCCGGTTGTAGGGATACCTGATACCTATCAAGGTCCGTGCCATGCATCCGTTTCTTGCAGATCAACACCTTGGTGCCACACCCGGTCGAATCGACAACGACCGGTGGCGGTACAATCGACTGCGATGAGTGTCGAATTGACAGCAGCGGACCTGCTCGAGACCGTACTTCCCGTGGTCGACGACCTGTCGCGCGACATGCCCGAACACGAGCGCTATGGCCGTTTGCTGGCTTCGGTGCGTAGGCTGTTCGGAAGCGACGCCAGCGCACTGCTCAAGCTGGTGGGCGAGACCCTCGTGCCGATGGCGGTCGATGGACTCAGCGAGGACACCCTGGGCCGCAGGTTCCACGTATCCGAGCATCCGAGGCTGGCGGCATTGCTGGCCAATCCTGACCCCACTCGCTTTCCCGCCAACAGCCAGCTGCCGGATCCGTACGACGGGCTGGTCCTTGGCCACGACACGCGATTGCACGTCCATGACTGCATGGGTTGCACGCTCACGGTGGCCGCCAGGCCCTGGGGATTGCTGACGATCGACGCACTCGATGCGGGGCGCTTCAGCGATCAGGACGTGCAGCTGTTGCGGGCATTCTCCAGCGTTGCCTCGGCCGCGGTAAGCGCGGCGGAACGCATGCGGCAACTGGCGCAGGACGCCGAGCGTGCGCAGTTCAATGCCGAGAGCTATCGGGTTGCCGCCGATGACACGACTGCGCGCTCGCTGCTTGGACGCAGCCCTGCGTTCAAACGCATGCAGGCCGAGTTGGGGGCGGTCGGGGGCAGCGAGCTGACCGTGCTGATCAAGGGCGAAACCGGCGTGGGCAAGGAGCTGGTTGCCAAGGCACTGCACGCCGCTTCGTCCCGTGCCGGCAAGCCGATGATCTCCATCAACTGCGCCGCTCTTCCCGAGTCCTTGGTGGAGAGCGAACTGTTTGGTCATGTCCGCGGCGCGTTTTCCGGCGCGACCGGCGACCGTCGCGGCAAGTTCGAACTGGCGGACCAGGGAACGCTGTTCCTGGACGAAGTCGGCGAACTTCCGCTCAGCGTGCAGGCGAAACTGCTGCGGGTGATGCAGAGCGGGCAACTGCAGCGCGTCGGTTCCGACCGCGAGCATCATGTCGATGTCCGGATCATCGCCGCCAGCAATCGCGATCTCGCCCAGGAAGTACGCGACGGACGTTTCCGCGCCGACTTCTACCACCGCATCAGCGTTTATCCGCTGCAGGTACCGCCGCTGCGTGAGCGCGGCCACGACATCCTGCTGATCAGCGGGTACTTCCTTGAAGAGAATCGTCGACGTCTCGGCCTCTCTGCCCTGCGCCTTTCCGCCGATGCGCAGACTGCGCTGGTGGCCTATCCATGGCCAGGAAACGTCCGCGAGCTGGAGCACCTGATTGCACGAAGCTCACTGCGCGCGTTGGCTTCCCGCCCCACCCGTCCGCGCATCCTCAGCCTGGAACCCGGCGATCTGGATCTCCCCGGCGAGCGCCGGCAGATCGACGAGCCGCCGCCGGAGCCTGTCAGTCAGCCGCCCGGTGAAAGCCTGCGCGACACGCTGGCGGCGGTGGAGCGGCGGTTGATCCAGGAGGCCCTCGATCGGCATGGCAACAACTGGGCCGCCGCGGCACGATCGCTGGGGCTGGACCGGGCGAATCTTGCCCGGTCGGCGCGTCGGCTGGGGTTGAGGTCCTAGCGTCCCGCACCGCGCGCCAGATAATCCCCCGCAGCGCAGTGATTAACTTCACGCCGGGCCACACCATTAACTTTCCAAACGCGCAAAGAAAAACCCCCAACCTTTCGGCTGGGGGTTTTAGGGTAAAGCCCCTGGCGATGACCTACTCTTGCATGGCTTAAGCCACACTACCATCGGCGCATGTGCGTTTCACTTCCGAGTTCGGAATGGGATCGGGTGGGACCACACAGCTATTATCACCAGGGAGAGGGTGGAGGGTCGCGGATCTCGGTGTACTGAGTCGCGCACACGCTCTCGTTTGGTTGCTTTCACGGGATGTATTCCGTGTCGGCGAATGGGTTGGGAATTGTAGCAAGTTTTTGGCGAATGGTGTCCGACGCGTCGGAAGCCAAAGCAACTTGAGGTTATATGGTCAAGCCACACGGATCATTAGTACAGGTTAGCTCAATGCATTGCTGCACTTACACACCCTGCCTATCAACCACCTGGTCTTGATGGTTCCTTTAGGGGACTTGAAGTCCCGGGAGATCTCATCTTGAGGCGCGCTTCCCGCTTAGATGCTTTCAGCGGTTATCGCTTCCGAACATAGCTACCCGGCAGTGCCACTGGCGTGACAACCGGAACACCAGAGGTTCGTCCACTCCGGTCCTCTCGTACTAGGAGCAGCCCCTCTCAAATCTCCAACGCCCACGACAGATAGGGACCGAACTGTCTCACGACGTTCTGAACCCAGCTCGCGTACCACTTTAAATGGCGAACAGCCATACCCTTGGGACCGACTACAGCCCCAGGATGTGATGAGCCGACATCGAGGTGCCAAACACCGCCGTCGATATGAACTCTTGGGCGGTATCAGCCTGTTATCCCCGGAGTACCTTTTATCCGTTGAGCGATGGCCCTTCCATACAGAACCACCGGATCACTAAGACCTACTTTCGTACCTGCTTGATCCGTCGATCTTGCAGTCAAGCACGCTTATGCCTTTGCACACAGTGCGCGATGTCCGACCGCGCTGAGCGTACCTTCGTGCTCCTCCGTTACACTTTGGGAGGAGACCGCCCCAGTCAAACTACCCACCATACACGGTCCCCGATCCGGATTACGGACCTAGGTTAGAACGTCAAGCACTTCAGGGTGGTATTTCAAGGTTGGCTCCGCCGAAGCTAGCGCCTCGGTTTCATAGCCTCCCACCTATCCTACACAGAAGAACTCAACGTTCAGTGTAAAGCTATAGTAAAGGTTCACGGGGTCTTTCCGTCTTGCCGCGGGAACGCTGCATCTTCACAGCGATTTCAATTTCACTGAGTCTCGGGTGGAGACAGCGCCGCTGTCGTTACGCCATTCGTGCAGGTCGGAACTTACCCGACAAGGAATTTCGCTACCTTAGGACCGTTATAGTTACGGCCGCCGTTTACCGGGGCTTCGATCAAGAGCTTCGCCTTGCGGCTGACCCCATCAATTAACCTTCCGGCACCGGGCAGGCGTCACACCCTATACGTCCACTTTCGTGTTTGCAGAGTGCTGTGTTTTTGATAAACAGTCGCAGCGGCCTGGTCACTGCGGCCCCTCCCAGCTATTCACCAGAAAGGGCGCACCTTCTCCCGAAGTTACGGTGCTATTTTGCCTAGTTCCTTCACCCGAGTTCTCTCAAGCGCCTTAGAATTCTCATCCTGCCCACCTGTGTCGGTTTACGGTACGGTCTGCGTAAGCTGAAGCTTAGGAGCTTTTCCTGGAAGCGTGATATCGGTTGCTTCGCCCTGATGGGCTGGTCCTTAGTCTCAACGTTGCTCCCCCGGATTTGCCAAAGGGAACCGCCTCAACTCTCTCACCGGGACAACCAACGCCCGGCCAACCTAACCTTCTCCGTCCCTCCATCGCACTTACGCGAGGTGCTGGAATATTAACCAGCTTCCCATCGACTACGCATTTCTGCCTCGCCTTAGGGGCCGACTCACCCTGCGTCGATTAACGTTGCGCAAGGAAACCTTGGGCTTTCGGCGTGCGGGCTTTTCACCCGCATTATCGTTACTCATGTCAGCATTCGCACTTCCGATACCTCCAGCAGACTTCTCAATCCACCTTCAACGGCTTACGGAACGCTCCTCTACCGCGCATAACCAAAGTTATGCACCCCAAGCTTCGGTTCATCGCTTAGCCCCGTTAAATCTTCCGCGCAGACCGACTCGACCAGTGAGCTATTACGCTTTCTTTAAAGGGTGGCTGCTTCTAAGCCAACCTCCTGGCTGTCTGTGCCTTTCCACATCGTTTTCCACTTAGCGATGAATTTGGGACCTTAGCTGTGGGTCTGGGTTGTTTCCCTTTTCACGACGGACGTTAGCACCCGCCGTGTGTCTCCCCTACATTCTGTCCTGGTATTCGGAGTTTGCCATGGTTTGGTAAGTCGCAATGACCCCCTAGCCATAACAGTGCTCTACCCCCAGGAAGATTCATAGGAGGCGCTACCTAAATAGCTTTCGAGGAGAACCAGCTATCTCCGGGTTCGATTAGCTTTTCACTCCTAATCACACCTCATCCCCTACCTTTGCAACGGGAGTGGGTTCGGGCCTCCAGTTGATGTTACTCAACCTTCACCCTGGGCATGACTAGATCACCCGGTTTCGGGTCTACTGCCCGCGACTATGCGCCCTTATCAGACTCGGTTTCCCTTCGCCTCCCCTATACGGTTAAGCTCGCCACGAACAGTAAGTCGCTGACCCATTATACAAAAGGTACGCCGTCACCCTTGCGGGCTCCGACTGCTTGTACGCACACGGTTTCAGGGTCTATTTCACTCCCTTCACCAGGGTTCTTTTCGCCTTTCCCTCACGGTACTGGTTCACTATCGGTCGGTCAGGAGTATTTAGCCTTGGAGGATGGTCCCCCCATGTTCAGACAGGGTTTCTCGTGCCCCGCCTTACTCGATTTCATTGGAAGAGCTCTTTCGCATACCGGGCTGTCACCGTCTATGGCCAACCTTTCCAGGTTGTTTTGCTAGAACTCAATCAACTTAAGGGCTGGTCCCCGTTCGCTCGTCACTACTCAGGGAATCTCGGTTGATTTCTTTTCCTCCGGGTACTTAGATATTTCAGTTCTCCGGGTTTGCCTTGCATGGCTATTTATTCACCATGCAATACCTCTTGCGAGGTGGGTTTCCCCATTCGGACATTGCGGGATCAATGCTTGTTGCCAGCTCCCCCGCACTTTTCGCAGGCTGCCACGTCCTTCATCGCCTCTGACCGCCAAGGCATCCACCGTGTGCGCTTATTCGCTTGACCATATAACCCCAAGTTGCCTTGGAGCTACATTCGGACCAGGGGTACAAAGCCCGGTCTGGAATATAACGACTCAATTAATAAAGTGTCCGAAGACACTCGCCTTAGCCTCACGACACGTCATGGACACAATTCGTCTCAAAACGCTCGCTACAATTCCCAATTTTCAAAGAACGCAAATGGGCCTCAACGCCCAGCTGCTTCAATATTTGATGTGTGCGCAATCAGAGTTTCGTTCGCTGGAACCACTTTAGCGGTGGTGGGTCTGGGAGGACTCGAACCACCGGCCTCACCCTTATCAGGGGTGCGCTCTAACCACCTGAGCTACAGACCCAAAGTGTTTCCCGCCGGCATAATCGCCAGGCAAGGGTCTTCGCCCAAGGTGGTGGAGCTTGTCGGGATCGAACCGACGACCCCCTGCTTGCAAAGCAGGTGCTCTCCCAGCTGAGCTAAAGCCCCATCGAATTCCCTGGAGGGATCCGGGGACGCTCCCGCAGCCACCCCTATGGGCGACCCGGAACTCTGAATGCAGGTTACTTGTGCGGACGTCCGACCAGCAATTTGCTGTCTTTAGTCTCTAAAGGAGGTGATCCAGCCGCACCTTCCGATACGGCTACCTTGTTACGACTTCACCCCAGTCATCGGCCACACCGTGGCAAGCGCCCTCCCGAAGGTTAAGCTACCTGCTTCTGGTGCAACAAACTCCCATGGTGTGACGGGCGGTGTGTACAAGGCCCGGGAACGTATTCACCGCAGCAATGCTGATCTGCGATTACTAGCGATTCCGACTTCATGGAGTCGAGTTGCAGACTCCAATCCGGACTGAGATAGGGTTTCTGGGATTGGCTCGCCCTCGCGGGTTTGCAGCCCTCTGTCCCTACCATTGTAGTACGTGTGTAGCCCTGGCCGTAAGGGCCATGATGACTTGACGTCATCCCCACCTTCCTCCGGTTTGTCACCGGCGGTCTCCTTAGAGTTCCCACCATTACGTGCTGGCAACTAAGGACAAGGGTTGCGCTCGTTGCGGGACTTAACCCAACATCTCACGACACGAGCTGACGACAGCCATGCAGCACCTGTGTCACGGTTCCCGAAGGCACCAATCCATCTCTGGAAAGTTCCGTGCATGTCAAGGCCAGGTAAGGTTCTTCGCGTTGCATCGAATTAAACCACATACTCCACCGCTTGTGCGGGCCCCCGTCAATTCCTTTGAGTTTCAGTCTTGCGACCGTACTTCCCAGGCGGCGAACTTAACGCGTTAGCTTCGATACTGAGGGCCAAGTTGCCCCCAACATCCAGTTCGCATCGTTTAGGGCGTGGACTACCAGGGTATCTAATCCTGTTTGCTCCCCACGCTTTCGTGCCTCAGTGTCAGTGCTGGTCCAGGGTGTCGCCTTCGCCACAGATGTTCCTCCCGATATCTACGCATTTCACTGCTACACCGGGAATTCCACACCCCTCTACCGCACTCTAGTCAGCCAGTTTCCAATGCAGTTCCCAGGTTGAGCCCAGGGCTTTCACATCAGACTTAACAAACCACCTACGCACGCTTTACGCCCAGTAATTCCGAGTAACGCTTGCACCCTTCGTATTACCGCGGCTGCTGGCACGAAGTTAGCCGGTGCTTATTCTTCCGGTACCGTCATAACTCCGGGTTATTAACCCGAAGCTTTTCTTTCCGGACAAAAGTGCTTTACAACCCGAAGGCCTTCTTCACACACGCGGCATGGCTGGATCAGGCTTGCGCCCATTGTCCAATATTCCCCACTGCTGCCTCCCGTAGGAGTCTGGACCGTGTCTCAGTTCCAGTGTGGCTGATCATCCTCTCAGACCAGCTACGGATCGTCGCCTTGGTGGGCCTTTACCCCGCCAACTAGCTAATCCGGCATCGGCTCATCTATCTGCGTGAGGCCCGAAGGTCCCCCACTTTCTCCCGTAGGACGTATGCGGTATTAGCGTAAGTTTCCCTACGTTATCCCCCACAAATAGGCAGATTCCGATGCATTCCTCACCCGTCCGCCACTCGCCACCCACAGTATTGCTACTGCTGTGCTGCCGTTCGACTTGCATGTGTTAGGCCTGCCGCCAGCGTTCACTCTGAGCCAGGATCAAACTCTTCACTTAAAATTGCATGGATCCGAAGATCCAAATTTTTTGAGTGCAAAGCTCGTTCCAGGCACCAATTACTCGCTTGCATTTGCATGCATTTGAATCGTTGTTGCTTGGTACGAACATCTGCTCAATGGACAACCATCCACCAGCCAGACGTCCGCACAAGTTACCTGCGCACACTGTCAAAGATCTTCGGGGCCGGCCTCAGCGCCTTTCCCGTCTCACCCCGCCGCACCAAAGTGCCCGAGGGAGCCGACTATCTTACAGCGAATTTCGATTCCGTCAACACCGTGTCGAAATCTTTTTTCGCTCCCCGAAGGTCCGTTCAGCGTCCTTTCGGACCGCCCCAGGACCACCGGGCCGCGCATCTTACAGCATGCTCGAGAACCGTCAACCGCCTCGAACCACACCGTCTTTTCCGCGCCCCGCCGCGATCAAGTTCACCGTGGCGGGGCGCGCATTGTGCACATGCACAACGGGGATTGGAAGGGGTTCGTTAAAGTTTTTTTACATCTTTGCCGAACGAGCACGTTCGGCGGGTCCGGCGGACAAGCAACGTCCTTGGATCCCCGCCTACGCGGGGATGACGAGCAGGGGAAAATGGCGGCTTTTCGTCACCGCGGACCGTGGCGCGAAGTGGCAGAGCGGTGTCCGTCGGGCCGGGGATTGCGCCGCAGCGGGACATGGATGTCCCGCGCCCCGCATTCGGACAGGATGTCCGACCAAGGGGCGGAGCAATCCCCGGCCCGACGGACACCGCCCTTCCGCAGACGCAGACGCAGATGCCGACGCAGCCCAGCGACCGCGCCCGCACCAACAGCCGCGCGGACACAGCGCTTCCCGCTTGACTCGCATTCACGACTGCACGATGTTTCCTCGCGCAACGGCCGCCATGGCCCCGGACCAACGCCCACAAGGAGCTCCACCATGTTCCTGCCCCGTCTGATGGTCGCCTGCTGCGGCCTGGCCCTGTCTGGCTGCGCAATGGGCGGATCCAGCCCCTGGGTCGAACTGGGCGGACAGCGCTTCGAAGTGGAAGTGGCCGACGACGACGCCGAACGCGCACGCGGCCTGATGTTCCGCGAGGAAATGGCCGCCGACCACGGCATGTTGTTCATCCACGAGAGCCAGGAACCCCTCGCCTACTGGATGAAGAACACCAGGATCCCGCTGGATATCCTGTATTTCGACAACGACCGCAAGCTCGTTTCGCAGCGCCGCGACACACCGCCGTGCTCGCTCGGCGACAACTGCCCGCCCTATCCCAGCAACGTGCCCGCGCGCTACGTACTGGAGCTCAATGCCGGCGAAGCGGCCAAGCTGGGGCTCAAGGATGGCGCCAAACTGAAGTTCGGGCCGGGACTGGGAACGCCCTGAAGGACCTGACCGCCAAGGCGGTCAGAGAACCACCACTCAGAGCACCATCATCTCGAAATCGTCCTTGGTCACGCCGCAGTCCGGGCAGGTCCAGGTATCGGGCACGTCTTCCCAGCGCGTGCCCGGCGCGATGCCCTCTTCCGGCAGGCCCTGGGCCTCGTCGTAGATGAAGCCGCAGACGACGCACATCCAGGTGCGGTAAGTGGTGGCGGCGGCAAGCTCGGACATGGATGGATCGGACCTGGGGGAAATTGAGCGGATAATGCCGGATTGCGGCACGCGCATTGTCCCACTGCGCCCGCGCCCACGGAAGCTTCCTGGATGAATCCGCCCATCTCGCGGCATGTCCCGCGGACTGGCCTCTATGCCATCACCCCCGACGAAAACGACACCGAGCGCCTGCTGGCCCGGGTGGAAACCGTGCTGGCGGCAGGCGCGGCCTGGCTGCAGTACCGCAACAAGGCCGCCGACCCAGCCCTGCGCGACCAGCAGGCACGGCAGCTGCTGCCGCTGTGCCGGCACCATGGCGTGCCGCTGATCATCAACGACGACTGGCGCCTGGCCGCATCGATCGGCGCCGACGGCGCCCACCTGGGCGAAGACGACGGCGAACTCGCCGCCGCCCGCGCGACCCTGCCCGAGGGCGCGATCCTGGGCGCCTCCTGCTATGCCGACCTGTCCCTGGCCCACCGCGCCGCCGCGGCCGGCGCCGACTACGTCGCCTTTGGCGCCTTCTTTCCCTCGCCGACCAAGCCCGACGCCCGCCGCGCAGGCCTCGACCTGTTGCGCGACTCCGCGCCGCTGGGGCTGCCGCGGGTGGTCATCGGTGGCATCACCCCGGACAATGCCCGTCCCCTGGTCGCGGCCGGTGCCGACCTGCTCGCGGTGATCAGCGGCGTGTTCGATGCCGCCGATCCCGCCGCAGCGGTGCGACGTTACATGGCCTGCTTCGAACTGCCTTCCCCCCACCCCTCTTCCGACAGCGGCAGAGGGAGCCAAGAGACTCCCCCATGAATCACTCGCAATCGCACGAACTGTTCACCCGCGCCCTCGAACTGATCCCCGGCGGCGTCAATTCGCCGGTGCGCGCGTTCAAGTCGGTCGGCGGCGAGCCGTTCTTCGCACAGCGCGCGGAAGGTGCGTACCTGCAGGACGTCGATGGCAACCGCTACATCGACTACGTCGGCTCGTGGGGCCCGATGATCGCCGGCCACGCCCACCCCAAGGTGCTGGCCGCGGTCGAGAAGACCATGCGCGACGGCCTCAGCTTCGGCGTGCCCAACGCGCTGGAAGTGACGATGGCCGAAGCGATCACCGCGATCGTGCCGAGCTGCGAGATGGTGCGCATGGTCAACTCCGGCACCGAGGCCACGCTGTCGGCGATCCGCGTCGCGCGCGGCGCCACCGGCCGCAACCGCATCGTCAAGTTCGAAGGCTGCTACCACGGCCATGGCGACAGCTTCCTGGTCAAGGCCGGCAGCGGCGTGATGACGCTGGGCCTGCCCAATTCGCCGGGCGTGCCGTCGGCGCTGGCCGACCTGACGATGACCATCGCCTACAACGATTTCGACGCGGCGACGAAACTGTTCGACGAGATCGGCGGTGAGATCGCGGGCCTGATCATCGAGCCGATCGTCGGCAACGCCAACTGCATCCTGCCGCGCGACGGCTACCTGCAGCACTTGCGCGAGCTGTGCACGAAGCACGGCGCGCTGCTGATCTTCGACGAGGTGATGACCGGTTTCCGTGTCGCCCTGGGCGGTGCACAGCAGCGCTACGGCATCACGCCCGACCTTTCCACCTTCGGCAAGATCATCGGCGGCGGCATGCCGGTCGGCGCCTACGGCGGCCGCCGTGAACTGATGGCACAGGTCGCGCCGAGCGGGCCGATCTACCAGGCCGGTACGCTCAGCGGCAATCCGGTGGCGATGGCCGCGGGCCTGGCGACGCTGGAACTGATCCAGGCGCCGGGCTTCCACGACGCACTCGAGCGCACGACCCACGTCCTGTGCGATGGACTGGAAGCGGCGGCGCGCGAGGCCGGTATCGCCTTCCACACGACGCGCGCGCCGGGCATGTTCGGCCTGTATTTCCGCGAAGGGCCGGTGGAAACGTTCGAGGATGCGAAGGTGTCCGACAGCGCGCGTTTCAATCGTTTCTTCCACGCGATGCTGGAACGCGGCGTGTACCTGGCGCCGTCGGCGTTCGAGGCCGGCTTCGTTTCGAGTGCGCATGGTGAGGCGGAGATCGCACGGACGATCGAGGCTGCGCGGGCTTCGTTCGCTACGCTCTGAAGGGCGCCCTCACCCCAACCCCTCTCCCGCCTTGCGGGAGAGGGGATCAAGTGCAGGTCAGGCGTTGACGAACGCGGTCAGCGCAGCGCGCAGTCGCGACAGGCCTTCGGCCACGTCTGCGTCGCTGATGTTCAGTGCCGGCACGAAGCGCAGCACGTCCGGGCCTGCCTGCAGCAGCAGCAGGCCCTGTTCCACGCACAGGTCGAGGATCAGCCCGGCCTTGCCGGCATGCGCCTCGCGCAGCTGCGCACCGAGCATCAGGCCACAGCCACGGATCTCTGAGAACAGGCCCAGCTCGGCATCGAGCGCAGTCAGCGCATTGCGGATCGCCAGCGACTGCCGCTCGACATTGGCCAGCACCTGCGGCGAGGAAATCTCGCGCAATGCCGCACGCGCGACCGCCGCGGCCAGCGGGTTGCCGCCGAAGGTGGTGCCGTGCGCGCCGAACTGCATCGACTCGCCCGCCTTGGCGCCCACCAGCATCGCGCCAATCGGGAAACCGCTGCCCAGCGCCTTGGCGAGCGTCACCACGTCGGGCGTGACACCGTAGCCGTGGCAGGCGAACAGGTGGCCGGTCCGGCCCATGCCGCACTGGATCTCGTCGAGGATCAACAACGCGCCATGGCGATCGCACAGCGCGCGCAGGCCCAGCAGGAAGTCTTCCGTCGCCGGCGTGACACCGCCTTCGCCCTGCACCGGTTCGACCAGCACGGCGCAGACGTCGCCGGCCGACATCGCGGCTTCGGCGGCGGCAAGATCGTTGAAGTCGCTGTAGCGGAAACCCGGCGGCAGCGGCTCGAAGCCCTCGTGGTACTTGGGCTGCGCAGTGGCGGTAACGGCGGCCAGGGTGCGGCCGTGGAAGCTGCCACGGAAACTGAGGATGACGCGACGATCGGGTTCGCGGCCCTGCGCCGTCGCCCACTTGCGCGCGAGCTTGATCGCCGCTTCGTTGGCCTCGGCGCCGGAGTTGCAGAAGAACACCCGCTCGGCGAAGCGCGACGCTTCGACCAGCTCTTCGGCCAGGCGCAGCGGCGGTTCGCTGACGAAGACGTTGCTGGTGTGCCAGAGCTTGCCTGCCTGCTCGGTCAGCGCCGCGACCAGCACCGGATTGGCGTGGCCAAGCGCGTTGACGGCGATGCCGGCGCCGAAATCGACGTACTCGCGACCGTCGCGATCCCACACGCGTGCGCCGCGGCCATGATCGAGCACGATCCGGCGGGGCCGGTACACCGGCAGGTAGTAGCGTTCGGAAAGCGAGAACAGGTCGGCGCTGGTAGCAGTCATGGTGGGACGAAGTCAGGCGGTGCGGGGAAGTCGCCATTGTCGCCTATCGCGGCCGTCGTGCGTCCCCCGGTGCCGGCCAACCACGTGAAAATCGCCCTTGCAGGCGATCCTGCACAATCGCCGCAGGAGGTCCTCCCCCCATGCGCCTGCTGTTCGACCCCCAGCTCAACCCGGCCAGCGAAACCGGCTGGCGGCGGCGCTGGTTCGACATCATCTACCGCCACGACACGCCGCGGGCCCGCAATTTCGACCTGCTGCTGATCGTGGCCATCATCGCCAGCGTGCTGGTGATCATGTGCGACAGCGTGGCCAGCATCCACGCCCGCCATGCCGGCTGGCTGTACCCGCTGGAATGGGGATTCACCCTGCTGTTCACCGCGGAATACGCGCTGCGCCTGGCGGTGGTCCGGCGGCCATGGCGCTACGCGCTGAGCACGTGGGGGCTGATCGACCTGCTGTCGATCCTGCCGACCTACCTGTCGCTGATCCTGCCCGGCAGCCAGAGCCTGCTGGCGGTGCGGATCCTGCGCATCCTGCGCTTGTTCCGCGTGCTCAAGCTGACCCATTACGTCGAGGAAGGCGGGATCCTGATCAGCGCGCTGGCGCGCAGCCGCCGCAAGATCTTCCTGTTCGTGTGCGTGCTGCTGACCATCGCGGTGATCTTCGGCGCGCTGATGTACGTCGTCGAAGGCCCGGAGCACGGCTTCGTCAGCATCCCCACCAGCATGTACTGGGCGATCGTGACGATGGCCACCGTCGGCTTCGGCGACATCGCGCCGCAGACCTCGCTCGGGCGTTTCATCACGTCCCTGCTGATCCTGATCGGCTACGGCATCATCGCCGTGCCCACCGGCATCTATACGGCCGAGCTCGCCAGCAGCCTGCGCGATGCCAGCCACGATGCCGGCCAGCACGACCGCCGCGGCTGCCCGGAATGTGGACTGGAAGGCCACGATCCGGGCGCGCTGTACTGCCGGCACTGCGGCCACGCCTTGCCGGCCCCGCTGGGTTGAGGCGATGGCCGGTGGGCGCTAGCGGGGCTTTTTGGCCAACTGCGAATCGGTCAGGAACAGGTCCGGGATCAGGTGTTCGCAGAAGGGATTCATCGCGTACTGGGCGAAGTCGGTGACGCCGGCGGCGAACAGCACATCGTCGTCGATCAGGAAGTGCCCATGGAAATCGTCCGACGGCCGCACCAGCACCGCGTGTGCGGCGTCGGCGACGATTTCGGGCTTGCGGCACATTTCCAGGCGCACGCCGGGAATCATGTTGACCGCATCGGTGGCAATCACCGTGCGCGGCCACAGCGCATTGACCGCGACGCCCTGCGGGCCGAACTCGGCGGCCAGGCCCAGCGTGACGAAACTCATGCCCATCTTCGCCAGCGTGTACGCGGTGTGCGGCGCCCACCACTTCGGATCGAGGTTGAGCGGCGGCGCCAGCGCCAGGATGTGCGGATCGGGCGCCTTGAGCAGGTGCGGCAGGCACGCCTGCGCGCACAGGAAACTGCCGCGCGCGTTGACCTGCTGCATCAGGTCGTAGCGCTTCATCGGTGTCTCGAGCGTGCCCTTGAGCCAGATCGCGCTGGCATTGTTGACGAGGATGTCGATGCCACCGAACAGGTCGACCGTGGCCGCGACCGCGGCATAGACGTCGTCTTCCTCACGGATGTCGCACTTCACTGCAAGCGCCTTGCCGCCTGCGGCTTCGACCTCGGCGGCGACACTGTGGATGGTGCCGGGCAGCTTCGGATTGGGAACCGCGGATTTCGCCGCGATGACGACGTTGGCGCCGTCGCGCGCGGCGCGCAGGGCGATGGCGCGACCGATGCCGCGCGATGCGCCGGTAATGAAGATGGTTTTTCCAGACAGGGTACGCATGGCGGTGTCCTCCGGGGCTCAGGGCAGGAAGCCCAAGGCAGTCGTGTTGCGGGTCGTCACGGGGCGGCTTACGGTTTCGGCCCCTGCCCTTCGTTGTCTTCCCATTTCAGCAGCTTGCGCGTTACGAAGCGGTAGACCGGCTTGCCGGTCGCGAACCAGGCCTCGCGCAGCCAGGAGTGGCGCTTGAGGACGCGCCGCTCGACGGGCGTGAGAAATTTCGGGCAATACGTGCGTTTGTGCTTGAGCAGGTGGCGCAGGTCTTCGCGCGCCAGCAGGCGCATCCAGCGCGATCGCGCGTTGCCACGCGTTGCGAGCTGGAAATCGATGATCGCCGGCGCGCCATCGTCGAGCACCAGCCAGTTGGCTTCCTTGGCCAGGTCGTTGTGGGCCAGGCCGCGACGGTGCAGCTGTTGCAGCAGCCGCCGGGCGCGGCGGAAGTACGCAAGGTCGCCGTGCGGGGGGCGCTGGTACATCGCCGCGCCGGACATGTAACTGCGATCGAGGCGACGCCCGTCCCAGCGCAGCAGCTGCGGCGTGGCGGCCAGCCCTTCGACGCGTTCGAGTCCCCTGGCTTCGCGCCGCGCCAGCCACCAGGCCGGCAGGCGCAGCCACAGCGGCACGTGGCGCAGGTCGCGTCGCACGAACAGGCCATCGTCGCCGCGCATCAGCGCGATCCGGCCGAAACTGTCGGCCTTGAGCGCCTGGACTTCGATGGCGTCGACGTCGGTGGTGTCGGTGCGTGGAGGCATCGCATCAGTGTACGGAAACGGCCGGTCGTGAGCAGGCGAGCCGCCCGTACCGTGCCCGCCGTCGCCGTGCTGCTGCCACCGTGCCTGCAGTCCCCCTGCAACATGACCATCGCGCCGTCATGGCCGGGCTGCCTATAATCGGCCGATGGAACCGGCCTGGATCGAAAGCGCGACTGCATGGATCGCGGCAAACCCTATCGCCGCCGGCGCTGTCATCTTTCTGATTGCCTTCTGCGATGCCCTTGTCATCGTCGGCATCGTCGTGCCTGCGCTGCCGCTGCTGTTCGCCGTCGGCACGCTGGTCGGCCTGGGCCATGTCAGCGGACCGTATGCCCTGCTGTGCGCGACGTTCGGCGCCTTCATCGGTGATGGGCTGAGCTACTGGGTCGGCTATCGCTGGGGGCCGCAACTGCGCAGCCGCTGGCCGTTCTCGCGCTACCCGCAATGGCTCGATCGCGGCGAAGCGCTGTTCCGCCGCCACGGCAGCATGAGCATCGTGATCGCGCGCTTCGTCGGCGCGGTGCGTCCGTTCGTGCCGGCGATCGCCGGCATGCTGCACATGCCGATGCGCCGCTACGCACTCCCGAGCCTGGCCGCGTGCCTGGTGTGGTCGCTGGCCTTCCTTGCGCCGGGCTGGGCCCTGGGCAAATCGTATGACGCGATCGCCGCGGTCGCGGACCGGCTGGCGCTGGTGCTGGCGGCACTGGCGCTCACCATCGGCCTGGTCTGGGCCTGCGTGCTCTACACCTGGCGATGGTTCGCCGCGCACGCCGACAACCTGCTCGCGCGCGCCCTGTACTGGACCCGCCACCACCCCCATCTTGGTCGCTACGCGGCGGCACTGATCGATCCGAACCGGCCGGAATCGCCGTCGTTGCTGATGCTGGCGGTGTGCCTGCTGGGCATCAGCTGGGCCTGGTTCACGCTGCTCGCGTCGCTGCTTGCCAGTGGCGGCCCGCTGGCGATCGACCACACCATCCACGAATTCATGTGGGGCCTGCGCAACCCGCTTGCCGACCGCATGATGGCCGGACTGGCGAGCGTGGGCGACGCCGCCGTGCTAGGTCCGGCCGCAGCAGTCGCACTGGCCTACCTGCTGTGGCGCAAGCGCTGGATGGCGGCCGCGCACTGGCTGGCCGCGCTGGTGTTCGGCCTGACCCTGACCTCGCTGCTGGAAGCGGCGATCGACATGCCGCGTCCGCCGACTGCACCGGCCGGCTTCGGCTTCCCGTCGGTCGCGGTGACGATGTGCACGATCGTGTTCGGATTCTTCGCCGTGCTGATTGCGCGCGAACTGCCGGGCCGGACCCGCGTGTGGCCCTACCTGCTCGCCGGTGTGGTGACCACCGCCGTCGCATTCGCCCGCCTGTACCTGGGCGCGCACTGGCCCAGCGATCTGGTCGGCGGCACGCTGTTCGGCATCCTCTGGCTGCTGATCCTGGGCATCGCCTATCGCCGCCACGTCGCGCGCTCATTCTGGATGCGGCCGCTGGCGTGGCTGTTCTATTCAACGTTTGTCATCGCCGCGCTATGGCATGCGCCGCGTTCGGCCGACGCGCTGCTGGCCAAGTTCGCCGCGGCAACGCCAACCACCGTCATGGACCAGGACGACTGGTGGCAACGCGACTGGGCCACGCTGCCGGCGCAACGCAACGAACGTGACCAGCGCCGGCGCTGGCCGCTCGACCTGCAGGTCGCCGGACCGCTGGCACCGCTGCAGGCACGCCTGCAGGCGCAGGGCTGGCGCGTGCAGCCGCAGGCCACCTGGGTCGATACCGTCGGCCTGCTCGACGACGACAAGCCGACGCAGCGACAGCCGGTGTTGCCGGCAACGCTGGACGCCCAGGCCGAAGCGCTGCTGATGCTGCGCGACGGCCCGCGCAAGGACGAGCAGTACGCGTTGCGCCTGTGGCCGGCGCCGGTGCTGCTCGACGACGGCACGCCGCTGTGGCTGGGCAGCACGCAGACCCTGCACCTGACCAAGCCCTTGGGCGCTGCCTCGCTGTGGCTGCCGGCCACGGACGACGGCCGCGCGCATGCGCTGGTCGGCGAGGCGCTCGAGGGCCTGGCATCGCGGCAGTCGCAGCACCCGCAGGGGTCGACGCTGGTGTTGCGGGTGAAGACCGGCGGCAAGTAGCCGCGCAGCGCTCGTCAGGGCAGCAGCGCCAGCAAGCGTTCCAGCCGCAGGTGCGGGTCGTCGAGCTGGAGCAGTGCCTGGCGCTGCGTGTGTTCCAGCGGCAGCAGCTCGGCCAGGCGCCAGCCGACCCAGGCCGCGTCGTCGAACAAAGCCTGCGGCGCCTTGGCATGCTCGCCGCCGACCTGGTCGATGATCTGCTGCAACAGGGTCGACAGCAGGCCGTGCTCGGGCCGGACCACGTCGTCGGGATCGGGGTCGCACCAGCTGACGTCGGCCACCTGCAGGCCGTTGTCGCGGACACGGACGCGCTGCGCATGGAAGCGGCGCGCGCCGCGCACGCGCAGGGTCAGCAGGCCGTCATCGCCGCGACCGAAGTCCTCGATCACCGCTTCGGTGCCGAACGCCGCCGCCGTGGCCGGCGCACCGGCCTCTTCGCCGTGCATGATCAGGCAGATGCCGAAGCCCTTGCCTTTGCGGCCGCAGTCGCTGATCAGGTCCAGGTAGCGCGGCTCGAACACGCGCAATCCGATCGCGGCACCGGGCAGGAGCACCGCGTGCAGCGGGAACAATCCCAGGGACTGGGTCGGTGTGTCGTCTGCCGGCATCGGGGCCAGTTTAGGACGAATTGCAGGCGCGGTGGCTGCAGCTGGTGCGGGATACCCGGGTGCGCTTCGCTTACCCGGGCTACGCGGGCGACAGTGCGGCGAGGAAGCGGCGCGGTGCGCCGTCGAAGCCGCCGTTGGACATGAACACGACGTGGTCGCCATTGCGCGCGTGTTCGCGCAGCACTGCGATCAGCGCGTCGGCATCAGGCACTGCGATGCCTTCGCCACGCAATGCTGAAACGACCCGGGTGGCATCCCAGGCCAGTTCCGGCCGGTGCAGGAACACCACCGTGTCGGCGAGGTCCAGCGACGGCGCCAGGGCTTCGGCGTGGGCGCCCAGGCGCATCGAATTGCTGCGCGGTTCCATGGCGACGACGATGCGTGCGGGACCGACCTTGGCACGCAAACCGGCGAGCGTGGTCGCGATCGCGGTGGGATGGTGGGCAAAGTCGTCGTAGATGGTGACGCCCTGCGCCTGGCCGATGACTTCCAGGCGCCGCTTGACGCTGCGGAACTGCGCAAGCGCCGGCAGCACCGATGCGACCTCGACGCCGACGGCCTGTGCCGTGGCCAGCGCGGCAAGGGCATTCATCACGTTGTGGCGGCCGAGCAGCGGCCAGCGGACTTCGCCGACTTCGACGCCGTCGTGGACGACGGCAAAGACGCTGCCATCCTCTTCGATCATGCGCGCGGTCCAGTTGAAGCTGGCACTCGCAGCGGCGCGTTCGTCGGCGCGGTCGCCGTGGCCCTGCGGCTGCGCCGGTTGCGGCGCCAGGCTGGCATCGAGGCCGAAGGTCTCCACCGGCGTCCAGCAGCCCATCGCCAGCACTTCAGCGAGATGGCGGTCCTCGCCGTTGACGATCAGGCGACCACGCCGCGGCACGGTCCGCACCAGGTGGTGGAACTGGCGCTGGATCGCGGCGACATCGGGAAAGATGTCGGCGTGGTCGTACTCGAGGTTGTTGAGGATCGCCACCAGCGGACGGTAATGCACGAACTTGCTGCGCTTGTCGAAGAACGCGGTGTCGTATTCGTCGGCCTCGACCACGAACTCGCGGCCGCTGCCGACCCGCGCCGACACGCCGAAGTCCTCGGCGACGCCACCGATCAGGAAGCCCGGCTCGCGCCCGGCCGCCTGCAGCAGGTAGGTCAGGATGGTGGTCGTGGTGGTCTTGCCGTGGGTGCCGGCGACGGCGAGCGTGTCGCGGCCCGGCAGCAGGTTCTCGCTGAGCCACTGCGCGCCGGAAGTGTAGCTGCGGCCGTCATCGAGGACCTGCTCGACGGCGGCATTGCCGCGCGAGAGCGCGTTGCCGACGACGATCTGGTCGCAGTCGGCGGCGATGTGCTGCGGCTGGTAACCCTGCTTGAGCGCGATGCCGAGCTGTTCGAGCTGGGTCGACATCGGCGGATAGACGGCCTGGTCGCTGCCTTCGACTTCGTGACCGAGTTCGCGTGCCAGTGCAGCGACGCCGCCCATGAAAGTGCCGGCAATGCCCAGAATATGAATCTTCAAGATCAGTACGTCCTAAACGATCGCAGCACACCAATACGAAGAAGAAGCCGACAGCATGAGCTGCCCTCACCCCAACCCCTCTCCCGCTAGCGGGAGAGGGGCTCAAGCGTTCAGCCCACTTCCTTGGCCGGCACCAGCGCTTCGATGATGCGGTTGAACACGTCATCCAGACCGCCCACGCCATCGACCACGGTCAGCTGGCCGTGCTGGCGGTAGAACTCGATCACCGGCGCGGTCTGGTCGTCGTAGACCTTCAGGCGGGTGCGCACCGATTCCGGGCTGTCGTCGGCGCGGCCTTCGGCCTTGGCGCGGCCGGCGATGCGCTCGACCAGCAGGTCGGTCGGCACGTCCAGCTGCACGGCGTAGTCCATCGGCTGGCGGATGCGGGTCAGCAGCTTGTCCAGCGCATCGGCCTGGGCCAGGTTGCGCGGGTAGCCGTCGAGGATGAAGCCGCCCTGGGTGTCGGGACGCGAGAAGCGGTCCTCGAGCATGCCCAGCAGGATGGCGTCGCTCACCAGGTTGCCCGAAGCCATGACTTCCTTGGCTTCAAGGCCCAGCTTGGAGCCGGCGGCGACTTCGGCGCGAAGCAGGTCGCCGGTGGAAATGTGCGGCACCTGCAGATGCTCCTTGAGGCGCGCGGCCTGCGTGCCCTTGCCGGAACCGGGCGCGCCCAGAAGTACCAATCGCATCAAAATCACTCCTAGAACGGGAAAATTTCTTCGTGGCCCGTCGTGGTCCGCCGCGGCGCTGGCGACCCGGCCTTCGGGCGACTGCCCGCGGCGGCGCTACACTCGCTCACGACCCAGCCCCGCCAGGCAAATATTGCGGTCAGCTTACCGCATCCCGGCCTGGTCCTGCCCCACACCCCAGGAATGGACATGCCCTCCGGAACCCTGCTTTACGCGCAATCTGGCGGTGTCACCGCTGTCATCAACGCCACGGCCGCCGGCGTCATCGAGACCGCCCGGGCCCGCAAGGTAAAAGTGCTGGCCGCCCGTAACGGCATACTCGGCGCCCTGCGCGAAGAGCTGATCGACACCTCCCGCGAGTCGGCGGCCTCGATCCGGGCCCTGGCCCACACCCCCGGCGGCGCCTTCGGCTCGTGCCGGGTCAAGCTCAAATCGCTGGAGCAGGACCGCGCCCGCTACGAGCGCCTGCTCGACGTATTCCGCGCCCACGACGTGCGCTGGTTCCTCTACAACGGCGGCAACGACTCGGCCGACACCGCGCTCAAGGTCTCGCAGCTGGCGGCCGAGTACGGCTACCCGCTGACCTGTGTCGGCGTGCCCAAGACGGTCGACAACGACCTGGCCGTCACCGACTGTTGCCCCGGCTTCGGCTCGGCCGCCAAGTACACCGCGGTGTCGGTGCGCGAATGCGCGCTCGATGTCGCGGCCATGGCCGACACCTCGACCAAGGTGTTCGTCTACGAGGCCATGGGACGACACGCTGGCTGGCTGGCGGCCGCGGCCGGACTGGCCGGGCAAGGCGCCGACGGCGCACCGCACCTGATCCTGTTCCCCGAGCGTCCGTACAACGAAGCCGAGTTCTTCGCCAAGGTGAAGGCGACCGTCGAGCGGGTCGGCTATTGCGTGGTCGTCGCCAGCGAAGGCATCCAGACCGCCGACGGCCGCTTCGTCGCCGATGCCGGCGGCGGCAAGGACTCGTTCGGGCACACGCAGCTCGGCGGGGTCGCCTCGTTCCTCGCCGGCCGGGTCAAGGATTCGCTCGGCTACAAGGTGCACTGGGCACTGCCGGACTACCTGCAGCGGTCGGCGCGGCACCTGGCTTCGAAGACCGACCTCGAGCAGGCACAGGCGGTCGGGCGCAAGGCGGTGGAGTTCGCGCTCAAGGGCATGAACTCGGTGATGCCGGTGATCGTGCGCAGCAGCGATTCTCCGTATCGCTGGAAGATCGAAGCGGCGCCGCTGTCGAAGGTCGCCAACCACGAGAAGAAGATGCCGGCGGGCTTCATCCGCAAGGATGGCTATGGCATCACCGCCGCGGCACGACGCTACCTCGAACCGCTCATCCGCGGCGAAGCACCGCCGCCATACGGACGCGACGGCATCCCGAAGTACGTGGTGCTGAAGAATGTCCCGGTGAGACAAAAACTGCCCACGTTTGCCGGCTGACGCCAACTGGGCAAATGTCTCAATTGCCAACCACGGATGGGTTGGTCAAGCTTCGACGGTCCCGGGGTAGCCGGGACTCCTCGGGGGGGAGGAAGTCGCTCCACAATGCAACCGCACGCTGGGGAAGCGTCCGGTTGCCGAGCTTTTCGATCTGCCCCTGAGACCACCACTCAACAGGGGATAGATGAGATGAAGCAATACCTTTCGCGTGGCCCGCTGATGGCCGCGCTGATGCTGCTTGCGCTGACCGGCTGCGTGAGCATGCCCAAGCAGCAGGCCTACAACCGCGAGTCGCACACCAACATCAAGACCATCGCCGTGCTGGGAACGACTCAGGCGCGACCGACGGTGTTCATGCTCAACCATCCCGGCGCGAGCTTCGGCCTCATCGGTGGCCTGATCGCCGCCAGCGACCAGGCGAGCAAGCAGAAGAAGTTCGACGCGATCGTCGCCGAGACCGGCTTCGAGCCGCTGGGTTACTTCAAGGAACAGCTGACCACGCGCATGTCGGAGCGTGGCTACACGCTGGTGTGGCCGCAGGCGCAGGTTGAAACGGCGAAGGTCGAGCGCGGCTCGTTCGGTCTGCGCAAGGCCTACACCGCCGCGCAGGGCGCCGATGCGCAGCTGGACATCAACTTCGGCTTCGTCGGTTACGCCGCCGCAGGCGCCACCGACGATTCGCCGTACCGCCCGACCGTCACGGTCGGCGCGCGCCTGGTGAGTGCCGATGGCCAGCAGAACTACTTCACCGACTTCTTCGCGTACAACAACGTCTTCAACCTCGGCAACGCCGTGGCGGTGAATGCCAACGCGGACTATGCCTATCCCGACTTCGACAACCTGCATGCAGCCGGTCCGAAGACGGTCGAGGGCCTGAAGACAGCCATCGATGCGATCGCCGCCGAAGTTGCGCGCCAGCTCTGAGGGCCGGGTCATGCGGCCTTCTCTTAGCCTGCTGGCACTGCTCGCGATTTCCACCCTCAGTGGCTGCTCCAGCGTCGCCTACAAGGCGGCGATGCCGGACGTGAGCAGCAACTGCGTCGACAGCCTGGGGGCCGTGCACAGCACTGCCCTGCGTTACCCGCCCGCGGGCGAGGACGCCGACACCACGTACCTGGAGTTCGCAACCGTCGCACGCTGCCATCGCACCGCCGAGGGCGTGGCGGTGCCGGTGGCGTTGTACCGGCTGGAAGGTGTCACGCCGCCGTCGGAAGTGAACGTCTCGGTGATGCTGTCACCGGGCGGCACCTTCGCCGCCGCGGTCGACGTGCTCGACAGCGATTTCCAGTCGCTGCGCCACTACGACTTCCGCCAGTTCGTCCGTCGCGGTTCGCAGTACTCGCTCAACGTGTTCCTCAATCCGTCGGCACGGATGCCCGCCTACCTGCTGCTGACCCCGGACCGGGAACAGGTTGGAAAAGAGGACACGGCGATTGGCTCCGCAGCCAACACGATGGTGATTCCCGCCGGGCCGGTGATGTTCATGTACAACAACGGCAGCGAGACCCGCAGCGTCCGACCGTTCCTGGAAGGCGGCAAGGTGCTCGTGACCGTGCGGCCGCAATCGACGGCGATCGCCGACGAGTGAAGCCGGGCGATACCGGTCTGCTACACGACGTGCTACACAACCCTGCTACACAACGAAGGCCGCATTGCGGCCTTCGTTTTTTCCGCCGGCCGCGCCTTGGCGACCTCTACCGTGAGCAGGGCGTGCCTTCCACCGCCATCTGCGCAGCGAACATCGGCACCGGTGCCATCTGCCCCGACTTCGCCTGCTGGCGTGCCTCGTCGAGGTAGATGCGCGCCTTGCCCTGGGCGTCCAGCGCCGGCGTGGCGACATCGACCGGCTTGCGCCACACCCGCACCACCGCGAACTGCGTGCCGCAGGCGGCGCTGGGCACGCGGATCAGGTCGTTGAGCTTCCAGCCGCTCTTTTCCGATGGCTTGACCTTCGCCGCGTCGACGAAGCGCGCGCGCGGCTGGCAGGTCTCGCTGGTCCGCACCACGGCGAAGGCATAGGGATCGGCCGCCTGGCCGGTGAACATGCCCTCCAGGCGCGCGCACGCCTCCGGGATCTGGCGCAGCGTATGCACCGCGTTGAGCGCCTGTGGCCGGGCCGGCTCGCGGCTGATCTCGGGCTTGGGCTCCGACTTCGGGTTGGCCGCCAGCACCGCGTCCGGTGACAGGGCGAACATGGCGAACAGCAGGACGGGCAACAATCGCATGGCAGGGTCGGCCCCTGTGGTGGCAGCCCTGAAGGCTGGCACGGTCGCGCTGAACGACGGATTCACGCCTGCGACCGGGATCACATCACCCGCGCCGCGCCGGCGTCGGGGCGTGCCCGCAAGGGTGCCGCGCAGGGTGCGGATCGCGCAGGGTCTGTGCGATAGTCGGACCGTTGCGGCGGCGGCCCCACGGCCCGTGCAGCACTACAACTCAATGTGATCGACTCGAAATTCCTGATGTATCCACTCTAAGGGGAGGGGTTCATGCTGGAGCAGTACGGTTTGGCATTGGCGCTGGTATGCGCCGTCATCGCGATCCTTTACGGGGTCATTTCCGCGCGTTGGATCAACGCGCAGCCCGCCGGCAACGAACGAATGCAGCAGATCGCCGGCGCGATCCAGGAAGGCGCGCGCGCCTACCTCAATCGTCAATACACCACCATCGCCATCGCCGGCGCAGTGCTGTTCGTACTGGTCGGCATCTTCCTGAGCTGGCACACGGCGATCGGTTTCCTGATCGGCGCGGTGCTGTCGGGCGCCGCCGGTTACATCGGCATGAACGTCTCGGTCCGCGCCAACGTGCGCACCGCCGAGGCCGCGCGAAAGGGCATGGGCCCGGCGATGGACGTCGCGTTCCGCGGTGGCGCCATCACCGGCATGCTGGTGGTCGGACTGGGCCTGCTCGGCGTGGCCGGCTACTACGTCGTGCTGACCCGCTACCTGGGCGTCACCGGCGAAGCGGCACTGCATGCGCTGGTCGGCCTGGCGTTCGGCTCGTCGCTGATCTCGATCTTCGCGCGACTGGGCGGCGGCATCTTCACCAAGGGCGCCGACGTCGGTGCCGACCTGGTGGGCAAGGTCGAAGCCGGCATTCCCGAGGACGACCCGCGCAATCCGGCGGTGATCGCCGACAACGTCGGTGACAACGTCGGCGACTGCGCCGGCATGGCTGCCGACCTGTTCGAAACCTATGCGGTTACCGTCATCGCGACCATGCTGCTGGGCGGCCTGATGGCGGCCGACGCCGGGCGCAACGCGGTGCTGTATCCGCTGGTGCTGGGCGGCGTGTCGATCATCGCCTCGATCATCGGCGCGTTCTTCGTCAAGGTGAAGGAAGGCGGCTCGATCATGGGCGCGCTGTATCGCGGCGTCATCGTTTCGGCAGTGCTGGCGGCGATCGCGTTCTACCCGATCACCACCCAGCTGATGGGCGACAACAGCCACGGTGCGATGAACCTGTACGGGTGCGCGCTGATCGGGCTGGTGCTGACCGGCGCGATCGTGTGGATCACCGAGTACTACACCGGCACGCAGTACGGTCCGGTGCGCCACATTGCGGCCGCCTCCACCACCGGTCACGGCACCAACATCATCGCCGGCCTGGGCGTGTCGATGAAGTCGACCGCGCTGCCGGTGATCGCGGTGTGCGCGGCGATCTGGGGTGCATTCGACCTGGCCGGCCTGTACGGCATCGCGATCGCAGCAACGGCGATGCTGTCGATGGCCGGCATGATCGTCGCGCTCGACGCCTACGGCCCGATCACCGACAACGCCGGCGGCATCGCCGAGATGGCGGAGCTGCCGCCGGAGGTGCGCAACGTCACCGATCCGCTCGATGCGGTCGGCAACACCACCAAGGCGGTGACCAAGGGTTATGCGATCGGTTCGGCGGCGCTGGCGGCGCTGGTGTTGTTCGCCGACTACACGCACAACCTGTCGGCGAACAACGCTGGTGCGACTTACGTCTTCGATCTGTCCGACCATCGGGTGATCATCGGCCTGTTGATCGGCGGCCTGATCCCTTACCTGTTCGGAGCGATGGCGATGGAGGCGGTCGGCCGCGCCGCCGGTGCGGTGGTGGAGGAAGTGCGCCGCCAGTTCCGCCAGATCCCCGGGATCCTGGAGGGCACGGGCAAGCCGGAGTACGACAAGGCCGTCGACATGCTGACCAAGTCGGCGATCAAGGAAATGATCGTGCCGTCGTTGCTGCCGGTGGCAGTACCTATCGTGGTGGGCCTGTTGCTGGGACCGGAGGCGCTGGGCGGTCTGCTGATCGGCACGATCGTGACCGGTCTGTTCGTTGCCATCTCGATGACCACCGGCGGTGGTGCCTGGGACAACGCCAAGAAGTACATCGAAGATGGGCATCACGGTGGCAAAGGCTCCGACGCGCACAAGGCAGCGGTCACCGGCGACACCGTCGGCGATCCGTACAAGGACACCGCTGGCCCGGCGATCAATCCGCTGATCAAGATCATCAACATCGTCGCGCTGCTGATGGTGCCGTTGCTGTAGCCACGCCGAGTTGGACTGAACCGCTCTCCCGCTCGCGGGAGAGCGGTTGGCAAACGGACCGCTCTGCGGTCCGTTTTCTTTTTCGGGAATGCCATTGCCGGAGCGTCGTCCGCCGGGTCGGGGATTGCGCAGCAGTGGGCCATGGATGGCCCACGCCCCGCCTTCGGACAGGATGTCCGACGAAGGGGCGGAGCAATCCCCGGCCCGGCGGACGACGCCCTGCCGCAGACGGAAGCGGGGCGTGCCGGCGTTTGCCCTCACCCCAACCCCTCTCCCGCAAGCGGGAGAGGGGCTCAAGCCCCGCCCCCGCCCCCGCCCCCGCGGCCCGCGGCCCGCGGCCCGCGGAGAAGCTGAACACCCCACTGCTGCGCCGCAGCAGCCAGCCGCGTAAAATGCCCGGCCGCATATCTAAATCCCGCCCCGCCGTCCTGGCGCGGCCATCAGAAGTTGGAGCAACGCATGGGTCTGGACCTCGTCCCCACCGGCAAGAACCCGCCGGATGAGATCAACGTCATCATCGAAATCCCCAAGGATGCCGAACCGGTCAAGTACGAGGTCGACAAGGCTTCGGGCGCGATCTTCGTCGATCGCATCCTGTCCACGCCGATGCGCTACCCGTGCAACTACGGATACGTCCCCCACACCCTGTGCGGTGACGGCGACCCGGCCGACGTGCTGGTGATCCTGCCGCTGCCGCTGGTGCCCGGTTCGGTCATCCGCGCAGTGCCCGTCGGCGTGCTGAAGATGAGCGACGAGGCCGGTAGCGACGAGAAGATCATTGCCGTGCCGGTGCCGAAGATCTTCGGCGGCTACGCCCACATCACCGACATCGAGCAGGTCTCGCAGCACTGGCTCGATCGCATCGGCCACTTCTTCGAGCACTACAAGGACCTGGAGAAGGGCAAGTGGGTCAAGATCGAAGGCTGGGGCAACGCCGCCGAAGCCAAGTCGATCCTCAATGACGCGATCGCCCGCTACAACGCGACCTCGGACGAAGAAAAGCCGAAGTTCTGAGCAAGGCCCCCGGGTCATGCACAGCGAAGGCCGCCCGCAAGGCGGCCTTCTTCGTTTGCGGGTGCCGGCCTGTCAGCCGTTGTCGCCGACGTCGGACTGGCGGGCCGCCGTCGCCGGTTGCGACGCCTGCGCGCCAAGCGCGAACTTGCACACGATCGCCATCAGCACGGTGTGCCAGCGCAACTCGTTCTTGAGCATCAGCGGCTGGCTCGGCACGCTGACTTCCTCGATGAAGCGGTCGAGCACCTCGCGGTAATGCGGTCGCCCTTCCTCGCTTTCGCCATGCTCGAACCACAGCCCCTGCCACTCGCGCGCGAAGCGCGTGGCGATCTGCCGTACCTGCGGCAGGTTCGGGTGCGGCACCGCGTCGGCCAGCAGCAGGCCGAGATGGCCGCTGAGCTCCCAGGGCGACATCACGTTGGGAACGTTCACCGATTCGCACGCGAACGCAGCCACCACGCCCGGCTGCACCGGAACCGCGTGCTGCTGCCAGCCCGCGCGCGGCGCGTCGTGCGGTCGACCGCGGCCGACCAGGTCCCAGAACGTGCCGCCGCCGACCGTATCCACCACCAGGTGCACGCGCGACTCGACGGCATCGTTGAGGACGCGGTGCTGGCGCCAGGTGTCGAAGATCCAGCATTCGCCGGCGGCCATGTTGATCGCCGCATCGCCGCACTCGAAGCGCACCGTCGGCTGCGTGACCACCGGAACGTGCACGCGCACGCGCTCGGCCCAGTAGTAGCCCTGGTCGGCGTGGCGGGTGACTTCGGCCATCCCCGACAGGCGCATCAGGCGGCTGCGGCCGGCCGTCACGCCGAGGCTGGCGATGACCTGGCTCAGGTAGGGGCAGCGCAGAAGCTCGGGCGTGGGTCGCATCGGCCCGGCGAATGCCTCGTTGCCGGGATCGCCGTCGACTGCCACCAGCGGCAGCATCGAGTTGCCGGGGAACCCCTGCGGATGCGGTCGCCACGGGGCTTCGCCCAGGGCGGCGATTTCCGCGGCAAGCGCACCGGCGTCGAACGCCAGCGGCAGCTGGATGAAGGGCACCTGCAGTTTCATTGCGGATCCGGCCAGGAGACTGCGGCTATCGTACCGTCCGCCGCGCCTGGCGCCAGATCGGGCACCGCCGGCGCCTGGCCCCGCCGCAAAGAACTACGGCCCCTTTCGGGGCCGTAGTGGTGTTACGTGTTGCGTTTCAGCCTATCAGAAGCGCTGACGGTACTGCATGTAGTAGAACGTGCCCGGCAGGTCGTATTGCGGGTCGAACTGGTTGTACGGCGCGGTCAGGGACAGCGGCGGTTCCTTGTCGAATACGTTGTTCGCGCCGACCGACACGGTGCCGTTCCACGGCGTGTTGTAGCGCACCTGCAGGTCGTGGTACGTCACCGCACCCAGATGGTTGCGCGGTGCCGGGCCAGTCGCGACGCGACGATCCGGATCCGAGCAGTAGGACTCGGCGTTCACGCTGCCACCGGCGTACGGGCAGGTCTCGTCGATGCCCGACTTGTAGCGCATGCCCCAGGTCGCGCCCCAGTCACCCAGGCTCCAATCCAGGTACAGATTGGACTTGACGCGCCAGTACGGATCCTGCGGCAGGTACAGGCCCTGGCGCTGCTCTTCGTCGGAGTCGATGGTTGCCTTCGTGCTCCAGTTCGAGGTGTAGGTGCTGTCCCAGGTGACCGAGAACTTGCCGAAGGTGGTTTCCGGCAGGCGGTAGTTCACCGTCAGGTCGTAACCCTCGACGTCATACGATGCCAGGTTCAGCAGCGGCATTTCGAGGTGGGTGATGATGTTCGGCGCGCCCGGGTAGTTCGGATCGCGCGAGTACAGACCGCAGTAGACGGCCTGCTCGCCCGGCGTACCGGCGTAGCACTTGTCCAGGATGAACTGCGCCTGCGGACGGCTGATCGCGTTCTCGATCTCGATCTTGTACCAGTCCAGCGAGACGTCGAAGCCTTCCAGCCAGCTCGGGTTGTAGACGAAGCCCAAGGTCTTGGTCGTCGACGTTTCCGGCTGCAGGTTGTCGTTCGAGGTCCAGGTGAACGGCTCGAGGGTCTGACGCGAAGAACCGTTACCCGGCTGTTCGAAGTCAGCCGGCACGCCTTCCTGGGCGCAACGGGAAGCGACCTGCGGGTTGCCGCGCAGAGCCGAGTGGCTCGAGCACGGATCCTGGTAGCTCTCGAACGAATCGTTGTCGCCTGCGTACAGGTTGTTGATCGTCGGAGCGCGGAAGCCCTCGGACCAGTTACCACGCACCATCAGGTCGTCGATCGGCTTCCAGCGGAAACCGAACTTGCTGTTCAGCGTGTTGCCGAAGTTGCTGAAGTCCGAGTAACGGGTCGCGACGCTGAAGTCGAGCAGCTTGGCGCCCGGCAGGTCAGCCAGGACCGGGATTGCGAGCTCGAGGTAGTACTCGTCCAGCGAGTAGGCGCCGGCGGTCGGCTTGGAGCCGTTGCCGGTGCTCAGGCCGGCGGCGATGAACGCGTCCGGATCGTACTGGCCGCTCTCGGTGCGGTGCTCATAGCCAGCTGCGAAGGCCAGTGCACCGGCCGGCAGGGTGGCGATTTCGCCGCTGATGTTGGCGTAGTAGCTCTTCGAGGTGACGCGGCTGGAGTCATGCGCGGTGAAGGCGGTGTAGTCGATGCCTTCCTGCGTGATGGAGCCGTTCGGGCCGAGCGGATTGACCGGCACGCAGCCAGCGATCACGTTGGTTGCCGTACCGCACTTGACGACGCCGTCGGTGTCGAGGAACGACGGGCCGTAGGCGGTCTCGAGGTTGGCGACGTTGAACAGACCGTAGGTCAGGTCGTTCTCGTCGGTGCGGTCATAGCGGTAGCCGGCGTCCCAGTCGAAGGTACGGTCAGCCACTTCGAAGAAGCCTTCGAAGCCACCATAGAAGTGCCAGTTCTTGACGTCCTGGTTGAACGAACGGCCGCCCGATTCCTGGAAGCGACGGTTGACACCGATCACGTCACGAGCCGGACCGGTCAGCGCGCCTGCATACAGGCCGTTCGGGTTGCTCGGGTTGTAGTAGCTGCCCGCATCAAGCGTCTGGCTGGTGACCGGCATGGCCGCCAGCAGCTGCTCGGAGAGGCGCTCGTTGTAGAGCATCTCGGTGCGGAAGGTGAAGTTCGACGCGATGTCGTAGTTCGCCTGTGCGAAGAGCGAGGTGCGCTCCTGCGGGGTCAGCAGGTAGTTGTCCGGCGCGGTGTTGTAGCCGTGCACGGCCGACACGTACGGAACCTTGGTGCCGTTGGGACCAATGATGTAGCGCTTGTTGTCGGTCGGATCGACGAACGAACCCGGGAAGCCGGTGCCGCTCTGGCCGCCGAAGAACGGAGGACCACCGTCGGAGATCTCGCGATCGCCGGCCATGACCGCTTCTTCCTTGACGTAGGAAGCGCCGATCATCACGTTGCCACGGTCATTGCCCGTGCCGATCGTGAAGTCATAGGCTTCGCGGTTGCCGTCGCCCTGCGAGTACTGGCCGAGGTATGCACCGGCCTCTGCGCCTTCGAAGTTGGAGCGGGTGATGATGTTGACCACGCCGGCGATGGCGTCGGAACCGTAGATGGTCGAGGCGCCGTCCTTCAGGACTTCCACGCGCTCGATCATTGCGGCCGGGATGGTGTTCAGGTCGACGCTGCCACCCAGGCCCTGGGTCCAGCGGCGGCCGTTGACCAGCACCAGGGTGCGGCCTTCGCCAAGGTTACGCAGGCTGATGCCGGCCGAGCCGTCACCACCGTTGTTGAACGTGGTGTTGAGCGCAGCGCCGTTGGTGGAAATGCGCTGCAGCACGTCGGCGACCGAGGTGACACCCTGCTTCTGGATGTCTTCACGGCTCAGGCTGAAGATCGGCTGCGACGTTTCGATATCGGCGCGCTTGATGCGCGAACCCGTGACTTCGATGCGGTCGAGGGTGGTGGCACCCTGCTCGGCCGCAGCTTCCTGCGCGCTGGCAAATGCCGGCGCCAGTGCGATCGCGATGCCGGCCGGCAGCATGCCGACGCGCATCGCGGTGCGCAAATTGCGATGGTTCATTGTATCTCTCTCCAGATAACTGTTATGAGCGTGTTAAACGCTCATCAAACTTACGTTCCGGTGCGCTCCGCCGCTTTGCGGCTAGCGCTGAGAGACTTTGCCGAATCGGTCCTCGAGGACACTGCCGCACTCCGGTAGCGGCTTGCCGACTGTCCGAAGCGGGCACGGAATGCACGCGCGAAGCTGCAGCAGTTGTCGAAGCCGCTGGCCGCGGCCACTTCACCGATCATCATCGAGGTGCTGGTGAGCAGGTCGGCCGCATGTTCCAGGCGCATGCGCGCCGAGGCCGCCTGCGGGCTTTCCTCATAGAGACTGTGGAAGGTCTTGGAGAAGTACCAGCTGGAGAAGCTGGTCAGTTCGGCCAGCTCGCTGATGCGGACCACGCGGTCGCAGTTGCCTTCCAGGTACAGGCGGGCGCGCTGGAGGCGACCGAACACCTGGCGCTTGCGGCTGCGCGAGCGGCCCGGGCAACGCGGGATGCGCGCTGCAAGTTCGCGCTGGACGCCGGCCAGGTGCAGCAGGATCGGGCGCAGCGAGGCGGCATCGAACACGGCGGCGGGGTTGTCGGCCAGACGGGCCGCGGCCTCGCGCCACAGACGCAGGGCAATGCGGGCATCGCGACGCGGCATGTTGCCGCGACCGGCGTACAGACCGCGGTCGGCGAACCGGGTCATCTCGCGGAGCGCGTCTCCGGAGAGGGTGAGACCAACGCAGACGCCGAAGCGGTCGGCCTGGACGGTCGGCTTGGAGTCCTTCTCGAAGGCAATCCAGTCACCGCTGCGAAGGCGGAACTTGCCCTCTTTGGCTTCGACCCAGGAGCTGCCGTGCAGCTGCACCCAGATCGAGAAGCCGCCGGCGACCTGCACGCTGCCCAGCCTGGACACGCCGATGCAGCCGCCCTGAATTGCGCCGTCAGCCGTGTCGAGCTGCAGCAGCTGCCCACGGTCCGCCCATTGCACTTGCTCCATTTGGTCCACCTCATGTGCCGAGAATGGTCAATGGATTTGCCTGAGGCGGTCATCTACATCAGGAAAGTTGGCGGAGACTTATACGAATTCGCAACGAATGGTTAACCGAAGGAGTTCCGAAAGGAACTTTCCTTTCTGTATCAATCAGTTGATCCAGCCAGGGACAAAGGCTTTCGGTTCTTCCGGGAGTTCCATGTAACCGATATCGGCACCGTCCCATTCTATAAGTGCGACGTACGCCACATCTCCGCGCGGGCCGCCGAGGCTGAAACCGTTGACCGCGGAGCGTCGTGTCTGGTCCATGCAGCTGGCCGGGGCGTCGGCTCCGACCGGCAGGATCCGGCGCAGGCTGGCCGCGCAGCCCTGCAGTTGCTCGAGGTAGCGGACCTCGCCATCGGGGGCGACCGCCCACAGGCGATAGCGGTCGGAGGTCGGCTCCGAGGCGTCGATCCGGGTGACGCTGGCGGCCGTCAGGTCCAGGTCTGCCTGCCACAGGCCGCCCTCGGTCAGGCGGGTGAACAGGACCCGCTGGCGTTCGGCGTCGACCTTGTAGTTGGAGACGCCGGAGATCCGGGCCAGCGACCGCCAGGGTTTCCGGCTGCGGTCGTACAGGCGCAGCTGCGGGTGGCCGTCGTTGTTGGCCGACAGCACCAGCAGCCGCTTCGGGTCGGGGGTGTACTGGCCCTGGAGCGGGTCCGGCTCGGGCACGTCGAGGCGGACGACCCGGCCACTGGCCGGCGAGACCTCCTGGAGGACGCCGTGGCCGTCGCCATCGACACCGGTTACCAACAAGCGCTGACTATCGCCCGACCAGGCCGGTGCGTAGCGCGAGCCCGGGCGGACGCCACTCATCATGCGCAGCGTGTCGGGCTGGGTCAGATCGCCCCACCACAGGCCACCGGCCCCGGAGCGGTCGGAAATGAAGGCGAGCTGGCGGCCATCGGGGGCGATCGTCGGAAGCACGTCGCGCGAGGTCGAGGCGAACAGCGGCTCGACCACATGCACGCTGCCCTGCCCCGGTGGGCCCAGCGCCACCCGGTACAGGCCAAAGTACGGCCGGCGCTGGACGAAGGCCATGGCCCGGCGGCCCAGCGCCGTCACCGGCGACTGCGCATCGTCCAGACCCATCGAGCGGACCTCGCCGGTCCCGGTGTCGAGCCGGAACATGCGGTAGTCGCCGTCGATCATCACGCTGAACAACAGCGCCTGTCCGCTGGGCAGCCAGTCCCAACCCTTGGTGTCGGCGCGCAGGTGGCTGAGGCGCTCGGCCTTGCCGCCGCTGGCGGGAATCCGCCAGAAGTCGCCCAGCGGCGCGTTGCGCACGAACACGATCCACTTTCCGTCCGGCGAATAACGCGGCGACGAGTCGAGGTCGTCGGAATCGTGGTCGTAGACGATTTCACGCCAGTCGCCGCTGTCGAGGTCGAGCAGGCGCAAGCCGAGGCTGCCGCGGTCGCCGGGCATGCCGCCGAACAGCAGGCCGTTGCCGTCAGGCGTCCAGTCGAACGTCGGCGGGCTGCGGTAGTCGCAGTCGCCGACCTCGTGCTCGCCGCGGGCATTGGGGGTGACCACGCGAATGCTGCAGGCGGTTCCGGCGATGCGGATGAAGGCGACCCAGCGACCGTCCGGCGACCAGGCCGGCGCGCTGTCGTCGGCGCCTGCAGGCGGCCGGGTCAGCAGTCGTGGCTGGGTCTGCTCGGTGGTCTGCACCATGATCGAGGTGCCGCGCTGGCCTTCGGGAATGGCCACGTAGGCGACCATCCCGGCATCGGGCGACAGGGTCGGCGCCAGTTCGAACCCCGGCATCGAGGTGATCAGCCGGTACGGCCGCTCGCTGCGCAGGCCATGCGAGATCGAGGGCGCCAGCGGCGCGGCATTGTTGCGGGCCGCATCGCCACCGCGAACCAGCGCCCAGGCCAGCAGCGCCGAAACCAGCACCGCCACCGTGCACACGACCGCAGCGATCGAACGCCAGTTGCCGCGCGGCATGCTCGTCGCCGGGAATGGCACCGGCGACAGCGGTTCGCTCGGATCGGCCGGCGCTATCGCCGGATATTTGGAGGTCGTTCGCGACGGATCGGCCCAGCGCTCGTCCTGCGCCGGCTCCGATGCCGGGTCCTGCGGCGAGTACAGCCATTCCACCGGCGCCAGCAGGCGGTAGCCGTTCTTGGCGATGGTCTCGATGTAACGCGGATTGCCGCGCTCGTCGTCGAAGGCCTTGCGCAGCTGGGTGATGGCCTGCGTGACCACATCATTGGTCGGCAGCGTATCGGGCCAGACTTCGGCCATCAGCGCATCGCGGCTGACAACGCGCCCGGCCTGCTCGATGAGAACCAGCAGCACCGCCATCGACTTGGGCGTGATGCGCAGCGGCCGGCGTTTGCCCGGCGCACGGATCTCCCGCAGTGGCACATCCACCAGACAATCGCCCACGCGCATCCGGTCGGACGGCGGTGTCAGCGATATTGGCTCGGTGGGTCGGGGCATGGATCCGAAATGGTGAACAGCAAGCTGAACAGCCGTCATGTGCCGTTCGGTCCGAATCCATCGAATCGACCGATGCGGCAAACAGCCCGGGCGCGTAGGGGAAAGCGCTGCTCAGGTGACCATTCTACCGTCTGAAAGGCTTAACCCCGTTCATCCGGGGTGGCTCCAGGCCCTCTCTCGCCGACGTATTACAGAAATCTCTGTTCCAGAATTCGCGCTTCGGCGCGATTTTTTTGCCCGTGCCAATGCCCATACCCGTAGCTGCACGTAGACCGGGTAAGCGCAGCGCACCCGGGGCGCCCGCACCAGAGCCCGCCCCACTACTTCCGCAAAATCGTCAGCCCGATCAACCGCGACACCACCACGGCGATATAGGCCACGCCGGCAAACTGCTCCAGCATCACCAGCACCCTCGCCTGCGATGACAGCGGCAGGATGTCGCCCAGCCCGGTAGCCGACAGCGTGGTGAAGCTCAGGAACAGCAGCTCGAGCCAGGGCCGCGGCTGGCCGGGGTTGACCGCACCGGTGAAACTCCCCGGATACAGCGCCTGGCAGACGAAGTAGACGTAGGCGAAGCCCCAGGCCAGCAGGGTAAACGTCGCGCCGGCGGCGAACAGCTCGTCCGTGGTGACCTTGTGGTCGCCCAGCATGTAGGCGATCAGGCTGCACGCGGCGTAGAGATACAGCAGCGCTTCCAGCGCGGCCGAGATGGTGACCAGCGAATGGTCGTCGATGACGACGGCAACCACCGACAGCAGCAATGCAGGCGCCGCCAGCACGCACGCGATCCAGGTCTTGGCCGGGCTGTTGTTGACCACCAGCACGGCCAGCACCATCACCACCACGCCGAACGCGCCGAACAGCACGCGACCGGAACGCATCTCGTCGAACAGCGGGTACAGCACCAGGCTCAGCAGCTGCGCGGCGAGCAGGAACGCCGATGGATTGCGTCGCGCCTTCACGCGCCAGCGCAGCCAACCTATGCGGGTCTCGCCCATCTCGCCCAGCCCTTCCGTGTGAATGCGGCAGAGCGTAGCCCAATCCGCGCCGCCATCGCGTCATGGCGGCACGGTTGCGACGGCGATCAGGCCTTGTGGTAGACCTGCGCGCCCTGGGCGAGGAACTCGGCCGACTTCTCGGCCATGCCTTCATCCAGTGCGGCCTGTTCGTCCACGCCGTGCTCCTTGGCGTAGTCGCGCACGTCCTGGGTGATCTTCATCGAACAGAAGTGCGGCCCGCACATCGAACAGAAGTGGGCGACCTTGTGCGCGTCCTTGGGCAGCGTCTCATCGTGGTACTCGCGGGCACGCTCCGGATCGAGGCCGAGGTTGAACTGGTCCTCCCAGCGGAACTCGAAGCGCGCCTTGCTCATCGCGTTGTCACGCGCCTGTGCACCCGGATGACCCTTGGCCAGGTCGGCGGCATGGGCGGCGATCTTGTAGGCCATCAAGCCTTCGCGCACGTCGTACTTGTTGGGCAGGCCCAGGTGCTCCTTCGGCGTGACGTAGCACAGCATCGCCGTGCCGAACCAGCCGATCATCGCCGCACCGATCGCGCTGGTGATGTGGTCGTAGCCCGGTGCGATGTCGGTGGTCAGCGGGCCGAGTGTGTAGAACGGCGCTTCGCCGCACTCGCGCAACTGCTTTTCCATGTTTTCCTTGATCAGCTGCATCGGCACGTGGCCGGGGCCTTCGATCATGGTCTGGACGTCGTGCTTCCACGCAATTCTGGTCAGCTCTCCGAGCGTCTCGAGCTCGCCGAACTGGGCGGCGTCGTTGGCATCGGCAATCGAACCCGGACGCAGGCCATCGCCGAGCGAGAAGGCGACGTCATACGCCTTCATGATTTCGCAGATGTCCTCGAAGTGCGTGTAGAGGAAATTTTCCTTGTGGTGCGCCAGGCACCACTTGGCCAGGATCGAACCGCCGCGCGAAACGATGCCGGTGACGCGCTTGGCGGTCAGCGGCACATAGCGCAGCAGCACGCCGGCATGGATGGTGAAGTAGTCCACGCCCTGCTCTGCCTGCTCGATCAGGGTGTCGCGGAAGATGTCCCAGGTCAGCTCTTCGGCACGGCCGTCGACCTTTTCCAGCGCCTGGTAGATCGGCACGGTGCCGATCGGCACCGGCGAGTTGCGGATGATCCACTCGCGCGTCTCATGGATGTGCTTGCCGGTCGACAGGTCCATGACCGTGTCGGCGCCCCAGCGCATCGACCACACCAGCTTCTCGACTTCTTCGGCAATGCCGGACGACACCGCCGAATTGCCGATGTTGGCATTGACCTTGGTCAGGAAGTTGCGGCCGATGATCATCGGCTCGCTTTCCGGGTGGTTGATGTTGTTGGGGATGATGGCGCGGCCGCGGGCGACTTCGTCGCGCACGAATTCCGGGGTGATGATCTTCTGGATGTTCGCCCCGAACGTTTCGCCGGCGTGCTGGCGCAGCAGGTGCGCCTCGCGGATCGACTCCAGGCGCTGGTTCTCGCGGATCGCGATGAACTCCATCTCCGGGGTGACGATGCCGCGGCGCGCATAGTGCATCTGGGTGACGTTGGCACCGGCGATCGCGCGGCGCGGCAGCGGGCGGTTGCCGAAGCGCACGGCATCGAGCTTGGGATCGTGCTCGCGCTTGCGACCGAACTCCGACGACAGGCCAGTGAGCGCTTCGGTGTCGCCGCGCTCGGCGATCCACTGCGCGCGCAGCGGCGCCAGGCCCTGGGCGAGGTCGATCACGGCGTTGCTGTCGGTGTAGGCACCGGACGTGTCGTACACCGCCAGCGGCGCGTTGTCTTCGCCGCCGAACATGGTCGGCGTGCGCGCCAGCGCGATTTCGCGCATCGGCACGCGGATGTCGGGGCGCGAGCCCTCGACGTGGATCTTGTGCGAGCCCGGAATCGGACGGGTGACGTCGGCAGAGAGCTGCTCGGCCTGGCGGATCAGTTCGGAGGGGACTGCATTCATGGCGTTCGTCCGGAGGGGGCGGGACGAAGCGGCGGCGCGCACCGCGGCCGTGGCGGTGTCGCGAAGCTTCCCTACGGCGGTCTCAACCGCATCAGGTTCGAAGGGTCTGTCTCAACCGGCGCCACCTGGCGCAGGTACCCCCGCTTCAGTGTGCATTTGACCACGCGCAGGCCACTCGGGCCAGCATTGGCCGGCCGGACGCCGGCGCAGGTTTCGTTTGCAACTGTTGACAGCCACGGAAACGGCGTGGTTCTCTCGTCTCCATGACGCATCGCAACATGCCGCCGCAGACGCTGCAAACCCCGGTCCTGGACCGGGCCGTAGCCGTCATGGCCATTGCGATTACCACTGGTACCGGTACCACTCCTTTCGGGGTGCGGACGGGCGTGTCCAGCTGAACCAGACCACGCCTCCGCACCCGACCCGGGTGCGCAGGTGTGCACCCGGACCGGAAGCGGGGCCCACAAGGAGCCCGAGCCATGCCTTCCGCCGATGCCGCACCACCCGATCGCAAGAAACGCGACCTCAACGAACGCGACCCTGACGAACGCAACCGCGGCAAGTGCGCCGTGCAGTGCCACGTCCACAAGTTCGGCGGCAGCAGCCTCGCCGACGCCGGGCTGTACCGCGTTGCGGCCGGCCTGCTCGATGACCAGGCCAGCACCCGTGTCGTGGTCGTGTCGGCCATGCAGGGCGTCACCGATGCCCTGATCGCCCTGGTCGCCGCTGCCCGCGCCGGCCAGGACTGGGCACCGGCCTGGGATGCGTTGCGACAGCGGCACCGTGCCGCCGCCGATGCGCTCGATGGCGACGGCACGCAGACGCTGCAGTCGGCACTGGACGAGGAATTCGGGTCGGTTCGCGGCGAGCTCGCCGCGATTGCCGGCGATGGCCGCGACGCCGAAGCACTCGCGGTGTCGCTGCCCGGATGGGGAGAAGTCTGGTCATCGCGATTGATGCACGCTGCACTCGCCAAGTTGGCGCCGGGTTGGCTGCGGCTGGATGCGCGCGACGTGCTGGTGGTGCATCCGGGTGAAATGGGCATGGCGGTGGACTGGCCCGCCAGCCGCGCGCGACTGGCCGACTGGCGCGCGCAGCACGGACGGGGCCACGTTGTCGTCACCGGTTTCGTCGCACGCGACGCGCAGGGGCGCGCCACCACGCTCGGCCGCAATGGCAGCGACTACTCCGCGGCGATCTTCGCCAACCTCTTCGATGCCGATGCATTGACGATCTGGACCGACGTCGACGGCGTGCTTTCAGCCGACCCGCGACTGGTGCCCGAAGCCGTCTGCCTGCCGTCGATGTCGTACGCGGAAGCCTGCGAGCTGGCCTACTTCGGCGCCAAGGTGCTGCACCCGCAGACGCTGGCGCCGGTGCAGGAGCGCGGCATTCCGCTGTGGATCCGCAACACCCGCCGGCCGCAGCTGCCGGGCACGCTGATCAGCCCGAAGAGCGATCCCGACGGCGCACCGGTGAAAGGCCTGAGCCTGGTGCGCGACATGGCCATCATCGAACTGGTCGGCAACGGCATGGTCGGCGTGCCCGGTGCCGCCGAGCGCCTGTTCGGCGCGCTGCGCGGCGCCGGCGTGTCGGTGACGATGATCTCGCAGGGGTCCTCCGAGCACTCGATCTGCTGCGTGGTGCGCGCCGACCAGGCGCAGCGCGCACGCGATGCGGTCGCCGCCGCATTCGCCGATGCCATCGCCGACAGCCAGGCGCAGGGCGTGACCCTGACCGATGGAATCGCCGTGCTGGCCGCGGTCGGCGACGGCATGGTCGGCACGCCCGGCGTTGCCGCGCGCCTGCTGGGCGGACTGGCGCAGGCGCGGGTGAATGCACGCGCCATCGCGCAGGGCGCGGGCGAGCGGAACATCTCCGTCGCCATCGGCGAGAAGGACGCCACGCGGGCGCTACGCGCCGCGCACGCGGCGTTCTGGCTGTCGCCGCAGAGCCTGTCGGTCGGCGTGATTGGTCCGGGCCAGGTCGGGCGGGCGTTGTTGGCGCAGTTGTCGGCGGCCCTGCCGCAGCTGCGCAAGCGCTCCGGCCTGGACCTGCGCCTGCGCGCACTCGCCAACAGCCGCACGATGCACCTGGACGAGCGCGGCATCGAGCCGGCGGACGCGGTCGCCCGCCTGGAGGTCGGCGCCGCCGAGCCCGTCGACCTGGAGCGGTTCGCCAGCCATGTCCGCGGCGAACACCTGCCGCATGCGCTGATCGTCGACTGCAGCGCCAGTCCGGCCGTTGCCGCGCTGTACCCGCGCTGGCTCGCCGCCGGCATCCACGTCGTGACACCCAACAAGCACGCCGGCAGCGGCGACTGGGCCCACTACAGCGCGATCCAGGACGCCAGCCGCAGCGGTGGCGGGCGCTTCCGCTACGAGGCCACGGTCGGCGCCGGCCTGCCGGTGATGCTGACGCTGCGCAACCTGCTCGACACCGGTGACGAGCTGTCCGGCATCGACGGCATGCTCTCGGGCACACTGGCGTGGCTGTTCAACCGTTTCGACGGCAGCGTGCCGTTCTCGCAGCTGGTCCGCGAGGCGCAGTCGCTGGGCTATACCGAACCCGATCCGCGCGACGACCTGTCCGGCCTCGATGTCGCGCGCAAACTGGTGATCCTGGCGCGCGAAGCCGGTCGCGTGCTGTCGCTGGAGGATGTGGAAGTGGAGAACCTGGTGCCACAGGCACTGCGCGCGGTCAGCCGGGACGAGTTCCTGGCCCGCCTCGATGAAATGGATGTCCCGATGCTGGCGCGCTATCGCGAGGCCGACGCGCAGCAGCGCGCCCTGCGCCATCTCGCCCGCCTCGACCGCGACGGTCGCGCCAGCGTCGGCGTGGTCGCCCTGCCGCGCGATCACGCCTGCTGCCATACCCGCCTCACCGACAACCTGGTGCAGTTCAGCACCCGCCGCTATGCCGACAACCCGCTGGTCGTGCAGGGCCCGGGCGCGGGTCCCGATGTCACCGCCGCCGGCGTGTTCGGCGATGTGCTGGCGATCGCGCAGTCACTGGGTTCGCCGTGCGGGATGCCGCTGCTGCATGCCGGCGTGCCGGTCGAGGCGAACACATGAGCGTCGACATCGAGGCGCCGTCGGATGCCGCCGCGCACGGCAATCGCCTGCAGTGTCGTGCGTTCGCGCCCGGCAGCGTCGGCAACATCGGCGTCGGCTTCGACCTGCTCGGCCATTCCATCGCCGGCGTGCGCGATGTCGCCGTGGTGCGCCGCATCGCGCAACCGGACGTCCGGATCGTGGCGATCCACGGCGATGTCGCCGGCGCCGATGCGCTGCCGCTGGAGGCGGCGCGCAATACCGCCGGCCAGGCGCTGATTTCCCTGCGTGCCGCACTCGGCCTCGACTTCGGTTTCGAGCTGGAACTGGAGAAGGGCATTCCGCTTGGATCCGGTCTTGGCGGATCGGCCGCATCGTGCGTTGCCGCGCTGGTCGCCGCGAACGCACTGCTCGATGTCCCGCTGCCGCGCGAGGCGCTGTACGCGTTCGCCCTCGACGGTGAGTCGGTGTCGAGTGGCAGCCGCCATGGCGACAACGTCGCGCCGATGCTGCTCGGTGGCGTGGTCATGGCCACGGCCACGCGCATGATTCCGCTGGCGGTTCCGCCGTGGCTGCACGCGGTGGTGGTGCATCCCGACCAGGTGCTGGAGACGCGTCGCGCGCGCGCCGTGCTGGCCGATCCGTACCCATTGTCACTGGTGGTCGAGCAGAGCTCGCACCTGGCGCTGTTCCTGACCGGGTTGCAGCGTGGCGATACGTCGCTGCTGCGCGAAGGCCTGCACGACCTGCTGGTCGAGCCGCGCCGCGCGCCGCTGATTCCGGGCTTCGTCGAGGCCAAGGCCGCAGCGCTGGAACACGGGGCATTGGGCGCGAGCATCTCCGGCGCCGGGCCGAGCACGTTCGCGTGGTTCGCATCGGAGGCCGAGGCCGAAGCGGCGGCGCCGGCGATGCAGGCGGCGTTCGCGCAGGCGGGGTATGGCTCGCGCGCGTATGTCACGCCGGTAGCGGGGCCGCGGGCGGATGTGATTGCGTCGCCCTGAACGCAATCGGCCCGAACCGATACCCGTCATTCCCGCCTTCGCGGGAATGACGAACCAGAACCAGATTACTGATCACTTCCGATGAACTTCACCAGCACCCGCGGCAACACGCCCCCCACTTCGATCGACCAGGCCCTCGTCGCCGGACTCGCTCCCGACGGTGGCCTCTACGTGCCCGAGCGCATCCCGACGCTGGACCTGCACCCGGTGGCAACGCTCGCCGACACGGCGCACGCGGTCCTGGCCCCCTGGTTCGACGACTCGTCGCTGCGCGATTCGCTCGCGACGATCTGCGAACACGCCTATTCCTTCCCTGCCCCGCTGCGCGCGATGTCCGGCGAGGGCGACCATCTGCTCGAGCTGTTCCACGGGCCGACCGCCGCCTTCAAGGACTATGCCGCGCGCTTCCTCGCCGAGTCGCTGGCGCGATTGCGCCCGCAAGACGCGCCGACGACGACCATTCTCGTGGCGACTTCGGGCGACACGGGCGCAGCGGTGGCGGCCGCCTTCCATCGCCGGCCGGGCTTTGAAGTGGTGATCCTCTACCCCGAAGGCCGCGTCTCGCCGCGCCAGGCGCATGGCCTGGAGTGCTGGGGCGACAACGTGCGCACCTATCGCGTCGCCGGCAGTTTCGATGACTGCCAGCGGCTGGCCAAGCAGGCGCTGTCGGACGAAGCGCTGCGGCAGTCGATGTCGCTCAGCTCCGCCAACAGCATCAGCCTGGGGCGCCTGCTGCCGCAGGTGGGCTACTACGCGCACGCGGCGTTGAGGTTCTTCCCGGAGCACGGCCAGCCGCTGAACTTCATCGTTCCCACCGGCAACCTCGGCAATGCCTGCGCGGCCTTCCTCGCAAGGCGCATGGGCCTGCCGGTCGGCGAGCTGGTCCTGGCCAGCAATGCCAACGACGTGCTGCCGCGTTACTTCGCCGGGGGCGACTATGCGCCGCAGGCCACGCGCGCGACGCTGGCCAACGCCATGGATGTCGGCGCGCCCAGCAACTTCGAGCGACTGCGCTACTGGCACGACGACGACGCACAGCTGCGCCACGCCCTCAAGGCATTCGCGGTCGACGACGCCACCATCACCACCACGATCCGCGAAGCGCCCCGGCGCCATGGCATCGTGCCCTGCCCGCACACCGCCACCGGCCTGCATGTGCTCGAGCAGCTGCGTGCACAAGGCGATCGCCGCCCCTGGGCGGTCGTGGCCACGGCCCACCCGGCCAAGTTCGAAAGCATCGTCGAACCGCTCGTCGGCCATGCCGTCGAGCCGCCGCCGGCGTTGGCGCAGACGCTGTCGTGGCCGGCCTTCGCAGAGCCCATGGCAGCCGACTACGCGGCGTTGCGCGAGCGCCTGGCGGGGAGATGAGGAGCCCGTCGCAGGCCCGCGCCGTTTCATACGAAACTGTTGACATGCCCGTGCCGGGCATGTTTCCCTCGTTTCCATGACGCAGCGCAACAACCACCCGCAGACCGCACAGGCCCGGCCGCAAGGCACGGCCGAGGCGCTGCGACTTGCGTTGACCCTGACCGCATCGGCGGCACTCATTCTTGTACTCGTACTTATTACCGGGCATGCCAGCGCGGGGTACGGGTTCGTGTAAGCAACACCACACCACCCAGGTCTGAAACACAAAGACCCCGCGCCCGAAACGGCGCGGGGTTTTTGTTTTTGCGGGCCTGGTTTCCACCAAGGAAGCCAGTACGTGAGAAGCAACGCCATCAAGCAAGGCCCCGCACATGCACCGGCACGCGCGATGCTGCGCGCCACCGGCCTGGACGACGCCGCGATCGCCAGACCGCTGGTCGCCGTCGTCCACACCTGGTCGGACGTGTCGCCGTGCAATTTCACCCTGCGCGACCTCGCCCAGGACGTGCGCCGGGGCGTGATCGACAACGGCGGCACACCGATCGAGTTCAACACGATCGCCGTCACCGACGGCATCGCGATGGGCTCCGACGGCATGCGTTGCTCACTGGCCTCGCGCGAGACCATCGCCGACTCGATCGAGCTGGCGGTCAACGGCCACTGCCTCGACGCGATGGTGCTGCTGGTCGGCTGCGACAAGACCATCCCGGCCGCTGCGATGGCGGCGGCGCGCCTGGATATCCCGACGGTGATCCTCTACGGCGGCACGATCATGCCCGGCCACTGCCCGTCCAGGCAGGGCGAAACCGCCCGTGCCCTCACCGTGCAGGACGTCTTCGAGGCGGTCGGCGCACACTCCGCCGGGCGCATCGACGACGCCGAGCTGCACCGCATCGAATCCCATGCCTGCCCTGGCGCCGGCGCCTGCGGCGGCCAGTTCACCGCCAACACGATGGCGATGGTGCTGACCTTCCTCGGCCTGTCGCCGCTGCAGTTGAACGACATCCCGGCGATCCACGCCGACAAGCCCGCCGCCGCCCGGTCCTGCGGCGCGCGGGTGATGGACCTGTTGCGCAACGGCGGGCCGGGACCGCGCGACATCCTCTCCCCAGCCGCGTTGCGCAACGCGGCCCGCGCGGTCTCGGCCACTGCCGGTTCCACCAACGCTGCCCTGCACCTGCTGGCGATCGCCCACGAAGCCGGCGTCGCCTTCGACCTGGAAGAGTTCGAGGCCGCCGCGCGGACGACGCCGGTCATCGCCGACCTCAAGCCCGGCGGCCGCTACACCGCCGCGGAGATGTTCGAACAGGGCGGCACCGCGCTGGTCGCGCGCGAGCTGCGTGCAGCCGGCCTGATCGAAGACATCGCCACCGTCACCGGCCGCTCGTTCTTCAGCGAACTCGATGAGGTTCCCACACCGGCGCACCAGGACGTCGTCCGCCCGGTGCACGATCCGATCAAGCCGCGCGGCGGCTACTCGATCCTCTACGGCGACCTCGCCCCCGAAGGCTGCATCGTCAAGCTCGCCGGCCACGGCCGCGAGCACTTCGAAGGCACCGCGCGCGTGTTCGATTCCGAGGAAGCGGCGTTCGCGGCGGTGCAGTCGCGCCAGGTCAATGCCGGCGACGTCGTGGTGATCCGCTTCGAAGGCCCCGCCGGTGGCCCCGGGATGCGCGAAATGCTCGCGGTCACCGCGGCGCTGGTCGGCCAGGGCCTGGGCAACGACGTCGCCCTGATCACCGATGGCCGCTTCAGCGGCGCCACCCACGGCTTCATGGTCGGCCACATCTCGCCCGAGGCCGCGCACGGCGGCCCGATCGCAAAGCTGCGCGAAGGCGACCGCGTGCGGATCGATGTCGGCACGCGCCGCATCGATGTCGATGCCGACCTGTCGACGCGCACCGCTGCCCGCATCGCCCCGCGCGTCACCACCGGCGTGCTGGCCAAGTACGCGCGCGCGGTCAGTTCCGCCTCGCGCGGCGCCGTCACCGCGCCGGGTCCGCTCGATGACCGCCGCATCGCCAGCGCGCTGGTCGACACGGACACCAGCAAGACCACCGGGCCACGCGAGCCCGCGATCGCCTGACGTTTTCCATCTGACGTTTTCCATCTGACGTCTCCCACCTGACGTTCTCCACCTGAAGTCGTACGCCCCTGTTCCTACTCCCGCTTCGAACACCACAAGGACTTTGCAATGACCACCAGCTCCAAACCCCGCGTCGCCATCGTCGGTTACGGCAGCCAGGGCCGCGCCCATGCACTGAACCTGCGCGACTCCGGCTTCGACGTCACCATCGGCCTGCGACCGGGCGGCCCGACCGAAATAAAGGCCAAGGCCGACGGCTTCACCGTCACCACGCCGGCCGAGGCCGTCAGGAACGCACAGCTGGTCGCCGTGCTCACTCCCGACATGGTCCAGCCGCAGCTCTACGGCGAAGTGATCGAGCCGAACATCGCGCCGGGCGCCTGCCTGCTGTTCGCGCATGGCTTCAACGTCCACTACGGCCAGATCACGCCGCGCGAAGACCTCGATGTCGTGCTGGTCGCGCCGAAGGGTCCGGGCGCGCTGGTGCGTCGCGAGTACGAGATCGGCCGCGGCGTGCCGTCGGTCTACGCCGTCCACCAGGACCGCAGCGGCAATGCCGAACAGCTCGCGCTGACCTATTGCGCCGGTATCGGTGGTGCCCGCCAGAACGCCATCCAGACCACCTTCAAGGAAGAAACCGAGACCGACCTGTTCGGCGAGCAGGCCGTGCTCTGCGGCGGCGCGACCAAGCTGGTCCAGGCCGGCTGGGAAACGCTGGTCGAGGCCGGCTACCAACCCGAGGTGGCCTACTACGAGTGCCTGCACGAACTGAAGCTGATCGTCGACCTGTTCTACGAGGGCGGCATCACCCGCATGCACGAGTTCATCAGCGAAACCGCGCAGTACGGCGCGCTGACCCGCGGCAACTACGTCGTCGACGACAACACCCGCGCGCAGATGAAGAAGGTGCTGACCGAGATCCAGGACGGCACGTTCGCGCGCCAGTGGATCGCCGAGTACGCCGCCGGCAATGCCAACTACAAGGCGCTCAAGCAGGCCGACCTCGACCACCCGATCGAAGCGGTCGGCAAGAAGCTGCGCGCCAACATGAAGTGGCTGGGCGCGTCCGCGCAGCAACCGGCAGCGGCCACCGCGGCGCGTCCGGCGCAGACCGAGGCCGCGTGATGAACGGTGCCCGCTGGCTGGTGCAGGCTCTGGTGGCCGAAGGCGTCGACACGCTCTTCGGCTATCCGGGCGGCGCGATCATGCCCTTCTACGATGCCCTGCACGGTTCGGACCTGCGCCATGTGCTGGTCCGCCACGAACAGGGCGCGGCATTCGCGGCCAATGGCTACGCACGAGCAAGCGGGCGCGTCGGCGTATGCGTCGCCACCTCCGGCCCGGGCGCCTCGAACCTGGTGACGGGCATCGCCGATGCGATGCTCGACTCGGTGCCGATGGTGGTCATCACCGGCCAGGTGCCGACGGCGCTGATGGGGACCGATGCCTTCCAGGAGCTGGACGTGTTCGGCATGACCATGCCGATCGTCAAGCACAGCTTCCTGCCGCGGCGGATCGAGGACCTGCCGCGCATGGTCGCCGAAGCCTTCCGCATCGCCCGCTCCGGCCGTCCCGGCCCGGTCCTGATCGACCTGCCCAAGGATGTGCAGTTCGGCGATGCCTCACAGTTGCCGGCGCATGTGCCGGCACAGATCGATGACGTGCCCGCCCCGATCGATGCCTCGCTGCATGCGGCGCTGGCATTGATCTCGCAGGCGCAGCGACCGCTGGTCTATGGCGGTGGCGGCATCGCGCTCGGCGATTGCGTGGCGGCGTTCCGCACCTTCGTCGATGCCACCCAGATCCCGACCGTGCTGACGCTGAAGGGCCTGGGTGCGCTGCCGTCGGCGCACGCCCTCAACCTGGGCATGCTCGGCATGCACGGCAGCCGCGCCGCCAACCTGGCCGTGCAGGAAGCCGACCTGCTGATCGTCGTCGGCGCGCGCTTCGACGACCGCGCCACCGGCAAGCTGGCCGAGTTCGCGCCGAACGCACGCGTCGTCCACATGGACCTGGACGCCTGCGAAATCGGCAAGCTGCGTCACGCCGATGTCGGCGTTCGCGGCGACATCCGCACCACCCTGACCGCATTGACGCTGCCGTGCGCGGCGCACCTGCACGGCCGCAACGGCATCGCCCGCCGTGCCTGGCGCGCGACCTGCCAGCAGCGCGCACGCGAATTCGCCGCGCGTTACGACGCCCCCGGCGAAACCGTGTACGCACCGTCGCTGCTCAAGCGCCTGTCTGAGCTGGCGCCCAATGCCGTCGTCGCCTGCGATGTCGGCCAGCACCAGATGTGGGTTGCCCAGCACTGGCGCATGAAGGACCCGCGCCAGCACCTGACCAGCGGTGCACTGGGCGCGATGGGCTTCGGCCTGCCGGCGGCGATCGGCGCGCAGATGCAGGATCCCTCGGTGCAGGTCGTGTGCGTGAGCGGCGACGGCTCGTTCCTGATGAACGTGCAGGAGCTGGCGACGCTGCGGCGCTACGGCCTGCCGGTGAAGATCGTGCTGCTCGACAACCAGGCCCTGGGCATGGTCCGGCAGTGGCAGGAACTGTTCTTCGAGCGCCGCTATTCCGAGATCGACCTGTCCGACAACCCCGACTTCGTCGCCGTTGCCGCCGCCTTCGGCGTGCAGGCGCTGCACGTCGATCGCGCCGACGGCGTCGAGGCCGCGCTGCAACAGCTACTGGCCGCTCCCGGCCCGGCGCTGCTCCACGTGGCCATCGACCAGGCCGCCAACGTGTGGCCGCTGGTCCCACCCAACCACAACAACGCGCAGATGCTCGACCCGGAACACGACCCGGACGCAGACGCGCGCGCCGCCATTGCCACCCCCACCGCCGAGGATCCCCGCCATGCGATACCAGCTTGATCTCACCCTGCGCCAGGCCGAAGGCGCGCTGGCGCGTGTACTGGGCGCCGCCGAACGCCGTGGCTTCCGCCCGCTCGCCGTCGACGGCGAAGCGCAGCCCGACGGCGACCGCTGGTACCTGCGCCTGACCGTCGAAGGCGACCGCGCCGACACCAGCCTGCAGACCCAGCTGGCCAAGCTTTACGACTGCCTCTCGGTGGAGGTGTCGCCATGTCAATGACCGCTACCGGAGCACAACCCACGGCGCGCCAGCGCGACACGGCGATGCCGCTGTCGATGCTCGACGATGCGCGCCGCCGCCAGACGCCGACTGATACGACGCCGATGCTCTGGTTCGACGGCGAGCTGGCCAGTGCCGACTCGCTGCAGGCACCGCTGACCACGCACGCGATGCACTACGGCACCGGCGTGTTCGAGGGCATCCGCAGCTACGCCACCCGCCATGGCGCCGCGGTGTTCCGCCTGCCCGAGCATCTGCAGCGCATGCGCAAGGGTGCCGAGATGATCGGACTGGACTTCGACGTCGAGCGCGCCTTCGAGGCGACGCTGGAGACGCTGCGCGCCAACGACCATCGCGATGCTTACATCCGCCCGCTGGCGTGGTTCGGCACCGGCACGATTGGATTGGACGTCTCGCAGCTGACGCAGCACTTCATGGTCGCGACGATGGCCCAGCGCGTGCACCTGGCCGGCGACCGCACCCGCCTGACCGTGTCGCCGTGGCGTCGCAATCCGGCCAGCGCGTTGCCGCCGCTGAAGCTGTGCGGCGGCTATGTCAACTCGATCCTGGCCAAGCGCGAGGCCAAGTCGCGTGGCTTCGACGAGGCGCTGTTCGTCGATGAGGACGGCAACGTCGTCGAATGCACCGGCGCCAATGTGTTCATGGTGCGCAACGGCCAGGTCACCGCGGTCGAGCACCGCGATGCGCTGCCCGGCATCACCCGCGACACGCTGATCAGGCTGAGCGGCGCGGAGTCGCGCATGGTCACCCATCACGAGCTGCTCGATGCCGACGAGGTCTTCGTCTGCGGCACGGCCGCCGAGACGGCCCCGATCAGCGTGCTCGACCGCCGCGAGTTCGGCGACAACCCGGTCACGCGCGAGCTGTCGGCGCTGTACGCGCGCGTCGTCCGCGGCGAAGAGCCGGCGCATGCCGGCTGGCTGACGACGGTCTGATGCCATGGATGGTGACGTAAGTTCCCACGTACAGCTCGTCGACGTCGGTGACGTACTGGCGGCGCAGGCTCGCCTGCGCCGCTACCTGCCGCCGACCCCGCTCCACTACGCCGAGCGCTTCGGCTGCTGGCTGAAGCTGGAAAACCTGCAGCGCACCGGTTCCTACAAGGTGCGCGGGGCCCTCAATGCGCTGCTGGCTGCGCGCGAACGCGGCGACCACCGTACGGTCATCGCCGCCTCTGCCGGCAACCACGCCCAGGGATTGGCGTGGGCGGCTTACCGTCTCGGCGTCAACGCGATCACGGTGATGCCGCGGTGCGCGCCACAGACCAAGATTGCCGGCGTCGCCCATTGGGGCGCGACCGTTCGCCTGCATGGCGACAGCTACGACGAGGCCAAGGCCTTCGCCGCGGAACTGGCCGAGCAGAACGACTACCGCGTGCTGTCCGCCTTCGACGATCCCGATGTGATCGCCGGCCAGGGCACGGTCGGACTGGAGCTGGCGGCGCTGGCACCGGACGTGGTGCTGGTGCCGATCGGCGGCGGCGGTCTCGCTTCCGGTGTCGCGCTGGCAATGAAGTCTCAGGGTGTGCGCGTGATCGGCGCCCAGGTCGAAGGCGTCGATTCGATGCTGCGTGCGCTGCGCGGCGACTGCGAGGCTCGCGAGCCGGCGGCGACGCTGGCCGACGGCGTGCGCGTCAAGGTGCCCGGCTTCCTGACCCGCCAGCTGCTGTCGCAGCTGCTCGACGACGTGGTCGTGGTCCGCGAAGCCGAACTGCGCGAGACCCTCGTGCGCCTGGCGCTGGAAGAACACGTGATCGCCGAGGGCGCTGGCGCGCTGGCGCTGGCCGCCGGTCGCCGCGTCGCCGGCAAGCGCAAGTGCGCGGTGGTCTCCGGCGGCAACCTCGATGCCGGCGTGCTCGCACAGTTGCTTTCCGAAGTACGTCCGCGCGCGCCGCGACGTCCGCGCCGCCGCCATCGCGAGCTGCCGGCGCAGGCATCACTGGAGCCGGCCATCACCACGCTTCGACCTGCCAGCAAGTCTTCCATCCCAACCATTCGCGCCGCTGCCGTGCGCACCCGCTACGAGGAGCTCACCGCATGAACGACCCCGCTTCCCGAGACTCTGCCTCCCGAGACACCGCCTCCCGGGACACCGCCTCCCGGGTACGTATCTTCGACACCAGCCTGCGCGACGGCGAGCAGTCGCCCGGCTGCAGCATGACGCCGGCGCAGAAGCTGCGCTTCGCCCATGCGCTGTCGGAACTCGGTGTCGACGTGATCGAGGCCGGATTCCCGGCCAGCTCGGAAACCGACATGGGCGCCGTGCGCGCCATCGCCCGCGAGGTGCGCGGCGCCACCGTCGCGACGCTGGCCCGCTGCCACCAGGGCGACATTGAAGCCTGCGCCCGGGCGCTCGACGGTGCGGTCGCGCCCCGCATCCACGTCTTCATCTCGACCAGCCCGCTGCACCGCGAGCACAAGCTGGGCCTGAGCCGCGAGCAGGTGCTCGAACGCGCGGTGATGGGCGTGGAGCTGGCACGCCGGTACGCCGACGATGTCGAGTTTTCCGCAGAGGATGCGCTGCGCACCGAGCCGGAGTTCCTGGTGCAGATCTGCAGTGCCGCCATCGCGGCCGGTGCGCGCACCCTCAACATCCCCGACACCGTCGGCTACACCACGCCGAGCGAGATCCGCTCGCTGTTCGAATACCTGCGGGCGAACGTGACCGGTGCCGACCAGGCGGTGTTCTCCGCGCACTGTCACAACGACCTCGGCCTGGCGGTGGCCAATTCGCTGGCCGCGATCGAAGGCGGCGCACGCCAGGTCGAATGCACCATCAACGGCATCGGCGAGCGCGCCGGCAACTGCGCGCTCGAGGAGCTGGTGATGGCCCTGCGCGTGCGCGGCGAGTACTACGGCGCGCACACCCGCATCGACAGCCGGCGCCTGGTGCCGACCTCGCGCCTGCTCTCGCGCATCACCGGCATGGCCGTACAGCGCAACAAGGCGGTGGTCGGACAGAACGCCTTTGCGCACGAGTCGGGCATCCACCAGCACGGCATGCTCAAGCACCGCGGCACTTACGAGATCATGCGCCCGGAGGATGTCGGCTGGGCGCAGTCGCAGATGGTGATGGGCCGCCACAGCGGCCGCGCGGCGCTGAGCGATCGCCTGCAGACGCTGGGCTTCGCCCTGGACGAGGCGCAGCTGAACTCCGTGTTTGCCGGCTTCAAGTCGCTGGCCGAGAAGAAGCGCGAAGTATTCGATGCCGACCTGGAAGCGCTGGTGCTCGGCGCGGACAAGCGTGCCGTGCGCGGCCATCGCCTCGCCCGCCTGCACGTAAGCACCGGCGTCGCGCAGGACAGCCTGCCCACCGCGAGCGTGCAGCTGGTCGATGCCGACGGTGCCACCGTCAGCGAAGCCGCGGTCGGCGATGGCCCGGTGCATGCGTTGTTCGCCGCCCTGGCCCGCGCCACCGGACTGGCACTGGAGATCGACAGCTACCAGGTCTCCAGCGTCACCACCGGCGACGACGCACAGGGCCAGGCCAGCCTGATCGCACGCGTCGATGGCGTCGAACTGACCGGTTCCGGCACCAGCACCGACATCCTCGAAGCCAGTGCCCTGGCTTGGCTGGACATCGCCAACCGGGTCCTGCGCACACGCGCGGTGGGGACCGCCGAGTCCGGACGCAGGACGGCGGCAGTCGCCTAGCAGGAGCGCCCTCATCCCAACCCTTCTCCCGCACGCGGGAGAAGGGCTTCCAAAGCACAACCACAAGCCAGCCAATGACCAGCCAAGCACCGCAAACCCTGTTCGACAAACTTTGGGATGCCCACGTCGTCACGCCCGAAAGCGCGACGGCGCCGGCAACGCTCTACATCGACCTGCACCTGATCCATGAGGTCACTTCGCCGCAGGCCTTCGCCGAACTCGACGCGCGCGGCCTGCCGGTGCGTCGCCCGGAACGGACCAAGGGCACCCTGGACCACTCCACGCCGACCCTGCCTGCCGGCGCCGACGGCCAGCTCCCCTACGTCAATGACGAGGCGCGCGCCCAGGTCGACCGGCTGCGTGAGAACTGCGCGCGCTTCGGCGTCGAACTGTTCGACTACGACAGTCCGCAGCGCGGCATCGTCCACGTGATGGGCCCGGAGCTGGGCCTGACGCAGCCCGGCCAGACCATCGTCTGCGGCGACAGCCACACCGCCACCCATGGCGCATTCGGCGCACTGGCGTTCGGCATCGGCACCAGCGAGGTCGGCCACGTGCTGGCAACGCAGTGCCTGCTGCAGCGCAAGCCCAGGACGCTGTCGATCACCATCGATGGCGCGCTGGCACCGGGCGTCAGCGCCAAGGACCTGATCCTGCACGTGATCGGCGTGATCGGCGTCAATGGTGGCACCGGCCATGTCATCGAGTACCGCGGTTCCACCGTCCGCGCGTTGTCGATGGAGCAGCGCATGACGGTTTGCAACATGTCGATCGAAGCCGGCGCACGCGCCGGCCTGGTCGCTCCGGACGAGGTCACGTTCGACTACCTGCGTGGACGGCCGCGCGCACCGCAGGGCAGCGACTTCGACACCGCAGTCGCGCAGTGGCAACAACTGAACAGCGATGAGGGCGCGCGCTTCGACCGCGAAGTCCGCATCGATGCCGCCGACATCCAGCCGACCGTGACCTGGGGCACCCATCCGGGACAGGTGGCCGCAATCGCCGCCCACGTGCCTGCCGACAGTGGCGGCGACGAAGCCAAGGCGCGCGACTACATGGGCTGGCGGCCCGGTGCTGCGCTGGCGGGCCGTCCGGTCGATGTCGTCTTCGTCGGCAGCTGCACCAATTCGCGCCTGTCCGACCTGCGCGAGACCGCCAGCGTACTGCGCGGTCGCCGCGTGCATCCGCGCGTGCGCATGCTGGTGGTACCGGGCTCGGAGCAGGTCAAACGCGAGGCCGAGGCCGAAGGCATCGACCAGATCGTGCGCGCGGCCGGTGCCGAATGGCGCGAGCCGGGCTGTTCGATGTGCATCGCCATGAACGGTGACCTGGTCGGCCCGGGCCAGCTCGCGGTATCCACCAGTAACCGCAACTTCGAGGGACGCCAGGGCAAGGGCGCACGCACGGTGCTGGCTTCGCCACTGACCGCGGCGGCATGCGCGGTCGCCGGCGAGATCACCGATCCGCGGCCGTACCTGACGACTGCGCCGGCCAAGTCCACCGACATCATGGAGGTAGCCTGATGCGCCCCTTCACCGAACTCACCTCGCGCACCGTCGTCCTGCGCGAGCGCAACATCGACACCGACCAGATCATCCCGGCGCGCTTCCTGACCACGACCGAGAGGAAGGGGCTGGGCCAGTTCGCCTTCAACGACTGGCGCCGCCTGCCCGACGGTTCGCTCAACCCGGACTTCGCCTTCAACCGTGCCGGGAATGCCGGCGCCGCCATCCTCGTCGCCGGACGCAACTTCGGTTGCGGTTCCTCGCGCGAGCATGCGCCCTGGGCACTGGCCGACCTGGGCCTGCGCGCGGTCATCAGCGCCGAGATCGCCGACATCTTCCGCAGCAACGCGCTGAAGAACGGCCTGCTGCCGATCGTGCTCGACGAAGCCGTCGTTGATGAACTGCTCGATCGGCCGGGCATCGAACTGCACATCGACGTCGCGCAGCGTTGCGTGGTGCTGCCAGGCGGCAGTCGCGTCGAGTTCCCGCTCGATGCGTTCGCCCAGACCTGCCTGCTCGAGGGCGTCGACCAGCTCGGCTACCTGCTCCGCCAGGACGCGGCCATCACCCGCTTCGAAACACAACGCCATCTCTCGCCATCGCAACAGGAGTTCGTCCATGCAAGCTGACATCGTCGTTCTTCCCGGCGACGGCATTGGCCCCGAAGTCACGGCCGCGGCAGTGGAGGTGTTGCGCGCGGTCGCGCAACGCTATGGCCACAGTTTCCGTTTCGAGCAGCATCTGATCGGCGGCGCCGCGATCGACGCCACCGGCTCACCGCTGCCGTCGGAAACGCTCGTGGCCGCGCAGCGCGCCGACGCGGTGCTGCTGGGCGCCGTCGGCGGGCCCAAGTGGTCCGACCCGAAAGCCGCGGTCCGCCCCGAACAGGGCCTGCTGGCCATCCGCAAGGCCATGGGCCTGTATGCCAACCTGCGTCCGGTGAAACCGCACCCGGCCGCGCTCGGCGCTTCGCCGATCAAACCGCACCTGCTCACCGGAGTCGACCTGGTGGTCGTGCGCGAACTCACCGGCGGCATCTACTTCGGTGCAAAGCAACGCAGCGAAGGATCGGCGAGCGACCTGTGCGAGTACACCGTGGCCGAGATCGAGCGTGTAGTCCGACGTGCCTGCTCTCTGGCACGCGAGCGCCGCGGCCACGTCACATCGGTCGACAAGGCCAACGTGCTGGAAACCTCCCGCCTGTGGCGCGAAGTAGCGACACGGGTGGTGCGTGACGAGTTCCCCGACATCACCCTGGAGCACCAGCTGGTCGATTCGATGGCGATGCACCTGCTGGCCAAGCCGCGCGAGTACGACGTGATCGTCACCGAGAACATGTTCGGCGACATCCTCACCGACGAGGCCTCGATGCTGGCCGGTTCGCTTGGGCTGTTGCCCTCTGCGTCGCTGGGCGAGGGTCGCATCGGCCTGTACGAACCCATCCACGGCTCGGCCCCGGACATCGCCGGTCGCGGCATCGCCAATCCGTACGCGACGATCCTCAGCGCGGCGTTGCTGCTGCGCCACTCGCTGGGCCTGGAAAGCGAGGCCCGCTGCATCGAGAAGGCGGTCGGCGCCGCGCTCGACGCCGGCGTCTTCACCGCCGACCTGGCCGCGGCCGGGCGTGGCATTGGTACCCAGGCGGCGACGGCAGCGGTACTGGCGCAGCTGCAGATCGAATGTGAGCCAGTGGTGATGCGCGACTGAAGGTTCCGTTGGCGGGAACTGTGTGGCTGGCGCATTGATGGCGCGGTCACGGCCGCACGGCTAGGGTGCGCGCATGACGCGCACCCTCCGGCTTGCCACGACGACCATCGCCGCCCTGCTGCTTCTGTCGGCATGCAGCTCGTGGCCGTTCGGGTCCGACACGCCGCCGGTGTCCGGCGGCCATCCCCGGCAGCCTGCGGATGAATTCTTCTCCAACCTGCAGGCGCTGTGCGGCAAGGCGTTCGCCGGCCGGATCGTGATCGACGAGCCGCCGACACCGGGAGCGCCGTTTACCGGAAAGGCGCTGATCATGCATGTCCGCCAGTGCGAACGCGACCGCATCGCCATCCCCTTCCACGTCGGCGACGACCACTCGCGCACGTTGCTGCTGACGCGCACGAAGTCCGGCCTCACCCTCGACCACGACCGTCGTCACCGCGATGGCAGCCAGGACGTGCTGTCGATGTACGGCGGCGCCACGGTCGACCGTGGCAGTGCCACGCGCCAGGTGTTTCCGGTCGACGCCCACTCCATGGCGTTGTTCGAGCGCAACGAGCGCAGCGACTCGGTGACCAACGTCTGGACCCTGGAGATCGAGCCGGGCCGCATCGCCGCCTACGAACGCTCGCGACCGGGTCGCCGCTTCCGCATCGAGTTCGACCTGACCCGGCCGGTGCCGGCACCGCCGGCACCCTGGGGCTGGTAAGCGCCGCTTACGGCGCCTTCACCCTGAACCACGCCGCGTACAACGCCGGCAGGAACAGCAGCGTCAGGAACGTCGCCACCGTCAGTCCCCCCATGATCGCCACCGCCATCGGCCCGAAGAAGGCGCTGCGCGACAGCGGGATCATCGCCAGGATGGCCGCCAGCGCGGTCAGCACGATCGGCCGGAAGCGGCGCACGGTGGCCTCGACAATCGCCTGCCAGTGCTCCGCACCGGCGCCGATGTCGTGCTCGATCTGGTCGACCAGGATCACCGAGTTGCGCATGATCATGCCCGCCAGCGCAATCGTGCCGAGCATGGCGACGAAGCCGAACGGAACACGGAACACCAGCAGGAACAAGGTGACGCCGATCAGGCCCAGCGGTGCGGTCAGCAGCACCATGAAGCTGCGCGAGAAGCTGCGCAGCTGCAGCATCAGCAGGGTGAACACGACGAACAGGAACAGCGGCATGCCGGCGACGATCGAGTTCTGCCCGCGGGCGGAGTCCTCGACGCTGCCGCCGACGTCGATCGAGTAGCCGTAGGGCAGCTTGGCACGCAGCTCGTCCAGCGTCGGCGAGATCTGCGCGGTGACCGTGGCCGGCTGGGTGCCATCGTAGATGTCGGCGCGCACGGTCATGGTCGGGCTGCGGTCGCGATGCCAGATGATGCCTTCCTCGAAGCCGTACTCGAGCGTGGCGATCTGCGTCAGCGGCACGCTCTGGCCGCTCTGCGTCGGCACCATCAGGCTGCTGAGCATCTCCAGGCGCAGGCGCTCCTCGGCCGGACCGCGCAGCAGCATCTCGACCAGCTCGTTGCCTTCGCGATAGGTGCTCACGTGCGAACCCGACAGTGAACTCGACAGGAACTGCGCCAGCCGTGCCGAGCTCACGCCCAGCGCGCGCGCACGCTCCTGGTCGACGACCAGCCGCACCACTTTGTTGGGCTCGTCCCAGTCGAAATTGACGTTGACCACGTGCGGGTTGGCGCGGATCTTCTGCTGAACCTGGTAAGCGATCCTGCGGACCTGGTCGATGTGCTCGCCCGACACGCGGAACTGCACCGGATAGCCCACCGGCGGCCCGTTCTCCAGGCGCGTCACGCGCATCTGCAGTTCCGGGAAGCGCTTGAACACGTCCTCGATCAGCCAGCGGCGGATGTCCTCGCGCGCTTCGAGGTTCTTCGGCGTCAGCACGAACTGGGCGAAGTTGGCCGCCGGCAGCTGCTGGTCCAGTGGCAGGTAATAGCGCGGCGAGCCGGTGCCGACATAGGACACGTAGCTGGCCAGGTCCTTGCGGCCGGCGAGGATCTTCTCCAGCCGCTCGGACTGCTCGGCGGTCGCCCGCAGCGAACTGCCTTCGGCCAGCTCGATGTCGACCATCAGTTCCGGCCGCGTCGAGTCCGGGAAGAACTGCTGCGGCACGAAACGGAACGCGAACACGGAGGCGAGGAAGGCGGCAACGGTGACGCCGATGACCAGCCAGCGGCGGCGCACGCAGAAGGTCACCCAGCCGCGGAAGCGCGTGTAGAACTTGCTGGCGTAAGGGTCGTGGACCTGGCCGTCGATCGGCGGCTTGGGCGCGATGTAGTCGTGCAGGGACGGGAAGCGACCGGCCAGGCGTTCGCGGAACGAGTGCCAGCGCGCCGGCAGCGAGCCCGGCTTCGGCGGCTGCGCGGCGTGGCCGTAGTCCGGCAGGAGCTTGTCGCCCAGGTACGGAATGAAGGCAACCGCGGCGATCCACGACACCACCAGCGCAATGGTCACCACTTCGAACAGCGAGCGTGTGTATTCGCCGGTGCTCGAGCGGGCGGTGGCGATCGGCAGGAAGCCCGCGGCGGTGATCAGCGTGCCGGTGAGCATCGGGAATGCCGTGCTTTCCCAGGCGAACGCGGCCGCCTTCAGGCGGCTGAAGCCCTGCTCCATCTTGATGGCCATCATCTCCACCGCGATGATCGCATCGTCGACCAGCAGGCCCAGCGCCAGCACCAGCGCGCCCAGCGAGATCTTGTGCAGGCCGACGCCGAAGAACGACATCACCGCAAAGGTCATCGCCAGCACCAGCGGGATCGACAGCGCCACCACCAGGCCGGTGCGCAGGCCCAGCGAGAAGAAGCTCACCAGCAGCACGATGGCCACGGCCTCGGTCAGCACCTTGATGAACTCGCCAACGGATTCTTCGACGGCGGCTGGCTGGTCGGCGACCTTGCGCAGTTGCATGCCTGCCGGCAGCGTCTTCTGCAGCTGCGCGAACTCGCCTTCCAGGGTCTTGCCGAGCTTGAGGATGTCGCCACCCTCCTTCATCGCCACGCCAATGCCGATGGCGTCCTCGCCCATGAAACGCATGCGCGGCGCCGGCGGATCGGAGAAGCCGCGACGAACGTCGGCGACATCGCCGAGGCGGAAGGTGCGGTCACCGACGCGGATCGGGAACTCGCGGATCTGCTCGACCGACTTGAACTTGCCGCCGACGCGCAGCGGCACGCGCGTGCTGCCGGTCTCGAAGAAACCAGCCGGCACCATCGCGTTCTGCTCGTCGAGCGCCTGCTGCACGGCCGAGGCCGGGATGCCGAGCGTGGCCAGCTTGACGTTCGACAGCTCGATCCAGACCTTTTCGTCCTGCACGCCGAACAGCTCGATCTTGCCCACGTCCGGCTGCGACTGCAGCGCCAGCTGCACGCGCTCGGCGTAGTCCTTGAGCACGGCGTAGTCGAAGCCCTTGCCGGTCAGTGCGTAGATGTTGCCGAAGGTGTCGCCGAACTCGTCATTGAAGAACGGCCCGACCACGTCGCTGGGCAAGGTCGGGCGGATGTCGCCGATCTTCTTGCGCACCTGGTACCACAGCGGGCCGATGTCCTTGGAGCGCAGCGAATCCTTGGCGATGAACATCACCTGCGATTCGCCGGCGCGCGAGTACGAGCGGATGAACTCGTACTGGCCGGTCTCCATCAGCTTCTTCTCGACGCGCTCGGTGACCTGGCGCGAGACTTCCTCGGCGGTGGCGCCCGGCCACAGCGTGCGGATCACCATCACCTTGAAGGTGAACGACGGATCCTCGCTGCGGCCCAGCTTCAGGTACGAGAAGGTGCCGGCGATGGCCATCACCAGCATCGCGTAGACGATCAGGCTGCGATGGCGCAGGGCCCACTCGGAAAGGTTGAAGCGCATGGGTCAGTTCGCCGTCACGGGACGGTTGTCGCGATCAACCGGCTGCACCTTCTGGCCGACCCGCAGCAGGTGACCGCCGGCTGCGACCACCCAGTCGTCGGCGTCGATGCCACTGGTCACCGGCACGCGATCCTCGCCGAACGGCCCGGTCTGCACCGGCTGCAACTTCAAGGTCGAGGTCTTCGGGTCGACGACGAATACGGCATTGCCCTTGGCACCGCGCTGCACGGCCGCCAGCGGCACGCTCAGTCCGCCGTGACCGTCGCCCGGCAGGTACACGCGCGCGCTCTGGCCCAGTTCGAGCGCGCCGGCCGGCGCGTCGACGCTGATCCGCGCCGCGTACGTGCGCGACGCCGGATCGGCCGCCGGCGAGATCTCGCGGATGCGGCCCGGCCAGCGCTTGCCCGGCTGCGACCACGACTCCACCAGCACCGGCTGCCCCGGCTTGATCTGCGACACGATGCCTTCGGGCAGGGCGAAGGCGACTTCGCGGACGCCGTCGGCGGCCAGCGAGAACACCGCCTGGCCGGCGGCGACCACCTGCCCGGCCTCGGCACTGCGCGTGGCGATCACGCCGTCGGCCGGCGCCCGCAGTTGCGAGTAGGCGGCCTGGTTGCGGGCGACTTCGAGATTGGCGCGGGCCGAGTTGACCTGCTCCTGCGCCGCCTGGGTCGCGGCGTTCTGCGCATCCAGGGTCGAGCGACTGACCAGCTGGTCGTTGGCCAGGCGGGCGAAGCGCACCTGGTCGGCCTTGGCGCGATTGAGTTCGGCCTGCGCAGCGGTCAGCTGCGCCTGCGCCGCGCGCGCCTGCGCCTGCAGGTCGCCCGGATCGAGCACGGCCAGCAGGTCGCCCTTGCGCACGTGGGCACCGACATCGACCTTGCGCTCGATCAGCTTGCCGCCGACCCGGAACGACAACGGGCTTTCTTCGCGCGCACGCACTTCGCCGGCGAAGGCGGTGGCGGTCTGGGTCGATTCGCCGGGGCGTGTCACCAGCACCGGGCGGGCTTCTTCTTCGGGCTTGGCGTCGCTGCTGCACGCCGCCAGGATCAAGGTCGACAAGCCGAGCATCGCAGCAATGGCGAGGCGAGCAGCGGTGGGGGGACTGCTGCGCATTGCGGGTGACCTCGAGGTTAATTAATGTACCTGGCGGTACTGTATAAATATCAAACTCAATAGTCTAGTATTCCCGCATGACTGTCCCGCGCCAGACCAGCCCCCCGAAGTCCACCGGACCGGGTCGTCCCAAGGATCTGGGAAAGCGTGCCGCCATCCTGGAGGCGGCCAAAAGAATGTTTACTCAGCTCGGCTACGACGGTTCCAGCATGGACCAGATCGCCGCCGAAGCCGGGGTCTCCAAGCTCACCGTCTACAGCCATTTCGGCGACAAGGACGCGCTGTTCGCCGCCGCCATCGAGGCGCATTGCGAGCAGTCGCTGCCGTCGTCGCTGTTCGAACCCTCGCCGGCGACGCCGCTGCGGGATCGGCTGCTGACCATTGCCCGTGCCTTCTACGCCATGATCAGCGCGCCCGAAGCGGTCGCTGGCCACCGCATGCTGTGCACACCGCAGGTGGCCAACTCGGCCCTGCCAAAGCTGTTCTGGGAGGCCGGGCCGATGCGCGTGCAGGGCGACTTCGCCACGCTGCTCGAGCGCCGGATCGGCGCCGGCGAGCTCGAGATCGCCGACGTGCCGCGCGCGGCCGGGCAGTTCTTCGCCCTGATCAAGGGCGAGCCGCACGCCTGCCTGGTGTTCGGCGGACCTGGCCCGACCGCCGACGAACTCGAAGCTCACCTGGCCGCATCGGTCGACCTGTTCCTGCGCGCCTACGACGTCCGCGAAGGCGCCCCGGGCCGGCCGGCGCGGGTTGCGCGATGATTGCCGATGCCGGCAAGTTGCGCGCGAAATCTGGCCGGATCTGGCGGTTCGCCGCAGGAGGGTGACTGGTGTTGATTACTTCCGGCACTCAGTCCGAACACCGGCGCTCGGCCATCCTGTGCGCCGCGCCAGCACCGGCCCGGTGGGTCATTACCGGTACAATTCGCGGTCTTCCGCGCGAGATTTCCCCCCGATGAACCCCATGGATTACATCAAGGCACGCGAACTGATGGTCGAGCAGCAGGTACGTCCCTGGGACGTGCTCGATCCGCGCGTGCTCGACGTGCTGGCGACGCTGCCGCGCGAGGCCTTCGTGCCGGCCGAGCACAGCAGGCTGGCCTATGCCGACCTGGCGCTGCCGCTGGCCCATGGCGAGTCGATGATGAAGCCCGTGCTCGAAGGCCGCACCCTGCAGGGACTGGCGCTGGACCCGGGTGACGACGTGCTCGAGATCGGCACCGGCAGCGGCTTCCTGACCGCCTGCATGGGCCGCCTGGCGCGCGAAGTGGTCAGCATCGAGCGCCACGCCGACCTCGCCGACGGCGCCCGCGCCGTGCTGGCGCAGCACAACGTCGACAACGCCCAGGTCATCACCGCCGATGCCTTCGCCTGGACGCCGGACCGCCGCTTCAGCGCGATCTGCGTCACCGGCGCGGTCGATGTCATCCCGCAGCGCTTCATCGACTGGCTGCAGCCGGACGGCCGACTGTTCGTCGTGCGCGGCCGCTCGCCGGTGATGGAAGCGGTGCTGCTGCGCAACGATGTCAACGCTTCGCGCATCCAATCGTTGTTCGAAACCGATCTGCCCTACCTCGCCGGTGCGGCCCCCGCCCCGGCATTCAAGTTCTGACGACCCCTCAAACGTCCGCGCAGGCGGACGGTTCAACAAGAACGCCACACGGACAAGGACATCGCATGATCCGCCGCCCGCTCGTAATTGCCCTCGCCACTGCAATGGGCCTGTCGGCCCTGATGCCGGCCACGGCCTCCGCCGAAGACCTGTTGCAGACCTACGAGCTGGCGCGCGATAGCGACCCGCAACTGTCCGCCTCCGAAGCAAGCCGCCTGGCGGTCAAGGAAGGCGCGGTGCAGACCCGCGCCGCGATGCTGCCGCAAATCGACGGCTCCGCCTCGATCGGCCGCGCCGAGAACCACAACCGCGGCGACCTGAGCTTCAACCCCGACGGCACCCTCACCGGCGGCGACAGCCAGACCGACACGACCACGCGCAGCACCGAGGTCCGTCTGAGCCAGATGATCTACGACCGCGCCAACTTCACCCGCCACAAGAGCCAGAAGGCGCTGAGCGAAGCCAGCGACTTCCAGCTGCAGGCGGCCGGCAACGACCTGATCACGCGCACGTCGGCGGCCTACTTCAATGTCCTGATCGCACTGGAGTCGCTGGTCGCGGCCGAAGCCGCCGAGACCGCGCTGAAGAAGCAGTTCGACTATGCCTCCAAGCGCCTGGAGGTCGGCCTGGCGCCGATCACCGACGTGCATGAAGCACGCGCCCAGTACGACAGCGCGCGCGCCAACACGATCCTCGCCCGCAACATCCTCGAAGATGCCTACCAGGGCCTGACCGAGCTGACCGGCAAGGACGTGCGCGGGGTGAAGGGCCTGCCGAAGGACTTCCAGCCGGTGTTGCCGGAGTCGCGCGATGCCGAAGGCTGGGTGCAGACGGCGATCGAGAACAACCCGGCGCTGCGTGCCAAGGACCTGCAGGTGCAGTCGACCGAGGCCGACGTCGAGACCGCACGCGCCGGCCACTGGCCGCGCCTGTACCTCAACGGCAGCTACGGTGATTCGACCGCGTGGGGCGACAGCACGCTGCACGACCTGGGCATCACCCGCGACAACGACAGCCGCCAGTACGGTCCGGCCGTCGGCGTGACGCTGTCGGTGCCGATCTTCGCCGGTGGTGCCACCCAGTCCGGCGTGCGCCAGGCGCTGGCCCGCCACGATGTCGCCACCGACGAGCTCGAGTCGCAGAAGCGCTCGCTGATCCGCAACACGCGCAACGCTTACCAGACGCTGGTTGCCAGCGTCAGCGAAGTCGAGGCCCGCCGCCTGGCGCTGGTTTCGGCCAAGAGCGCTTACGACGCGTCGCAGGTCGGCCTGGAAGTCGGCACGCGCACCGTGCTGGACGTGCTGCAGAACCAGAACAACCTCTTCCGCGCCCAGCTCGAATACGCACGCGCCCGTTACAACCACCTGCAGAACCGCCTGCTGCTCGAGCAGGCCGCCGGCACGCTCGACATCGCCGACGTGCAGGACATCAACCGCCTGCTCACGCTCGACACCGAGTCGTACGTGGCTCCGGGTGACGTCCAGGGCTGAGTCACTGCTTGTTCCGCAGCAAAAGAAAACCGCCGGGTTCCGGCGGTTTTTTTTTGCGCGTGGTCCAACAGCGCATCGGCCTCGTAGCCCGGGTAAGCGCAGCGCACCCGGGGAATGAATCGACCAGCGCGAACGCCAGCATCCAGGACGGCGCACGAGAACCGCTCATGGCGCCGGCAACAACGGCTGCAGCAGCGCCATCGTCCGTGCCAGTGCACCGCGGCCGGTCTCGACCAGCGCCCTTCCGGCCGCGGCCATGCGCTCGCGGGCCTGCGGATCGCCCAGCAGTTCTTCCAGTGCCTCGCGCACCGCCTCGGCATCGTCGACCACGCGTACTGCCCCGGCATCCTGCAGCCGCTGCGCGATCTCGACGAAGTTGTGCAGGTGCGGACCGGTGACGATGGCGGTACCGGTCGCCGCCGGCTCGAGCAGGTTGTGGCCACCGATCGCCTGCAGGCTGCCGCCGACGAAGGCGACATCGGCGCAAGCGTAGAAACTCATCAGCTCGCCCAGCGTGTCGATCACGAACACCGCATCGTCCGGTTGCGGCCATTGCGCGCGCGACCGCGTCGACACCTGCCAGCCGGCCGTGCGCGCCGTGTCGGCGACCATGCGGAACCGCTCCGGATGGCGCGGCGCCCACAGCAGCAACAGGTCCGGGAATATCGCCCGCAGGCGGCGATGGATGGCGATGACCGCCATCTCCTCGTCCTCGTGCGTGCTCGCCGCGATCCAGACTGGACGCGCACCCGCGTTGGCCCGGCACTGCGCCGCGAACTCGGCCAGGTTCTCCGGCACGGTCACGTCGAACTTGAGGTTGCCGACCTCGACTACCTGGTCGGCGTGCGCACCCAGGCGGATGAAGCGCTCGCCGTCGGCATGGGATTGCGCCGCCACCGTACGCACCGTGCGCAGCGCGCGTGCCACCAGCGGCGCCAGCACGCGGTAGCCGCGCAGCGATCGCTCCGACAGGCGCGCGTTGAGGATCAGGGCCGGGATGCCATGGTCGCGGCAGCCGAACAACAGGTTCGGCCACAGCTCGGTCTCCATGATCAGCGCCGCGTGGGGCCGGTAGTTCGCCAGGAATCGCGAGACCGCACCCGGCAGGTCATAGGGCAGATAGACGTGGGAGACGTCCTTGCCCCACAGCGCCTGCACGCGCTCGGAGCCGGTCGGGGTGATCGTCGTGACCAGCAGGCGCAGGTCGGGTCGGGTGCGGCGCAGGGCGTTGACCAGCGGCACGGCCGCATTGACCTCGCCGACCGAGACCGCATGCAGCCACAGCGTCGGCGGCTCCGGCCGCTCGGCATAGAAGGCATACCGCTCCTGCCAGCGCAGGAAATACGACGGCTGGCGCAGGCCGCGCCAGATCAGGTGGTAGACGGTGATCGGCGCCAAAAGGTATAGCGCGACCGAATACAGGCCACGCATCACGCGCTCGATAGGGTCTGTCGACATCGCGACTAGGATAACCAAGGCGCATGAGGGAAAGGAGAGTTGCGAAGACCAATCGCGCCTGGTTGCTAGAATCCACCCAATGGCCAAGGCAATCGAATCCCCCACTTCGCCGCCCTCCCCGCCGTTCGGTCCGCGTCATTGGCCCATGTGGCTGGCACTGGGCGTGATGTGCCTGGGCGCCTGGTTGCCGTGGGCGCTGCAACGCTGGATCGGCCGTGGCATCGGCGCGCTGGCCCGACTGGTCGCCGCCGACCGGCGCCGTGCCGCGCGGATCAACCTGGCGCTGTGCTTCCCGGAAAGGACCCCGGCCGAGCGCGAGGCCATGCTTCGCGACAGCTTCCGCGACCTTGGCATCGGCCTGTTCGAGTTCGCGCGCGCGTGGTGGGGCCCGGTCGGCCCTATGCGGCGCACCGTGCGGATCGAGGGCCTTGAACTGCTCGACGGCATCCGCGCCGAGGGCCGTGGCGTGCTGATGGTGTCGGGCCACTTCATGACGCTGGAGATCTGCGGCCGGCTGATGTGCGACCACTTGCCACTGACGGGCATGTATCGCCGCCATCGCAGCCCGGTGATGGAGTGGGCGGTCAAGCGCGGCCGCCTGCGCTATGCCAAGGCGATGTTCACCAACGAGGAAGTGCGCCCGGCGATCCGCCACCTCAAGCAGGGCGGCTTCCTGTGGTACGCGCCCGACCAGGACATGCGCGGCAAGGACACGGTGTTCGCGCCGTTCTTCGGCGTGCCCGCCGCCACGATCACGGCCACCCACCAGTTCGCCCGCCTCAGCGGCAGCGCGGTGGTGCCGTTCTTCCACCGTCGCGAAGGTGGCGACTACATCCTGCGCATCGGCGCACCGCTGGCCGACTTCCCGTCCGCCGACGCGACCGCGGACAGCACCCGAGTCAACGCCGCCATCGAGGCGATGGTGCGCGAAGCGCCTAGCCAATACCTGTGGATCCATCGTCGCTTCAAGCGGCGGCCACCGGGGATGAAGTCGCCCTACGCGCGCCGCGACTGAGTGGTCACCGCCGTCCCGGCGACGCCGGGGTCCGGCTGAGGCTACTCGCGCGCCAGCAGGCTGCCCGCGTACAAGGCCGCCAGCAGCAGCGTCAGCCCGCCCCAGAACGTCGAATAGAACGCCAGGTGGGTGTTGATCGGGAAAATAGTCGCCGCCAGTGCCCACATCGCCGGGCGTGCACGCTCGCGTGCCTGCTCGTCGGCAAAGCGCCACGCGCGCCAGGCCAGCGCGACACCCGCCAGCCACATCAGCAGGCCGAAGCTGCCTGTCTCGCTGAGAACTTCGAGCACGATCTGGTGCGCATGCAACGCCGGACCGCCGCCCCAGGCAGCAATCTCGCCCGGCGCCGGGTCGCAATGCGGGAACGCTTCGCGGAAGCCGCGCGCGCCGACGCCGTTGAACGGATGCTCGCGAACCATGCAGGCAGCCGCGTTCCAGATCCGCGCACGTCCCGACAGCGCACTGTCGACGCCTTCGACGTCGGCCGCCAGCACATGGGCGGTGCGGGCGATGCGCTCGCGCACCTGCGGCACCGATGTGCTCAGCACCCCGACCGAGATCGCGCCGAACACGAATACTGCCGCCAGCTTCTTCCAGCCCAGCAGGCGCCAGCCCGACAGCGCGAGCGCGACGGAGAAGGTGATCCACGAGGCGCGCGAACCGGCCAGCACCAGCACCACGCCGACGCCTGCGGCCGCCAGCAGCCAGCCGGCGGTGCCCAGCCGGCGCCCACCGGCGAACAGCACGAACGGTGACAGGCTGGCCAGTACCGGTCCCAGCTTGAGGTTGCACGGACCGAGCACGCCGCTGAGGCGGTCGAGGCTGGCCAGCTCCTGCGGCGTGCACATGCCGTGGCCGCTGATGGCGTGCTTGATGGCATCGATGCCGGAGAACAGCGGACTGCTGCCGGTAGCCGCCTGCAGCAGTGCATCGACCGTCCAGATCGCGATGATCACCGCCAGTCCGCCGAAGGTGATGCGGCGCCCGCGCTGGTCGGCCACTGCCGCCGCCACCAGCCACAGGAACGGCAGGTAGCGCAGGTCGACCGCGGCCTCGCGCAGCGCTCGTGCGGGGTCGATCGCGTCGATCGCCGACACCAGCTCCGGCGTCCAGTAGGCGAAGAACAGCACGCTGGTCAGCGCCCAGGCGGGATTGCTCAGCAGCTTGGTACCACCGCGGAATCGCGACATCGCCAGGTGGATGATCGCGGCCAGTGCGCCCAGCACCAGCACGCCCTCGGCATAGCCCGGCGCCGGCCACAGCGCGACGTAGGTCAGGATCCACGCCGGCGCCCAGCGCCAGCCGTGCGTGCGCGGCGCCGCGCCGCCCATGCCCATACCCCTGACAGCGTGGTCAGCGTGGTCAGCGGCAGCGGGGTTCATCGACGAACTCGGCGTAGACGGCAAGCGTGGCCTCCTGCATCGCGCGCAACGAATCGGGAATCGTAGCCGCTGGCGGCGCCGGATGCGTAAGGAGTTCGTAGGCTCTGTGATGCAGCGCACCCGGGTCGAACGGCGCCACCGCGCCTTCGGGCTGCCAGCGCGCCAGCAATTCGCCGACGCCGCCATGGTTCCAGCCCAGCAGCGGACGGCCCACCGCCAACGCTTCAAGCACGGTTCGCCCGAACGCCTCGGGCTTGTGCGACAGCTGCAGGACCAGGTCGCTGGCGGCATAGGCGCGCGCGATCGCGTCGGTTGCCGCGGTGAACGCGACCGCGTCGTCGATGCCGCGTTCGGCCGCGACACCTTCGAGCTCGGCGATGTAAGCCTCGCGACCGGCTTCGCGCGAACCGGGCAGCCACAGCCGCGCGTCCAGGCCGTCGCCGCGCAGTCGCGCCAGCAGGTCCAGTGCGTCGGCATGCCCCTTCAGTCGCGTGCCGCGTCCGGGCAGCAGCAGCAACGGACCTCTGCCGCCCAGCGCCGGATGCAACGACGCGGCCCATGCACGTGCCGAGACATCGGGAAGCGGTGCGTGCGGGAATGCCATTGGGTCGATGCCGCGCTCGATGACGCGCAGCTTGCCGGGGTCGGTGTCGGAATATTGCCGGAGCACGTAATCGCGCACCGTCTGCGACACGCAGATCACCCGTTCGCCACGCGTCATCACCGCGCTGTAGCGCGAGGGCGAGTTGAGGCCGTGGACGGTGGTGACCAGATGCGGGCGCTGCGGCGCCGGAATGCCGCGCAGCGCCAGCACGCCGATCCAGGCCGGCAGGCGCGAGCGCGCATGCACGATGTCGGCGCCTTCGCGCAGCAGCAGCGCGCGCAACGTCCGCACGTGACGCAGCGTCAGCAGCGACTTGCGGCCGATGTCGAGTGCGATGTGCTCGGCGCCGAGCGCCTCGAGCCGGGGCACCAGGCGTCCCCCCGCGGAGACGACCACGGCGCGATGCCCTGAAGCGACCAGCGCCTGCGCGACCTCGAGCGTGGAGCGCTCGACACCGCCCGATTCCAGCGCCGGCAGCAGCTGGACGACGGTCAGTCGACGCATGGCGATTCCCGCCGCAAAGGGCGGTCAGTCCGGGGAATGGGACACCAGGGACAGGGCTGCTCGTCGCGCGTGGCTGGCAAGAGCAGGTCCCTCACTGTGTCGTCCGGGACGACGGAAGCGTCAGTCTTCCAGGACGAAGTGCGAGCCGCAGTACGGGCACTGCACCTCGCCCTCGGCTTCGACCGGCAGGTAGACGCGCGGGTGCGAGTTCCACAGCGCCATCGACGGCAACGGGCAGCTCAGCGGCAGGTCGCCACGGTGCACGACGTAGCGCTGCTCGGCGTTGGCCTGGGTCGGATGGGCGGTGGCTGCGGTCATGGGACGGGACTGATGGCGACGCGGGACGGCTAGTTTAGCAGCCCGCTGCCTGGGCCCCCCAAAACACCCCTCAAAACACCGCGCGGGGCAGGCTCAGTGCGTCAGGTCGAACAGCAGGACGTCGGCGCGGCCTTCGCCGGTGCCCTCCAGCCGCAGCGGGCCGGACTCGTCCTGGAATCCCAGGGCATCGCCGGCCTGCAACGCCCGGCCATTTGCGCTGATGGTGCCGTGCACCACCTGCAGCCAATAGAGGCGTGAGGGCTCGAGCAGGTGCTCGGCGGTCTCGCCGCGATCCAGCCGCACGTCGCGCACGATCGCGTCCTGGCGCACCGCCAGGCTGCCGTCGCGGCCGTCTGGCGAGGCCAGCAGCGTCCACCCGCGGGCGTCGGCGCTGATCGGCGGACGCTGGGCGTAAGCCGGTTCGTGGTTGAGCCGCGAGGGCTGGATCCAGATCTGCAGGAAATGCACCGGCGCGGTCGCCGAGCCGTTGTATTCGCTGTGCTCGACGCCGTGGCCGGCGCTCATCCACTGCAGCTCGCCGGCACCGATCACGCCACCGCCACCGCTGCTGTCCTTGTGCGCAAGCTCACCGGAGATCACGTAGCTGAGGATCTCCATGTTGGCGTGCCGATGCGGCGGGAAGCCCGCGCCGGCATCGACGCGGTCCTCGTTGATCACCCGCAGCGGTCCGAAGCCCATCCAGGCCGGGTCGTAATAGCCGCCGAACGAAAACGTGTGGCGGCTGTCGAGCCATGCCGTCTGGACATGGCCGCGGGCACTGGATGGGCGTTCGATGATCATTCCCGCAAGCTTACTTCTTCGCTTCGGGCTTGGGCACGCTGGCTTCGGTGGTGATGCGGATGGTCACCGCGTCGCTGACGTTGGGCGCGTACTTGTCGACGCCGAAGTCGCTGCGCTTGATCGTGGTGGTGGCATCGAAGCCGGCCGCGGCGCGCTTGGAGATCGGGTGCTCGGCGATCTTGTTGATGGTCGTGTCGAGCACGACCGGCTTGGTCACGCCGTGCAGGGTCAGGTCGCCGAACACGCGCAGCTTCTTGTCGCCGGCGGCTTCGACCTTGGTGCTCTTGAAGGTGATGGTCGGGTACTTCGCGGCGTCGAAGAAGTCGGCGCTGCGCAGGTGCTCGTTGAAATCCTCCACGTTGGCTTCCAGGCCCGACAGCGGGATCGTCACTTCGACCCTGGAGGCGCCGACGTGGTCGGCGTCATAGACGATGACGCCATCGACGTCGCCGAAATGGGCGATCGGATTGGAGTAGCCGAAGTGGCTCCAGCTGGCGACCACGTCAGTGTGGTTCGGGTCGATCTTGTAGGTCACCGGCGCGGCGAGGGCGGCGGTGCTGGCGGCGGCGAGGGCAACGACCAGGGCAATGCGCTTGAACATGAGGTGGAGCTCCTTGTGGATCGGGGGCTTGTGGATCGCAGGCTTGTGGATCGCATGCTTGCGGATCGGGGAGTCGAGCCGCCTCAGAGGATCTGGGCGGCTTCGTCGAACGGCAGCCGCGGCGAACGCGCGAACAGCTTGGCGGGGTCGCCGTGGCCGAGGTTGATGAGGAAGTTGGACCTGACCTGGGTGCCGGCGAAGAACGCCTCGTCGACGAGCGCATTCTTGAAGCCCGACATCGGGCCGCAATCCAGGCCCAGCGCGCGCGCCGCCATCAGCACGTAGGCACCCTGCAGGCTGCCGTTGCGCAAGGCGATCACTTCCAGGTCGTGCTCCGGGCGGCCTTCGAACCAGGAGCGCGCGTCGGTGTGCGGGAACAGGTAGGGCAGCTTGTCGTAGAACGCCATGTCGTAGCCGACGATCGCCGTGACCGGGGCGGCCAGGGTCTTGGCGTAGTTGCCCTCGTCCAGGGCCGGCGCCAGCCGCGCCTTGGCCTCGGCCGACTTCACGAACACCATGCGCAGCGGCGACATGTTGGCGCTGGTCGGGCCCCACTTGGCCAGCTCGTACAGCTGATGCAGCGTCTCGTCGCTGACCTCGCCCGTGAGCTCGTTGTGCGTGCGGGCGGTGCGGAACAGCTGGTCGAGCGCGGCGTCCGGAAGGACGGCATGGGACGGGTGGGACATCAGGTACTCCAGTTGAAGCCGCCAGGACTGCCCGCGGCCGAGGGTTGAAAGTGTAGAGTCTGGCGCGATCGCAACACTCGACGCTTCCAGAACGGATTGAGCGCAATCGTGCAACAACCCAGGGCCAACAACGTGAACGCTGCAACAGCCACCGCGGGTGCCAGCGTCTGGTCGCTCAGCGATGGCAAGGCCGGCAACCGCCGCCAGGCCGATGCGCTGGCGCACGCGCTCGGGCAGCCGTTCCGGGAATGGCCGCTGCAGCCGAGGCCCCCGTGGCAGTGGCTGGCACCGCGGCGATGGCCCGCGGCCGACCACGCCTTCGGCGCCGGATTCGCCCAGGCCCTGTCCGCGCCGCCGCGGCTGGCGATCGGCTGCGGCAGGCAGGCGGCGCTGGCCACGCGGCTGCTGCGCGAGCGCGGCGCGCGTGCGGTGCAGATCCTCGACCCGCGCATCGCCACCCATCATTGGGACCTGGTGATCGCTCCGGAGCACGATCACCTGTACGGCGCCAACGTGATCACCCTGCTCGGCAGCCTGCACCCGGTCGACGACCTCTGGCTGGCGTCGGCACGGCGCGACTTCGAAGCCTTTGCTGCCCTGCCAGGCGTGCGCACCGCGCTGCTGCTGGGCGGCGCCAGCGCGCACGCGCGCTTCGACGACGCGATGTACGAGCAGGTCCTGGCGCAGGTGGAATCCATCGTCCGCAACGAAGGCGGCAGCGTGCTGGCGACCGCGTCCCGACGCACGCCTGCGCCGGTGCGGCAGCGCCTGCGCGCGCGCCTGTCGGCATTGCCCGGCGTGGTCTGGGGCGGCGAGGAAGACGGCGCCAATCCCTACGCGGGCGTGCTCGGCTGGGCCGACCGCATCGTCTGCACGGCCGACTCGGTCAACATGCTGTCGGAAGCCGCGGCGACCTGGGCACCGGTGTTCGTCGCCGGACTGGACCGCGTCGACGGCCGACCGCGCCGATTCCTGGCCAGCCTGCTGGATCGGGGCCGGATCCGGCCGCTGGCGCAGGCACTCGACCCCTACCCGGTGACGCCGCTGCGCGAAACCGCGCGCGTAGCGGCGCAGGTGCAGGCGCGCCTGCGCGTCTAGCGTCGGGCTGCCTGGCTACGACGCGGGCGCAGGCTCGCCGTCGAATTCAATGCCGCGACGCCGTGCCGCGTCGCTGATCGAACGCCGTGCCGTTTCGATCGGCTCCGTGACCGGCAGCCGTCGCGGTCGCCGGTCGAGCGTGCACGCCAGGCCGGCTTCCAGCAGCACTGCATGCGCCTGCAGCAATGCGTCGGTTTCATCCGTGGCGAACCAGCCGCTGGCGCCCATCGCCCGGATCAGCTCCGGCGTGCTGCGCGGCTGCAGCCAGTCGCGATGCCCGACCGCTTCGGCCAGCACCGCGTACTGCAACAGGAACTCCAGGTCGACCAGGCCACCCTCGCCCTGCTTGAGGTCGAAGGCGGCGGCATCGCTGCGGTCGAGCTCGGCGCGCATGCGCCGACGCATCGCCACCACGTCATTGGACAGCGCAGCCGCGTCGCGCGGCCGCGCCAGGGTCTGCGCCCGCACCTCTTCGAAGGCCGATCCAAGCGTGTCGTCACCGGCGACGAAACGCGCGCGTACCAGTGCCTGGTGCTCCCAGGTCCAGGCGCGCTCGCGCTGGTAATCGCGGTAGCTGGCCAGGCTCGACACGAGCAGGCCCTTGGCACCGTCCGGGCGCAGGCGCACGTCGACATCGAACAGGCGCCCGGCCCCGGTCACCGCACCCAGCAGGGCGACGACCTTCTGTGCCAGGCGCGCGAACCAGCGCGAGGCCTCCAGCGGCCGCGCGCCATCGGAATGCGCGCCTTCACCACCGGGCGCCTCGTACAGGAACACCAGATCGAGGTCCGAACCGAACCCCAGCTCCTCCCCACCCAGGCTGCCGTAGCCGAGCACGGCGAAACGCGCGCCGTCGATGCGGCCGTGCGCGCTGGCGACCTCGTGATCGGCCAGGTGCAGCACGCGCATCACCACGCCATCGGCCAGCCATGCCAGCTGACGTGCGCTTTCCGCCGCCGACTGGCGACCGTCGCGCAGCGCCATCGCAATGCGGAAGCTCAATGCCTGGCGCACCTCGTTGAGTGACTGCAGCACCGCCTCGGCGTCGTCGTCATCGCCCTGGGCGACGGCGAAGCAGGCGGCATGCAGGGCATCGCGCCCCGGCAATGGACCGGCCACGCGCGCATCGAGCAACTCGTCGAGCAATAGCGGATAGGCCGCCAGCCGCTCCGCCAACAGCGCGCTGTGGCTGACGACCTCGACCAGGCGTGCCAGTGCCGCCGGCTGCTCGTCGAGCAGGGCGAGATAGGCGCTGCGGCGCAACACGTTGTGCAGCAGCGCCAGCAATCTGCGCAGCGCCAGCATCGGCTCGGTTGACGCAGCGGCGGCCTGCAGCAACGCCGGCAGCACGCGGTCGAGCCTGGCGCGGGCACTGTCGGACAAGCCGCGCACGCCGGGACTGCGGGCGAAGTCGCGCAGCACCGCGTCGGCATTGCCGGCCTCGATGAAGCCGGCGTCGCCGAGCACCGCACTGTCGCCGCCCTCGGGCAGCGCGCGCCAGTACGTCGTCAGTGCATCGGGCGCGCTGCGGCGGCGCCGTGGCGCCAGCAACGCCTCGAATTCGGCGGTGACGCGGCCGCGCTGCACATCCAGCGAGTCACGCAGCGTGTCCCAGTCGGCGTAGGCCAGCGACGCCGCGGTGCGGGCGCGGTCGTCGGCGGACTCGGGCAATGCATGGGTCTGCGCGTCGCGCAACATCTGCAGGCGGTTCTCCAGCTGGCGCAGGAAGCGGTAGGCCTGGGCCAGCAACGCCGCCGCCTCTTCGCCGACCTGGCGAGCCTCGACCAGCGCCTGCAGCGCCGGCAGCAACCTCCGGCCGCGCAGCGCCGGTTCGCGACCGCCGTAGATCAGCTGCAGCGCCTGCACCAGGAACTCGATTTCGCGGATGCCACCGGGACCGCGCTTGATGTCGTCGGCCAGTTCCTTGCGTGCGACCTCGGCGCTGATCGCCGCCTTCATCGCGCGCAGGCCGTCGAGCGCGCCGAAGTCGAGATAGCGACGGTAGACGAACGGCCGCAGGCTATCGAGGAAGCGCTCGCCGGCCTCGATGTCTCCGGCTACCGGCCGTGCCTTCTGCCAGGCATAGCGTTCCCAGTCGCGTCCCTCGTGCTGGAAGTACTGCTCCATTGCCGTGAACGACCAGGCCACGCGCCCGGCGTTGCCGTAGGGGCGCAGGCGCAGGTCGACGCGGTGGCAGAAGCCGTCGACGGTGGGTTCGTCGAGCAGCTTGGCCAGCTGCTGGCCAAGGCGGGCGAAGTAGTGCTCGGCATCGAGCGGGCGCGGGCCATCACTGCTGCCAGACAACGCGCCGCCGTCGTGCTCGTAGGCGTAGACCAGGTCGACGTCGGAGCTGAAGTTGAGCTCTTCGCCGCCGAGCTTGCCCAGTCCGAACACCACCAGTCGCTGCGGTCGTCCTTCGCGATCGCGGACCACGCCATGGCGTTGCGCGAACTGCGCTTCCAGCGCGGCCAGCCCCAGCTGCAGGCATTGCTCGGCCAAGCGCGTGCTGCCGGCCAGGGTCTGGTCGACATCGTCCAGCCCCAGCACGTCCCGCCAGATCAGTCGCGTCGATTCCGCCGTGCGGTAGCGGCGCAGCAACGCCGGCCACTGTTCGCTGTGGCCCGCCAGCAGTTCCGGCGGCGGCGCAGCCGGCGCATCGGCGTCGGCGGCCAGGCGCAGCAGCAGCTCGGGCTGGCGCAGCATCGTCTCGACCGCGAAGTCGCTGGCGCGGGCCAGCGCGACCAGGCGCGCATCGAGCTCGGGATCGGCATTCCAGGCGTCCGCGGCCACGGCGCGCAGGCGCGCGAGTGCGCGTGAGATGAAGGGTTCGACATCGTCCATCGCGAAATGATGGCACGCGCGCGCCACCCCCTCCGTAGCCCGGGTAAGCGCAGCGCACCCGGAGTCGACGCAGCGAAGGCACGTCGCACACCCGGCGAAACCAGGCGCCAGGCAACAAAAAAGCCCGCCCCGGTCGAACCGGTTGCGGGCCTGCTCCCTCCCCCACGTCGGGATGCGGGGCCGATCGTGAAGGAACCGTTAGGGGCTTGCACGCTGCACTGCAAAAGAGAACTCGCGGGTTCAGAAAGCTGTGGAAAAGCCATTTGCTGAATAGGGATTTGATGATACTTGCGTGCGCACAGCGCACAAAAACACAGACCCCGCCTCTCGGCGGGGTCTGCTTTGACTCATTGCATCAAGCGCCAATCACGGACGCGCGATGGTCACCACCGGCGACTGCCACTGCTCCCAATGGGCCGGGTTGTTCTCGTCACCCAGCGCCTTGAGCACGTACAGCCTCAGGATGTAGCTGCCATTGGGCACGACCAGCTGCTTGTTCTTGTTCTTCGTGGTGATGCCGTCCCACGAGTAGGCGAAGAAGCTCGTCGCAGAGGAGTTGCGGCCCAGGAACTCTTCCTTGTAGGCGGTGTACCAGAGCTTGCCCGAACCGGCCTCGTACACGTCCAGCCGCAGTTCGCGCGCCTGGTGGTCCTGGTGGATGAGGAAGTACGGGATGTCATCGCCGACCATCGTGTACGTCGCACCCGCCGGCTGGTTGGTGTAGGACGCACCGTTGAACTTCGCCAGCCACGGGAAGCCATTGGCCGTCGGCTTGAGCACCTGGCGCAGCTGGTAGTCACCGATGTAGCCGGCGAACGGCACGCGCAGCGTCGGGCTGCCGTCGTTCGGGGTGAACACCAGGTAGCCACCGTACTGACCGCCCACCGGCGCGGCCTGCGGCGTGATCGTCACCGGGATCGTGACGCTCTGGTTCTTCGTCAGCGTCACCGTGGACGAGTAGAAGGTCACGCCGGCTTCGCCCAGCCAGAAATCAGGCACGAAGGTGGGTTCGCCGGTGGTCACCGCGTTGACCGAGGACAGCGTGTAGGTCACGGGCGTCTTGCCGGTGTTCTTGAGCGTGATCGCATGCGTGGTCGCGCCGCTGGTGCCTTCACCCAGCGACAGCTTGCCCGGGTTGATGCGGACGGCCGCCGTCACTGCGTTGTCGATGCGCAGCATGCCGGCGCCCTGGCGGTGCACATGGTCGAGCAGGCCCGAGGCCGGGCTGAGCGACCAGTTCTTCGGCACTGCCGAGTTCTGCAGGATGCCCGCGACGTTCCTGGCATTCGTGTTCGGGGCCGACTGCAGCAGCAGCGCTGCGGCACCGGCCACGTGCGGCGAAGCCATCGAGGTACCGCTGATCGTCGCGTAGCCGCCGCCTTCGAGCGGATAGGTCGAGTAGATCGAGCCGCCCGGAGCGCCGATATCGGGCTTGAGCGTCAGATCCGGCGACAGGCCGTAGGCACTGAACGAGGAGATGTAGCCGCCAACCGCGTTCGGGAACGAATCAACCCCGCTGGTCCAGGTCAGCTGGACCGGGCCACCGGCCAATCGACCATCGAGCAGATCGCCGAAGGCCTTGGTGGTGCCGACGACCGGGATGTTCACCGACGGCGTGCCGGCAACGGTCGGATTGAGCGGTGCGGCGACGACGTTGTCGTACAGCACCGCGCCCACCGCGCCGGCGTTCTGGGCGTTGATGGCCTTGATGTAGAACGAGCAGGTGCCGCGACGGATCAGTGCGACCTGGCCGGTGAGGCTGCCTGCAGGCAACGCGGCGCAGGCGGCGTCGGTGGTGGTGGCGGTGCCGACACGGCCCAGGGGCGCGCTGCCCGACGACGGCGCCAGCGGCGAGCCGGTGGCCTGGTTGAAACCGACCTTCAGATTGTCAGGCGATACCGTGAAGTAGCGCTGGCGCGCGGCAATGTTGTCGAACGAGGCGACGGAGATGACCTTTTCGCCGGTGCTCGGGGCGCCAGTCGAGTACAGGCCGGTGGCACCGCTGTTGCCGGCAGAGGCCACCACGACTATTCCCTTGTTGACCAGGCGCGAGGCGGCCTTGGCGGTCGGGTATTCCGGCCACTGATAGGTCGAGCCGATGCTCATGTTGAGCACGTCCATGCCGTCGTGATGCGCGCGTTCCATGGCCGCGATCATGATGTCGGCCGTGGTCGAGCCTTCGCAGCCGAAGACGCGATAGGCGCCGAACTTCACCTTCGGCGCAACGCCCTTGACCACGCCGTTGGCGCCGATGATGCCTGCCACGTGCGTGCCGTGGCCGTTGCAGTCGTCGGGATTGCTGTCGGGGGTCGCGACCGGGTTGTAGCTCGGCGACGACGGGTCGGCATTGAACGCATCGCCGACGAAGTCCCAGCCCTTGATCACGCGCGAGGTCGGGAACGGCGTGCCGTGGTTGGTGCCGGTGCCGCCGAGATCCGGGTGGTCAATGTCCAGGCCGGTATCCATCACCGCGACCCGAACGCCACGACCATCCAGGCCGAGCTCGTTCTGGGCGATGTCGGCGCCGGTCATGGTCAGCGCAGTGACGAGGTCCGGTTGCGGATTGGCGACCGGGTCCGGCATCTGCATCACTTCAACCGGCCAGATCGCCTTGACGCCGGGCAGGCGCGCAACCGTGCTCAACTGGCTGCGCGTGACCGTGATCGACAGACCGTTGAACAGATCGTTGTAGGCGAAGTTCTCGCGGTAGTTGATGCGCGCGGCGCGGGCGCCATCGCGGAATGCCTTCTTCTCTGCCTGCAGCGACGTGGCCGAACCGCCGTCGGATTCTGGCGCGGCACTGAGTTCGACGAACCAGCGTTGCGGGGTCTCGTCCTTGGCCGGTCCGGCCTCGGGCTCGGGAAGGGGTTCATCGGGGAAAATCTGTTTCAGCACGGATGATCCCGGTGCGGCCAGGGCAACCATGCAGGCGCTTGCAAGCGCCGTAACGACAAGTACGGATGGCTTCTTCACTGCGAATCCCCTTCTTCAAATTAGGTGATGACGCAAAAATGGAACAGCCCCCTGTGGCGCCATTGTTGACAGAAAAAGGCAGTCTCCGCGCGCGGCAATGCAACAAGAGTTCGCGCCTGCCCCGGCACAGGAAGATGACTGCGCCGGTTTTCACAATGGCTTCACGCCGTGCCCGGGGCTCGAGCGATAGCGCAAGGAGTCAAACGCGCAAGGCGATGCGCTTCGGCCAGTGAATGGGCCGATCGGGTGGCATGGAAATTGCCGCCGTGGCGACTGGAAAAGTCGCCGTTGGCCTGAAGGCGGGAATGACGCGTTGCGGCCTGTTGGCGCGACTACGCCGCTGCGAAGAACATCAGGTAGACCAGGCGCCCGTTCTCCAGCCGGTCACCGAAAGCCGGGCCTGCGGTGTGCCACAACCACGGTCGCAGCAGCACCAGCCGGTTGAAGCGCATCGGCGCGTGCATGGTGAGCTCCCACTTCGACTCGTCGGTGCTGTCACGCTCGATGATCTCGCGATGCATCTGCTCCATCGACGAAAAGCCCATGGCGCGCATCTCGTTGTCGTCGATCGGTGCGCGGTCGGTATTGGTTGCGCGATGACGGAAGAACTCGGTGCCGCCGACGCAATCTTCCGGGCGACTGAGGTAGAGGATGCCGGACCAGTACGCCTGGTCGATGTGGACCTTTGCGCGTCCGATATCGCTGGCGAGCGTCATGCGGAACTTGGCATGCGACTGCAGTGGCGAGACCGGCCGCACGCGTTCGCCGACGAGGCTGGACACGCCATGCTCCAGGCCGTCGATCTCGATGCGCTCGAGCGAATTGCGTCCGGGGAAGGCGCCCTGCTGTTCGGGATAGGTGAGCTTCAGTCCGACCTCGCGCAGTTGCAGCGCGTCGCGCGGGCTGAGGAAGTCGTCAACGATGATCAGGGAGGTCGGCATGCGCGCGAGCTTAGCCGGCGCGGGCGGTGGCCGCACGGGTATGACGGCCCGTGGCGTCCGCCAGCGAAGACCAATTGCCGAAGCGTCGCCCGCCCGTGCCGGGCAAAAAAAGAACCCCGCATCGCTGCGGGGTTCCCTTGTGTGGCAAGCAACTGGAGGGGACTTAGAAGTCCATGCCGCCCATGCCGCCCATGCCGCCGCCCGGCATCGCCGGCTCGTCCTTCTTCGGCAGCTCGGCAACCATCGCCTCGGTCGTGATCATCAGACCGGCGATCGAAGCCGCGTTCTGCAGCGCGGTGCGGGTGACCTTGGTCGGGTCCAGGATGCCCAGCTCGATCATGTCGCCGAACTCACCGTTGGCAGCGTTGTAACCGAAGCTGCCCTTGCCCTCGGCAACCTTGTTGACGATGACCGACGGCTCTTCGCCGGCGTTGGTCACGATCTCGCGCAGCGGCGCTTCCATCGCGCGCAGGGCGATCTGGATGCCGTGGTTCTGGTCTTCGTTGGCACCCTTGAGGTTGGCGATCGCAGCCTTGGCGCGCAGCAGTGCAACGCCGCCGCCCGGGACGATGCCCTCTTCAACGGCCGCACGCGTAGCGTGCAGGGCGTCTTCGACGCGTGCCTTCTTTTCCTTCATCTCGATCTCGGTCGACGCACCGACCTTGATCACTGCAACGCCGCCGGCCAGCTTGGCCACGCGCTCCTGCAGCTTCTCGCGGTCGTAGTCGGAGGAGGTCTCCTCGATCTGCGCCTTGATCTGCTTGATGCGGCCTTCGATGCCCGACACTTCGCCGGCGCCGTCGATGATGGTGGTGTTCTCCTTGGAGATCTGCACCTTCTTGGCGCGACCCAGGTCCTTGATGGTGGCCTTGTCGAGCTGCAGGCCCACTTCCTCGGAGATCACGGTGCCGCCGGTCAGCACGGCCATGTCTTCCAGCATCGCCTTGCGACGGTCGCCGAAGCCCGGTGCCTTGACGGCGCAGACCTTGACGATGCCGCGGATGGTGTTGACCACCAGGGTCGCCAGCGCTTCGCCTTCGACTTCCTCGGCGATGATCAGCAGCGGCTTGCCGGCCTTGGCCACGCCCTCGAGGACGGGCAGCAGGTCACGCACGTTGGAGATCTTCTTGTCGTGCAGCAGGATGAACGGGTCGTCCAGCTCGGCCTGCATCGACTGCTGGTTGTTGATGAAGTACGGCGACAGGTAGCCGCGGTCGAACTGCATGCCCTCGACGACGTCGAGCTCGTTCTCCAGGCCCGAACCGTCTTCAACGGTGATCACGCCTTCCTTGCCGACCTTGTCCATCGCCTGGGCGATCAGGTCGCCGATGTTGGCGTCGGAGTTGGCCGAGATCGTACCGACCTGGGCGATTTCCTTGCTGGTCGAGGACGGCTTGGAGATCTTCTTCAGCTCGTCGACGGCAGCGACGACGGCCTTGTCGATACCGCGCTTGAGGTCCATCGGGTTCATGCCGGCGGCGACGGCCTTCATGCCTTCGCGGATCAGGGCCTGGGCCAGCACGGTGGCGGTGGTGGTGCCGTCACCGGCGTTGTCGGAGGTCTTGGAAGCGACTTCCTTCACCATCTGCGCGCCCATGTTCTCGAACTTGTCGGCAAGCTCGATTTCCTTTGCGACGGAGACGCCGTCCTTGGTGATGGTCGGGGCGCCGAAGCTCTTCTCGAGCACGACGTTGCGGCCCTTCGGGCCGAGGGTGGCCTTGACGGCATTGGCGAGCACATTGACGCCGCGCAGCATCTTGACGCGCGCGTCCTCACCGAAACGAATTTCCTTGGCAGCCATTTTCTATTACCTCAAAAGCGGAATTGGGGAATTTGGAACTGGTACGAAGTCGAGGGGCGGTGGAAGCGCGCGCTGCGCGACGTTCCTGCCCGCTCGGGGCGCTCTTAGGCGAGCACCGCGAAGATGTCGTCTTCCTTCACCACCAGGTATTCGGTGCCGTCGAGCTTGACTTCGGTACCGCTGTACTTGCCGAACAGGACCTTGTCGCCAACCTTGACCGAGACCGGGCGGACGTTGCCGTTGTCGAGGACCTTGCCGGTGCCGACGGCGACGACTTCACCCTTGATCGGCTTCTCGGTGGCCGAGTCCGGAATCACGATGCCGCCAGCGGACATCTTTTCTTCTTCCATGCGCTTGATGACCACGCGGTCGTAGAGCGGCTTGATATTCATCGCGACAAATCTCCGAGGGATTGACGTAAGTTATTGAACGGACAGCAAAACGGATTGAATTTTAGCAGTCGGCCCTGGCGAGTGCCAATGTCAGGGACGAAGAAACCCGGCGAACCGGGACAGCGGGGGAGATTGGGTCCGCTTGTTGGGCTTTCAAGGGGCGCGTGCGTTTGAGGCGCCGGGCGGGCGCTGGCCCTCAGGCCACAAAAAGAAAGAGCGCGCCCCCGAGGGAACGCGCTCTTTCTGGTACGGAGGTGGCTGTCCTGTGCTCGTCGCGTCCTGCGCACGGCCCCGAACCGACGCCTTGTCACTACCAACGCCCTTGTCGGCAGGAGCCAATATTGGTCTTTGCCGGCCCTCGGGGCCAGCCTGGGCGTGCTGACTGCTGGTATCACGCCTTCCGTGAAAAGCTTGAAACCATTGACCTCGGCTGCTCAAATCGACGCGTGCCGCTACCCATTGGACACAGCATTGGGTGAGTTTTGGTCACTGCGTGAATATCGGTATCCAGCCGAGGAGATTCCATGACACCCCAGCAGCGTATTCGCCTGGCGCGGCGCCACCGAGGCCTGTCCCAGGCTGCCCTCGGCGCGGCGGTCGGGGTGCAGCGCAGCGCCGTTGGCCACTGGGAGGCCGCACGCGGCAAGTACCCGAGCGTGGCGCACCTGCGCGAGATCGCGCTGGTGACCGGGGTGCAGTTCGAGTGGCTGGCCACCGGCCGCGGCACCATGGGCCTGTCGGCCGACACCGCGCTGGATTCGGTGGCGGCCGCCGATGCCCTGCTGGTCGATGATCCGCTGGAGCTGCGGCTGCTGGCCGCGTTCCGCGAGGCGCCGACGCGCTCGAAGGCGCCGCTGGTCGAAGTCGTCGAGGAACTGGCGCAACTGCGAACCGGCCGTGGCCGGGGTCGCACACCCGCGCTGTAGGCGATCAGCCGCCGGAAAGTCGCTTCACTGCAGCCGGTGGCAACGCCGCGCAGTCGGCCGCGGGTTCGAAGGGTGCGGTCGCCGCCACGCCATCCACGGCCAGCTGCAGGCGCCTGGGCGCCGGGGGCTGCTCGAGGGTGGCCGCCCAGATCGCACGGATCGTTCCCTGCATCGGCGGTTCGGCCAGCACGCTGCCGCCGCCATCCACGTACAGCAGCTCGCCCGGTGCGGCAGCCACGCCCTCGTCGCTGGCAGCGTCGAGCAGGCTCATGGCTTCCGGCTCGCTCCAGCAGTTCATGGCGCTTTCGCAGCTCAGGTCGGCCAGGACCCGCGTCGTCGCGGCGTTGGTCAGCAGGCAGGCCGCGCGCACGCGGATGCCGTAGGCAGGTGCCGGCTGGGCCGCGAATGTCGCCGGCACGGCCGTCGCCAGCGCCAGTGCCATCACGACCCTGGCGGCGAGGGTGCTGCGTGGGCGGTTGCGGTGGGGCATCGAACCTCCTGCGACGCGCCGGGACCATGCCGGCGCCGGCAGCCTACGTCATCCACCCTAACCTTGCGCAAGGCCGCGTCCGGCCGGAAGGGATTAGCCCGCCCCCGGGGTGGCGGCTACACTTGCGCCCCTCATGACCCCGTCCCCCGCCTCGTCCGTACGGCTGGTCCTCAGCACCTGCGCCGACCCGCAAAGCGCCGACGCCATCGCCAGGGCACTGGTCGGCGAGCGCCTGGCCGCCTGCGTCAACGTGCTGCCCGGCGTGTCGTCGACGTACCGCTGGAACGACGCGGTCGAGCAGGCGCATGAAGTCCTGCTGCTGATCAAGACCACCGCCGACCGCCAGGACGCCCTGATCGCCCGGCTGCAGGCGCTGCATTCCTATGAACTGCCCGAGGCGGTTGCGGTCGAAGCCGTTGGCGGCCTTGCCCCCTACCTGCAGTGGGTGGCCGAACAGACCCGTGAAGATGATTGAGCCCACTCCCTTGATGCTGTCACGACTGCGCGGCGCGCTGCTGAACCTGGTCCTGGTCACGGCGCCGCTGCTGGCTGCCACGCCGGCGCTGGCGGCGATCAATCCCGACGACCTGCTGCCGGTCGATGAAGCATTCGCGCTGCGCGCCGAAGCGCCGGGCGACGACCGCATCGAGATCCGCTGGCACATCGCCGACGGCTACTACCTCTACCGGCACCGCATTTCGGTGCAGGCCGATCCCGCTTTCGCCGCACAGACGTTGCAGTTGCCGCAGGGCAAGTCGCACGAGGACGAGTTCTTCGGCCGGGTCGAGACGTACCGGCAGGCACTCACCGCGGTCCTGCCGGGCAAGCCGGCGGCCGGCGCACCGCGCCAGGTCACGTTGAAGGTGCGCTACCAGGGCTGCGCCGACGCCGGCATCTGCTATCCGCCGCAGACACGCAGCCTCAGCGTCACCCTGCCCGACGCGGGCGCGACGGCGGCGCAACCGGTGGTCGCGTTCGGTCCGGCGCGCGGTGCCGCGCCGCTGGGCGGCGGACTGCTGGCTGGCAAGGCGGGCGCCGCCGAGGCATTGCCGCTGCCGCCGGAGCAGGCGTTCGGTTTCGAGGCGATCGCCGGCGACGGCAACACGCTGCTGCTGCGCTTTACTCCGGCCAAGGGCTATTACCTGTATCGCGACAAGACCTCGCTGCGCCTCGATGACGCTGCGACAAAGGCCGGCATCGCGCTCGGTCAGCCGCGCTGGCCGCAGGGTGTGGCCCATCGCGATGAGCATTTCGGCAACGTGGTCGTCTATTTCGATCAGGTCGAATTGCCGGTCGCGCTGACGCGCAGCAAGCCCGGCGCGGCAACGGTCCGGCTGACGGCCGGTTTCCAGGGCTGCCAGACCGATGGCATCTGCTATCCGCCGATGACGCGGACGGTTTCGGTTGCGTTGCCGGCGGGGGTGGTTGGCGGGGCTGCGTCGAAGCCTGACGGCGACCTCGCCGAAGACAGCCGCCTGGCCGCATCGTTGGCCGGCCCCAATCGCTGGTGGGCGCTGGCCAGCTTCTTCGGCTTCGGCCTGCTGCTGTCGTTCACGCCCTGCGTGCTGCCGATGATCCCGATCCTGTCCGGCCTGATCGCCGGCCATGGCCCGGGCCTGGGCGCGCGCCGCGCGTTTGCGCTGTCGTTCGTCTACGTGCTGGCAAGCGCGCTGGTGTTCACCGTTGCCGGCGTCATCGCCGGACTGGTCGGCGCCAACCTGCAGATCGCCTTCCAGAACCCGTGGGTGATCGGCTCGTTCGCGCTGCTGTTCGTGGCGCTGGCGCTGTCGAGCTTCGGCCTTTACGAACTGCAGCTGCCGGCAGGCCTGCGCAACAAGCTCGGTTCGATGAGCGATCACCAGCGCGGCGGCTCCTGGGCCGGCGTGGCGGTGATGGGCGCACTGTCGGCACTGATCGTCGGTCCGTGCGTGGCGCCGCCGCTGGCGGCGGGCGTGCTCTACATCGGCCAGACCCAGGACCCGGTGTTCGGCGGCGCCGCGCTGTTCCTGCTGGCCATGGGCATGGGCGTGCCGCTGCTGGCCTTCGGCGTGGCCGCCGGCAAGGGCCTGCCGACCAGCGGCCCGTGGATGGTCGCGGTGCAGCGCGCGTTCGGTTTCATCTTCCTCGGCCTTGCGGTGTGGATGCTCTCGCGCGTCCTGCCAGGCGCGGCAACGATGGCGTTGTGGGGTGTGCTGCTGCTGGCAGCGGCGGCCACCATTGCAGTGGCGATCAAGGCCGCGCAGCGCTACGGCGTGCGCGTGCTGGGCTGGACGGCGGCGATGCTGCTGGGCGTGGTCGGCGCGGCGCAGCTGGTCGGCGCGATGGCCGGCAGCAGCGATCCGCTGCAACCGCTGGCCGGCCTGCGCGGCGGCAATGGCGGGCATGCGGCCGAGCTTCCGTTCCGCAGGATCAAGTCACTGGCCGACCTGGAGCGCGAGGTCGGCGCCGCCAAGGCCGCCGGCAAGCCGGTCATGCTCGATTTCTATGCCGACTGGTGCGTGGCCTGCAAGGAGATGGAGAAGTACACCTTCCCCGAGGCCTCGGTGCATGCGGCGCTGTCCGGCTTCGTCCTGCTCAAGGCCGACGTCACCGCCAACGATGAGGTCGACCAGGCGCTGATGAAGCAACTGGGCATCATCGGGCCGCCGGCCACCTTGTATTACGTCGATGGCAGCGAGCGCCGCAACCTGCGCCTGTTCGGCTTCGAACAGGCCGGCCCGTTCGTCGAACGCATCGGCAAGGCCAGCCGCTGATGGCGTTGAGTGCCACCAGCAAGATCCTGCTGGTCGCCGTGGCCGCCGGCACGCTCGGCGTCCTCGCCGGCCTCTGGTCGAACGGCCCCGGTCCGCTGTTGCGCAGTGAGGTCGGCCAGCGCGCGCTGCAGACGGTGATGGATGCCGGCGCGCCGGCGCCGCCGGCCGGGCTGGCAGTCGCCCGTCGCGGCAAGGCCATCCCGGCCCTGCAGCTGCCGGGGCTCGACAGCGCGCCGGTGCGGATTCCGGCCGACTATTCCGGCCGCCCCATCTTGATCAACCTGTGGGCGAGCTGGTGCGGGCCGTGCATCGAGGAAATGCCCGAGCTCGACCGCTTTGCGGCCAGCCAGGGTGCCAACGGCACGCAAGTGGTCGGCATCGCGCTGGATGATGCCGCCGCGGTGCGGGCGTTCCTGCAGCGCATTCCGGTCCGCTACCCCATCCTGCTCGACCAGGCCGGCCCGGGCGACGCCGGCGTTCAACTGGGCAACGCCAAGGGCGTTCTGCCCTATACCGTGCTGGTTTCGGCCGATGGGCGGCTTCTCAAGCAAAAGATCGGCCCGTTCGAGCACGGCGAAATCGACGACTGGGTCGCAAATTAGAGCGACCACTCAAACAATTGCTTAAGTCCTTGGAACTTCGTCGATACGGTAGCGAACGTCTGGACACCCCGGCCGGCATCGCGCACACTGCCCCTCTTTCGAGCAGTCGGTAAGGAGCGTCACGGGTCTGCCATGGCGAAGTTGTTGGTTTTGCACGGCCCCAACCTCAACCTGCTCGGCACCCGGGAGCCGGAGGTGTACGGCCACGCCACTCTGGCCGACATCGATTCCGACCTGCGCCAGCGCACCCAGGCGGCCGGCCACACCTATGACAGCCTGCAGTCCAACGCCGAGCATGTACTGGTCGACCGCATCCAGGCCGCCCGCGAGGACGGCACGACGCTGGTCCTGATCAACCCGGCCGCCTTCACCCACACCAGCGTGGCCATCCGCGACGCACTGGCGGCGGTGGCGATCCCCTTCTTCGAAGTCCATCTGTCCAACCCGCACCGGCGCGAACCGTTCCGCCACACCAGCTACTTCAGCGACCTTGCCGTCGGCGTGGTCTGCGGCTTCGGCGCCGACAGCTACCGCTACGCCCTCGACGCCGCGCTCAAGCGGCTGACCTGACCACCCCTCAATACCGTCGCCCCGTTAGCCCGGGACGACCATCATCAACGACCCTGAGGCCCACCATGGACCTGCGCAAAATCAAGAAGCTCATCGACCTGCTCGAGGAGTCCAATCTCGCCGAGATCGAGATCAAGGAAGGCGAAGAGTCCGTCCGCCTCGCCCGCACGCCGCGTGGCGTCGCCGTGGCCGCACCGGTCATGCAGGCCGCCCCGGTCGCGCACGCGCCGGTGATGCCGATGCAGGGCCCGACCGAGGCCGCCACCGGCGGCCACGCCAAGCCGCACGCCGACCTGCCGGAAGGCCACGTTGTGCGCGCGCCGATGGTCGGCACGTTCTACGGCTCGCCGTCGCCGGACAAGCCCGCGTTCGTCAGCGTCGGCCAGGCGGTCAAGGCCGGCGACACCCTGGGCATCATTGAAGCGATGAAGATGTTCAACCCGATCGAGGCCGACGTCGCCGGCACCGTGCTCAAGGTGATGGTCGAGAACGGCCAGCCGATCGAGTTCGACCAGCCGCTGTTCGTCATCGGGTGAGATCAGCCCATGCTCGATAAAGTCGTAATCGCCAACCGCGGTGAGATCGCGCTGCGCATCCTGCGCGCGTGCCACGCGCTGGGCATCCGTACGGTCGCGGTGCACTCCACCGTCGACCGCAACCTCAAGCATGTCGCCATGGCCGACGAGTCGGTCTGCATCGGCCCGGCGCCGTCGACCGACAGCTATCTCAACATGGCGCAGATTATCGCTGCCGCCGAGGTCACCGACGCCCAGGCGATCCACCCGGGCTACGGCTTCCTGTCGGAGAACGCCGACTTCGCCGAGCGCGTGGAGCAGTCGGGCTTCATCTTCATCGGGCCCAAGGCCGACACGATCCGCCTGATGGGCGACAAGGTCGAAGCCATCCGCGCGATGAAGGCCGCCGGCGTGCCGTGCGTGCCCGGCAGCGGTGGCCCGCTCGGCGACGACCCGGCGACCAACGTCAAGATCGCGCGCGAGATCGGCTACCCGGTCATCGTCAAGGCCGCCGGTGGCGGTGGCGGTCGCGGCATGCGCGTGGTCCACACCGAAGCGCACCTCACGGTTGCCATCCAGACGACCAAGTCCGAAGCCAAGGCCGCCTTCGGCAACGACATGGTCTACATGGAGAAGTTCCTGGAGAACCCGCGCCACGTGGAGATCCAGGTGCTGGCCGACGGCCAGGGCCAGGCCATCCACCTGGGCGAGCGCGACTGCTCGATGCAGCGCCGCCACCAGAAGGTGGTCGAGGAAGCGCCGGCACCGGGCATCACGCCGGAGCAGCGCGCGGAGATCGGCAAGGTCTGCGTCGAGGCCTGCCTGCGCATCGGCTACCGCGGCGCCGGCACGTTCGAGTTCCTGTACGAGAACGGCCGCTTCTACTTCATCGAGATGAACACCCGCATCCAGGTGGAGCATCCGGTCACCGAGATGGTCACCGGCATCGACCTGGTGCGCGAGCAGCTCAACATCGCCGCCGGCCACAAGCTCACGATCAAGCAGAGCGACGTGGTGCTGGAAGGCCATGCGATCGAGTGCCGCATCAACGCCGAGGATCCGGACACGTTCATGCCGTTCCCGGGCCTGATCCAGCACTTCCACGCCCCGGGCGGCCCGGGCGTGCGCGTGGACAGCCACATCTACGAAGGCTACCGCGTGCCGCCCAACTACGACTCGATGATCGGCAAGCTGATCGTGCACGGCCCGGATCGCGAGACCGCGATCGCGCGCATGCGGGTGGCGCTGAGCGAGATGGTCGTGGACGGCATCAAGACCAACGTGCCGCTGCAGCAGCGGATCATGTCGGACGCCGGCTTCCAGCAGGGTGGAATGAACATCCACTACCTGGAAAAGCGCCTGAAGGAACAGAAGGAAAAGGCACTGTCGATCGTCTGATCGGTGGTTGCCTTGCGCAATTGAAAACGGCGCCGAAGGGCGCCGTTTTTCATTTCAGCCGGTGCGGCCCGGCCGGGGCAACGTCAACGCGTCAGCGCGTCAGCGCGAGCCGACGATCGGCGACGCATCCGCCGAGGCATCGTTCTCCGCCAGCGGCGAAGGTGCTTCCCGCTTGCTGCCCGGGATCGGATTGACGCCGGCGCTGGACGACGGGCTGACGATCATCACGTACTCGCTGGAACCGTCGGGCCAGACCACCTTGAAAGTGCTGCCCGGCGGCAACGTCGAGAACGGCGCACCGCTGCTGGCGCGATAGACCGCTGCCACCTGGGCCGCGCCCGACATGCGCACGCCCTCTTCCGAATCCACCGTCGTCACCGCCACCTGGGAAAGATGCCGGTACTCGTCGCCGAGCACGTCGATCATCACGCCAGCGGCCGACACCGAATAGGTGGCGAACAACAGCACCCAGAAATAGCGGCGCGCCTTGTCGCCGAATCCAAACTTCTTCATTTTCCAGCCCTCTTCTCGCGCATTAGCGAGTCGACCATTGCATTGACCACATCGACGCCCTGCCGTGGAATCGCGGCGTCGTATACGAAACTTGGGAAATCCTGTGACGGATCGGTCGAGCAGATTCCGCCGTTGGCGCAGTAGGAGGTCATCAGCGAACTCTGCGGCCCGCAATCGAGACCGAGCCTGCATGCCGCCAGTTGCCAGGCCAGTTCGGAGAACTGGGTGCCGGCGACCTGGTCGGACAGAGCGACGCGACCGCTGGACGCGATGCCCATCTCGGGCGAAAGCGCCGAGTAGGCGTCGGGATCCTTCGATTCCTTCACGCGTTCGACGAGGTCGCGCACATAGGCCTCGCCTTCCTTGACCGGCTTGCCCGACGCCATCAGCGATGCTTCCGCGGCAAGGCTGCCCGCCTCGGCCGCTTCGACACGCTTGGCCACGATCATGCGCGGCGACAGATCGTCCTGCGGCACGAAGCGGGCACAGCGCCGGCCGATACGCTCGCGCGCCGCCACCATCGCCGGCGAGCCGCGCATGGCCATGTCGCGGATGACCTGCGTGTCGCGGGCAAACGCGGACGGTGCCATGGCGTAACCGGAGCAGTAGTCGTAGACGCGGCTCACCATCCACATCGCGTCGGCGTCGCCATCGCGCACCGCCGGCTCGAGCGACTGCATGTAGGCAAACAGATCGTCGCTGCGTTCGAACTCGACGCGGATCTGCGGTACGTGTCCGGTCACCGGCGCCACCGTGATCGCCTGCGAAGGCGCAACATCGCCGCCGCTGGACGACTGGGCGACCACCGCGCCAACGGCGCCCATCTGCAACGTGCTGTCCACGCCGACACTGGAACGTCCGTTGCGGACCCAGGCCACGCCGACCACGAACAGGATCGACAGCGCGACCACCACGACCGAGACGCGCGCACGCGTGCCCGATCCCGGGAGGGGACGCGTCCTGAATCCTGTTTCGAGCGTGTAGGACTTCCGCATACAGCCGGTTCGGCGAACAAGGCGGCCATTCTAGGGCATGACGCCACCGTCACACGGTGCGGTCTGACTGAACAGGCCGCCCGTCCTGGACGGGCGGGCGGCCTGGCCGCTCGGCCGGACCGGCTTTACGGCGCCCGCCCCACCCCCCAACATGGCCGCCCCCCTTGCACATGCGCAGCCGATCGCGCCCGCCGCCAATGCCGTACCTCGAGCTCACCCTGCCCTGTTCCGAAATCCAGCAGCCGCGGTACGAGCGCGCCCTGGAGGACGTCGGCGCACTGGCGGTCACCCTGGCCGATGCCCACGCCGATGCACCCGACGAACAGGCGATTTTCGAGCCCGGCGTCGGCGAAACGCCGCTGTGGCACGAGCTGACGCTGACGGCCCTGTTCGAGGGCGGCACGCCGCGGGAGTTGCTGCTGTACGCCCTGGCTGCCGCCGACGAAGGCCTGGACTGGTCGCACGCCACCTTCCGCGACGTCGACGACCAGGACTGGGAACGGGTCTGGATGGACCAGTACGAACCGCTGCAGTTCGGCGCGCGCACCTGGATCGTGCCCTGGAACCACGAGCTCCCGCCCGGCGCGGACGCCGCCGATGCCGCCGTGGTGCGGCTCGACCCCGGCCTGGCCTTCGGCTCGGGCACGCACCCGACCACGGCCCTGTGCCTGCAATGGCTGGACCAGCTTGCCGGCGAAGGCGCGCTGGCCGGCGCCCGCGTCCTCGACTTCGGTTGCGGCTCGGGCATCCTCGCCCTGGCCGCGCTCAAGCTGGGCGCGGCCGAGGCGATCGGCGTCGACAACGACCCCCAGGCCCTGCTGGCGACGGCTGACAACGCCGAACGCAACGGCGTTGGCGACCACCTGCATGCCTTCATGCCCGACCAGGAGCCGGTGGCCACCTATCCGGTCGTCGTGGCCAACATCCTCGCCTCGGCCCTGGTTGCGCTGGCCGACACCCTGGCCGCCCGGGTCGCGCCCGGCGGCAGGATCGCCATGTCGGGCATCCTCGCCGGCCAGGAGGACGAGGTGATGGCGCGCTACGCGGCCGACTTCGAGTCGTTGCAGGCGCAACGGCTCGAAGACTGGATGCGCGTCACAGGCGTGCGTCGCCGCTGACCGCGTCGACGTGCTTGAATACCCCCGGGGATTCACCGAAAACGCGAAAGCGGGGATCGGCGGGGCACGGGGATGGGGATGGCATTGCCACGCACCCGGCTTGCGGCATGACGTGCGGCGATGGACAGCAATGCACGTGACCGGCCATCGGCCGGCATGCCTGCTCCGCTCCGCGCTGCCGCACCACCGTCATCACCTCCGGTTTCAACTCGACTCACGCCATGTTTGTCCCGTGCCCTCATTGCGGATTCCTGGTTGCGCTGATCGCCGCAAGCGATCGCGCCGCGCAGCGGTGTCCGCGTTGCGATGGCCCGGTGCAGGCAGCAGACATCGCCGATACCGCCATCGTCGAGACCGTCGACACGACTGACGCCGGCACTGCGCAATCGACCGCGGAAGCGGAACCACCACAGGCAGCGGATCTGCCCATGGGTTCCGCAGACGCCACGCCACCGGCAGGCGCCGCGACGGACGGCGAACCCGACACGGCACCGACCTTCGAACAGGCCATCGAGGCCGCGGCGATCCGTCCGGCAGCACCGCGCCGGCAACGCCGTGGAACGCGCCCGCGTCGCCAGGGAGAACCCAGTTTCGCCAGCCGGCACGCAGCCGCGGCAAACACGCCTGTGCACTGGCGCTGGTATGTGGCGGTGGCCGGTCTGATCGCGCTGCTTGGCCTGCAGTTGATGCTGGCACAGCGCCGCGAGCTTGCCGCCGATGCACGCTGGCGCCCGTATGTTGCGGCGTTGTGCACCGTCGCCCGCTGCGAACTGCCGCCGTGGCACGAGCCGGCGGCGTTGACGATGATCCAGCGAAACGTACGGGCCAAGCCCGGCAGTGCTGGCGTGCTTGCCGTCGAAGCGAGCTTCCGCAACGACGCACACTGGCCGCAGCCATGGCCGACCCTCTTGCTTGGCTTGTCCGATGTCGACGGCCGGTTGGCCGGACAGCGCGCGTTCACTCCTGGCGAGTACCGTCCCGATCAACAGGCCACTGACGTGTTGCTGCCCGGACAGAGCGCGACCGTGACGCTGGAGGTCATCGAACCGGCGCCGCGTATCGTCGCGTTTACCTTCGACTTCCGATGAACCGCACGCCATCACATTGTCGCCTGCGACGGGCCCGCGCTAGACTCCGCTTCCCGTCGCCGCCCCAGTGCGGACCGGCGGCGACACCGCAACACCAGGCCAGCACCGGAATACCGGAAGCACCGGTCGCATCGGAAATACCGGAAACACCGCCGGCAACACCGGAAATATCTTGGGGATCACGTTGAACGCAGCCGCCGACCGCACCGACTCCGCACGCAGCGCCCCGCGCGTACCGTTGCGCGATCATGTCGCGACGTCGATCCGCCGCTTCCTCGGCGACCTGGACGGCAGCGAGACCGAGAACCTCTACGAGATCGCCCTGCGCGAACTCGAGATCCCGCTCTTCATTGAAGTGCTGCAGCACTGCGACGGCAACCAGAGCCGCGCGGCATCCATGCTCGGCATCCATCGCGCCACGCTGCGCAAGAAACTGCGCGAGTACGGCCTCGACTGAGCCACCGGCGCCGGCCCCGGCCCCGGCCTGTCCGGCGCCGATAGTGATGGGCTAGACTCGCGCCACTGGCCATGTCCCTCATGGGGCAGGCCAGACAAGCACTACGTCCGAGGCAACAAGTCCGAGCGATCACGTCGCGCAACGGCGCAGTACGCCGCTGGCGCGCAACAGTCTGGGGAGGCTGTCCAAATGCGAGCTGTCGTGTCCACACCTGCGCGGGTGATGCCCGTGCTGGTGCTCGTTGCATCCGTCGTTGCGATGTCATCGGCCGTTTCGGCCACCCGTCCAGCCCCGGTCGTAGCCAACGCTACGGAAATCGCCGTCTATGTGCCCCCCGGAGTGCTGAGCGCCAGGAGCTACGTGCCGACCGCGAACATGTGGGTCGAGCCTGGCAAGGCATTCTCCGATGCGCTGACGGAAGTCGGCCAGCGCTACTTCCCCAGCCTGCACGTCGTGCCGTCGACCACTGACGCACGCTACGCGCTGCTCGTCGACCTGGATCCGCAATGGAAGCGCGAGGCGGCGAAGATCCGCCTGACGGTGAAGTACGACGTCTACGGCGTCGATGGCACCAAGCTGATCAGCGGCAGCAGCGACCAGCTCGTGGCGATTCGCGGCAACCTCAATGCCACCGCCAGCGATGCATCGAAGGTGGCGATCGGCCAGGTCATGAGCGACATCCAGAACCGCGTCAAGCCCGACCCCGCGCGCATGCCGGCCACCCGCTCGGTGGCGGCGATCGACCTGGCGCCGCTGGTCAATCGCGAAAAGCCGATCCGCACCGGCACCGCCTTCTTCGTCAACGGCGTCGGCCAGTTACTGACCGCCGCCCACGTCTCGCGCGACTGCGTGCTGATCGAAGCGCACCAGGACGGCGAGACCTTCCCGGTCAAGGCCAAGGGATACAGCGACCTGCTCGATGTCGCCGTGCTCGACTCGGGCAAGCCGCATGCCGGCGCCATCGCCCTGCGCGAAGGCAACGAGATCGTGCTTGGCGAATCGGTCACCAGCGTCGGTTACCCGCTGCAGGGCCTGCTTGGCGATTCGCCCAATGTCACCCGCGGCAACATCAGCGCGAGCAAGGGCCTGCGCGGTTCGATGGGCATGTTCCAGTTCTCGGCACCGATCCAGCCCGGCAACAGCGGCGGGCCGATCGTGTCCGACAACGGCGAACTGCTCGGCATGGCAGTGAGCACGCTCAATGCCGCCACGCTGGCCGAGAGGGGACAGATTCCGCAGAACGTCAACTTCGCCCTCGACGCGCGTTACGTGGCGATGTTCCTGCGTCGCGAGAAGGTGGCGTTCGCATCGATGCGACCGGTCGGCGCGGGTAGCATGCAGGTGGCCAACAAGGCCGCGCTGGGCAACACCGTCCAATTGAACTGCTACCAGTGAGGCGCGCCATGATTCGAGAGTCGATGCTCGCCGTTGCCCTGTTGCTGCCGCTGCAGGCGATGTCCGCCGAACCGGCAACGGCGCCAGTGATCCCCGCGCCCATGCCCTCCGCACCCGTGCCCTCCGCACCCGTGACCTCCGCACCCGTGCCCTCCGCACCCATGATCCCCGCGCCAGTGGCCGTGGCGCCTCAGAAAGCGGCCTCGCTGCCGCCGATGAAGTTCCTCAGCTCGCTCGCCGGCGACGACGTGTTCACCGTGCTCAAGGCCGAACCGGCGCTGTCGGCGCTCGACAAGGAACTGGCCGGCAGCCCGCTGTCGCTGATCGTGACACACACCGTGCGCCCGACGGCCGGCGGCACCGCGGCGGGCCTGCTCAGCGCGGTGCTGTCGGGCAGCACGCTGGGCATCATCCCGGTCGTCACCAACGACCGCCTCGTCATCCGCTACGAGGTCCTGCTCAACGGCAAGACGGTGACCAGCTTTACCTTCGAGCGCACCGCCACGCGCGCGCAGAACCTGTGGACCATGGGCACGGCAGGCGACGACGGGCTCGGCAAGGCCGGCCTGGAGTGGCTGAAGACGACGGCGGTGGATGTGGCCGCCAAATTGCCGCGCGACCCGGCCATGCTGGCCGTGCGCGACGAGATCGATTTCTACTTCCCGCCCGCTCCGGCCAAGGCCGTCGCCGGCGCCACGCCGTAGCTCGCAGACGAGCCGCGCAGCCCGGCTGGCTGCGCGGCTCCCGCAACGATCGACCCGGCGCCAGCGGGGGCCAGCGTATAATTCCGGGGTTTTCCGCCTCCCAAGCCCCCCCCATGAGCATCGCTGCCGCTGCCTCGCCGGTGAAACTCCGCCGCGCGCTGATTTCCGTATCCGACAAGACCGGCCTGATTGAACTTGCCAGGGCACTGGCCGCCCATGGCGTTGAGCTGCTGTCCACCGGCGGTACCGCCAAGGCCATCCGCGAGGCCGGACTGGCGGTCAAGGACGTCTCCGACGTCACCGGCTTCCCCGAGATGATGGACGGCCGGGTCAAGACCCTGCACCCGCTGGTGCACGGCGGCCTGCTCGGTCGCGCCGGCACGGACGATGCGGTGATGGCCGAACACGGCATCGGCGCGATCGACCTGCTGGTGCTGAACCTGTATCCGTTCGAGAAGGTCTCGGCCGACCCGGCCAGCACGATGGAGGACATCGTCGAGAACATCGACATCGGCGGCCCGGCGATGCTGCGCTCGGCGGCGAAGAACTTCGCCCGCGTCGCCGTCGCCACCGATCCGGCACAGTACGCCGGGATCATCAGCGAAATGCAGGACAACGACGGCGCACTCGCCGCGTCCACGCGCTTCGCCCTGTCGGTGGCCGCGTTCAACCGCGTCGCGCAGTACGACGCCTTCATCGGCAACTATCTCTCGGCGCTGCAGGCCGATGGCAGCCGCGCGCTGTTCCCGGCGCAGCAGAACAGCAACTTCGTCAAGGTCATGGACCTGCGCTACGGCGAGAACCCGCACCAGCACGGCGCGTTCTACCGCGACCTGTATCCGGTCCCGGGCACGCTGGCGACGTTCACCCAGCTGCAGGGCAAGGAACTGAGCTTCAACAACCTCGCCGATGCCGACGCCGCGTGGGAATGCGTGCGCCAGTTCGAGCAGCCGGCCTGCGTGATCGTCAAGCACGCCAATCCCTGCGGCGTCGCCGAGGGCGTCGCCTGCGGCGATGCCTACGAGCTCGCCTACGCGACCGACCCGACCTCGGCGTTCGGCGGCATCATCGCCTTCAACCGCACGCTCGACGCGGCCACCGCCAAGGCCATCCTCGATCGCCAGTTCGTCGAAGTGCTGATCGCACCCGACTACGAAGAAGGCGCACTCGACTACGCCCGCAAGAAGGCCAATGTCCGCGTGCTGCGCATCCCGCACGGCGAGGGCCGCAACAACTTCGACATCAAGCGCGTCGGCTCCGGCCTGCTGATGCAGACCAGCGACATCCGTGAGGTGACCCCCGACGAGCTGAAAGTGGTCAGCAAGCTTGCGCCGACTGCCGGGCAGATGGCCGACCTGTTGTTCGCCTGGCGCGTGGCGAAGTTCGTCAAATCCAACGCGATCGTGTATGCGAAGGATCACCGCACCATCGGCGTCGGCGCCGGCCAGATGAGCCGCGTGTATTCGGCCCGCATCGCCGGCATCAAGGCAACCGACGCGGGCCTGGTGGTGCCAGGATCGGTGATGGCGAGCGACGCGTTCTTCCCGTTCCGCGATGGCATCGACGCGGCGGCCGAAGCCGGCATCAAGGCAGTCATCCAGCCGGGTGGCTCGATGCGCGACGGCGAAGTCATCGCCGCCGCCGACGAGCACGGCATCGCCATGGTCTTCACCGGCGTGCGCCACTTCCGCCACTGATCGCGGGTACGCCCAGGCTGCACCCCATGATCCCGGCGCAAGCCGGGATCATGCTTTGCGCCGCCAGGTCCTTGTACCGCCAAGTCGTCCTGACCGCGCCATAACCGCCCCTGCGGCAGACTGTGCGGACCCTGCCAGGCGCATCCAGCCATGTGGATACGAACCGAAACCCAGGCCGACCACACGGCCATCAGCAACCTCATCGCCACGGCGTTCGCCGACCAGCAAGGAGCCGGTCGCACCGAACAGCGGATCGTCGACGCCCTGCGTGCGGACGGCGCCTTGAGTCTGTCGCTGGTGGCCGACATCGACGGCCGCATCGCCGGCCACGTCGCCTTTTCGCCGGTGCGCGTCGGCGACGGCACCGAGCGCTGGTATGGCCTGGGCCCGGTGTCGGTGGCGCCGCGCGACCAGCGCAACGGCGTCGGCAGCGCGCTCATCCGCGCAGGCCTGAGCGAACTTGCCGAGCGCGGCGCGCTGGGCTGCGTCGTGCTGGGCGAGCCGGGGTACTACCAGCGCTTCGGCTTCCGCCAGGTACCGGGACTGCGTTTTGGCGACGTGCCCGCCGAGTACTTCCAGGCGTTGGCATTCGGCGACCGCAGCGCCACGGGCGAAGTCACGTACCACGCGAGCTTCACCGCGCAGTAGTGACGTCGGTGCAGCGGGAAGTTACTTCCCCTGCTCCTTCCAGATCTCATGATCCACGCCATCGCCCAGTTCCGGGTACTGCGCGATATGGAACGTCGGCGACTTTCCGGCGCGCAGCTGGCTGTCGTAGTCGCGGGTCAGTTTGATGACCACGCCCGACAGCATCATGATCGCCACCAGGTTGATCGAGGCCATCAGCGCCATCGCCGCATCGGCGGCGTCCCACACCAGCTGCACCTTCGAGAAAACGCCCCACACGATCACCGCCAGCGTCACCAGGCGCAGCAGCAACAGGCTCCCGCGACCACCGCCCAGGTAGATCAGGTTCATCTCGGCATACGAGTAATTGCCGATGATCGTGGTGAAGGCGAAGAAGAACAGCGCGATCGCGACGAAGTAGGTGCCCCAGCCGCCGAAGAACACCGTCATCGCCGCCTGGGTGATCTGCACGCCGTCGCCGGCCTGGCCGAGCACGCCCGACAGCAGGATGACGAAGCCGGTCGCGCTGCAGATCAGCAGCGTGTCGATGAACACGCCCAGCGACTGCACGAAGCCCTGGCTCGAGGGATGGTGCGGAATCGGTGTTGCCGCCGCGGCGACGTTGGGCGCGCTGCCCATGCCGGCCTCATTGGAATACAGGCCGCGCTTGACGCCCTGCAGCATCGCCACCGCGATCGCGCCGAAGATGCCGCCGGCCGCCGCATCCAGGCCGAAGGCGCTGCGCAGCACCAGCGACAGCACCGCCGGGACCTCCGGCAGGTGGGTCACGACCACCCAGCCGGCGAGGGCGAGATAGCCCACCGACATGAACGGCACCACCCACTCGGAGAACCGGGCGACCGTGCGCAGGCCGCCGAAGATGATCACCGCCGTCAGCAGCACCAGGCCGGTGGCAATCTGCGCACGGCTGAAGCCGAACGCGTCGCTGAGCGACTGCGCCATGGCGTTGGCGTGCACGCTGCTGAACACGGCGCCGTAGGTCAGCAGCAGGCACAGTGCGAAGGCCACGCCCATCCACGGACGCTTGAGGCCCTTCGACATGTAATACGAAGGCCCGCCGCGGTACTGGCCATTCTCGTCGCGAACCTTGTAGAGCTGCGCCAGCGAACTCTCGGCGTAGGCCGTGGCCATGCCCAGTGCCGCCGTGCACCACATCCAGAACAGCGCCCCGGGGCCACCCACGCTCAGCGCGATCGCCACGCCGGCGAGGTTGCCGGTGCCCACGCGCGAGGCCAGCGAGGTGCACAGGGCCTGGAACGGCGAGATGCCCGAGCTGTCGCCGTCGGTGCCGCGACCGATCACGTGCAGCATGTGCGGGAAGCGCCGGACCTGGACGAAACGCAGGCGCACGGTGAAGTACATGCCGACCGCGAGCAGGCCATAGACCAGTACGTAATCCCACAAGACCTTGTTGATCAGGCCGATTACCGGCGACAACAGCGTTTCAATCCATTGCAGGACCAGATCCATCGAGGGGCATTCCGCAGGCAGGCAGGGCGCCGATCCTACCAGCATGCGTTATCGGGCCCCGCCGGCAGGACGGTCGCGGCTGCGCGGCGCGTCCCGTAAAATTCGCAGTCCCACGCCGCGGCACACCAGGAGCACGCATGAAAGTCCTCGTAATCGGTTCCGGTGGTCGCGAGCACGCGCTGGCGTGGAAACTGGCGCAGTCGCCCCGCATCGAAGAAGTGCTGGTCGCGCCCGGCAATGCCGGCACCGCGACCGAGCTCAAGTGCCGCAACGTCGAGGTCGGCGCCGCCGATATCGACGGCCTGCTCGCCCTGGTCGACCGCGAAGGCGTGGCGGTGACCGTGGTCGGCCCGGAAGGCCCGCTGGTGGCGGGCGTGGTCGACCGCTTCCGCGCCGCCGGCAAGCGCATCTTCGGGCCCAGCGCGCAGGCCGCACAGCTGGAAGGGAGCAAGGCGTATGCCAAGCACTTCCTCGCCCGTCACGGCATCCCGACCGCGCACTACGCGGTGTTCACCGAGGCCGATGCGGCGCTCGACTACATACAAGAGAAGGGAGCGCCGATCGTCATCAAGGCCGACGGCCTGGCCGCGGGCAAGGGCGTGATCGTGGCGATGACCCTGGCCGAGGCCGAGGCGGCGATCACCGACATGCTTTCCGACTACGCCTTCGGCGCTGCAGGTGCGCGCGTGGTGATCGAGGAGTTCCTCGACGGCGAGGAAGCCAGCTTCATTTCGATGGTCGATGGCACCACGGCCTTGCCGATGGCGACCAGCCAGGACCACAAGCGCGTCGGCGATCGCGACACCGGCCCCAACACCGGCGGCATGGGTGCGTACTCACCGGCCCCGGTGGTAACGCCCGAGGTGCACGCGCGGATCATGCGCGAAGTGGTCGAGCCGACCGTGCGCGGCATGGCCAGCGACGGCGTGCCGTTCACCGGCTTCCTCTATGCCGGCCTGATGATCGACAAGTCGGGCGCGCCGAAGGTGATCGAGTTCAACGTGCGCTTCGGCGACCCGGAAACGCAACCGATCATGCTGCGCCTGGAGTCGGATCTGCTCGACCTGGTCGAGGCCGCCATCGACGAACGCCTGCATGAAGTGTCGGCCAAGTGGGATCCGCGCCCGTCGCTGGGCGTGGTGATGGCGGCGGAGGGCTACCCGGGCACGCCGCGCCTGGGCGACGTGATCGGCGCCTGGGACACGCCCGACCTGGACGACACCAAGGTGTTCCATGCCGGCACGAAGATCGAAGGCGAGCACGTCGTCACCTCCGGTGGCCGCGTGCTGTGCGTGTGCGCGCTCGGCGACACGGTGCTCGACGCACAGCGCCGCGCCTACGCCGAGATCGCCGGCATCTCCTGGCACGGCGAATTCCACCGCCATGACATCGGCTGGCGCGCGATCGAGCGCGAAACGGCCGATTGCGAACCGGCCTGAGGCAAAGTCTCAACAATCCCGGCTCAACGGTTCCGACTCACCCCGCCGCCTCTTCCGGAGGCGGCTGCAAGCTCACCGCGACCTCTTCCAGGTCGGTGATCGCCGCTTCCAGCGCATCGTGGAACTCGGCCTGGCGCGACATCAGGTCTTCGATGGCCTGCGCCTTCTTGAGCTTGGACAGCTCGCCGTCGAACAGCAGCCATTGCGTGGTCAGCAGCTCGACGTTGTTCTTGGAGTAATGACGCATCTCCTTGAGCTGCAGCACGGTGTCGTTGACGTGTTCGAGCGGGGTCTTGGTGTCCGCGGTCATGACGCCTCCTTCTGCAAGGGTGTCCGGCGCAGCGTAGGCGGGGGAAGCTGGCTGGGAGCGGAACGGGCGCCTTTGCGTGGCCTTCACGCGGCACCGGCTCCCTTTCGCCGCGCGCCCGCCATCACCGTGCAGGGCCATTGGCCCGCGCTGGCGCAGACGCCTGGCATGCCCGTTTGCTAGTCTCGCCCAAACCGAAACCGGGCCACCCCAGCGCATGGCGCACAACCAGTTCGAGCTGCTGCGGCAGCGCCGTTTCCTCCCGTTCTTCGCCACCCAGGCACTGGGCGCCTTCAACGACAACGTCTACCGGCAGGCCATCATCGGCCTGCTGTTCTACCTGGGCATCAGTCCCGAGCAGCGCACGCTCTACACCAACCTCGCGCCGGCGTTGTTCATCCTGCCCTATTTCCTGTTTTCGGCCACGGCCGGGCAGATCGCCGAGAAGCTGGAGAAGTCGCGGCTGATCCGCATCACGACCACGATGGAAATCGTGATCATGTCGCTGGCGGCGGTCGGCTTCCTGACCCAGAACATGATAGTGCTGCTGGTCGCGCTGTTCTGCACCGGCCTGCAGTCGACGTTGTTCGGGCCGGTGAAGTATTCGATCCTTCCATCGGTGCTCAAGCCCGAGGAGCTCACCGGCGGCAATGGCCTGGTCGAGATGGGCACCTCGATCTCGATCCTGATCGGCATGATCTTCGGCGGCCTGATCTTCACCCTGGCCGGCACGCACGGGCCGATCGTCGCGGCCACCTCGATCATCCTGCTGGCGTTGGCCGGCAACCTGGTCAGTCGCGCGATTCCGCGCGCCGAGGCCGGTGCGCCGGACCTGAAGATCAACTGGAACCCGATTCCCGAGTCGGTCGAGATCCTGCGCCTGGCCCGGAAGCAGCCCGCGGTGCGCAACGCCATCCTCGGCGTGTCCTGGTTCTGGTTCGTCGGCACGGTGCTCACCTCGCAGCTGCCGACCTACGCCGAGGTCAACCTCGGCGGCAGCGGCACGCTCTACATCTTCGCCCTGGCGCTGTTCTCGATCGGCACCGGCGTCGGCTCGGTCCTGTGCGAGAAGCTGTCGGCGCGCACGGTCGAGATCGGCCTGGTGCCCTTGGGCGCGTTCGGCATCAGTGCCTTCATGATCGACCTGTACTTCGCCCGCAGCGGCATCGCGGCGACGCAGGTGGCCACGGTCGGCGCCTTCATGGCGCAGCCCGGCAGCTGGCGCATCGTCATCGACCTGATTGGCATCGGCCTGTTCGCCGGTTTCTTCGTCGTGCCGCTGTTCGCGCTGATCCAGAGCCGCACGCCGCGCAACGAGGTCTCGCGCGTGATCGCCGGCATGAACATCCAGAACGCCGCCTTCATCGTGCTGGCCGCGGGCCTGGGCATCGCCGTGCAGCGCTTCCTGGGCTGGTCGATCCCGCAGGTGTTCCTGGCACTGGCCATCGCCAACGTGGTGGTGGCGATCTACATCTTCACGATCGTGCCAGAGTTCATGATGCGCTTCCTCAGCTGGGTGCTGGTGCGCGGCCTGTACCGGCTGCGCGTGCACGGCGTGGAGAAGCACGTGCCCGACGACGGCGCTGCGCTGATCGTGTGCAACCACGTCAGCTACATGGATGCGCTGATCCTGGCCGCGAGCATTCCGCGACCGGTGCGCTTCGTCATGTACTACAAGATCTTCAACATCCCGGTGATGAGCTGGATCTTCCGCACCGCCAAGGCGATCCCGATCGCGGGCGCCAAAGAGGATCCTGTGCTGATGCAGCGCGCGTTCGAGGAGATCGATGCGGCGCTGGCCGCCGGCGAGCTGGTCGGCATCTTCCCCGAGGGCGGGCTGAGCAAGGACGGCGCGATCGCGCCGTTCAAGTCCGGTGTCGAGCGCATCCTCGAACGGCGCCCGGTGCCGGTGGTGCCGATGGCACTGCGCAACATGTGGACCAGCATGTGGAGCCGCCGCGACGGACGCCTGGGCCGGATGCGGGTGCCGCGACGCCTGCGTGCGACGGTCGAGGTGATCGCGCAGGCGCCGATCGACGGTGGCGCGGCCGACGCGCCGACCCTGGAAGCGAGGGTGCGCGAGCTGCGCGGCGACGCGGCCTGAGGCGCCAGCGCGGGCCGTCACCACGCCATCGCGACAGGCGACTACCTAGCATCGACCCGGACCACCCTGCGAGGGCCGTCGATGAGCACGTTGCCACCGGAAGAGACGACCTCGCCGTCGTCGCTTCCCACCCACCTGCTGTGGGCGGTCCTGGCCACCGTCGCCTCGATGCTCACTTTCTGCATCCTCGGCGCGATCTCGGGCATCGTGGCGATCGTGTATGCGCTGCTGGTCAATCGCAGGCTCAACGCCGGCGACAGTGCCGGCGCCGGCGATGCTTCACACAACGCCAAGGTGTGGTGCTGGATCACCACCTGCCTGATCCTCGCCGGCCTGTGCGTGGTGGTGCTGTTCGTCTACAGCGGCGGCTGGGCGAAGTACCAGCAGATCATGGAAGAACTCGGGCGCATCCAGCTGCACGGCTGACGGCGAGCGGATCGGCGATGGTCAGCTGACCCAGCCGGCGATGACGAACAGCGCCAGCACCGCCAGCCAGACCAGCAGGCTGCGCCACACCAGGCTCATTGCATCGCGCAGTTCCGGCAGGTCGGCCGACCAGGCCGGCGGCATCGGTGGCGGCACCGGCAGGCCGCCTTCGCCGACTTCGGCGCTGCCGCCGTTGTCATCGGCATAGTCGGCGGCCTCATCGGCAAGCTCGCACTTCACGCTGGCCCGGGCCACCGCGCCGAGGAAGGGACGATCGAGGTCGAACGAGGCGCCGCCGGCTTCGCGCCAGCTGCCCAGCACCGTGTCGAAATTGCCGACCAGCGCCAGCGACAGCGTCATCAGCTGCGCCACCGGCCAGTCGAGCAGGGCCAGCAGCTTGCGGGCGCCCAGGCGCGTCTCGCCGGGCAGTTCGCTTGCTGCTTCGCCCTGCGCCGCCAGCACCGCGAACCGGTACAGCAACGCACCGACCGGACCGAGCACGAGGAACCAGAACAGCACGCCGAACCAGCGCTGCTGGGCATTGCGGAACACCGCCTCGATCAGCGAGGGCCCGTCGAGCGTTGCCGGCATCTCGCCTTCGGGCCACAGGCGCGCGGCCGCCGCGCGACGCGACGTCGGATCGCCCGCCGCGGCGATCGCCTCGACATCGAGGTCCAGGTCGCGCGGACCCCAGGCGTAGAACAGGACGGCGATCGCGAAGGCCAGGCCGGCCAGGCCCCACAACGGCTCGAGCAATGCCAACTGGAACAGGCTGACCGCAAGCAGCGGCGGCACCAGCGCGATCACGATGCCCCAGCGTCCGCGCCAGAAGTCGTTCGACGACAGGCGTGCATCGAGCCAGCGCAGCCAGTTGCGATACCAGCTGTAGTCACGCACCGACGCCGCCAGCGACTGCGCCAGATGGCCCAGCACCAGTGCGACGACAACGGCGATCAGGGTTGCGGACATTGCGCAGGCTCTCCGGACATCGTGTCGATCGTGTCGACCGGGTCGATTCTAGGATCATCCGCCGATCGATGTCATGGACGTGCGTCGGTCACCGCGACAGTGTCACACGGAGTGCGGCGGGTTCTCAGGTGCCGGGCTGCCTTCGCCGGCCTGCAGCCACTGTTCGATCAGCCATCGCGAGATCGAGATGCCGGGCGACAGCACGGCGCCTTCGCCGTCGTCGCGGGCACCGCCCCATTCACCACGGGCGCGCGCCGCGAGCACTTCCTCGCGGGTGAACCAGCGTGCTTCCTCGAGCTCGTCGCCGACCTGCGGCTCGTCGCCCTCGGCATCGGCGCTGAAGCCGAGCATCAGTGCGCCCGGGAACGGCCACGGCTGCGAGGCCAGGTAGCGGCAACGACGCACGCGCACGCCGGTCTCCTCCAGCACTTCGCGCGCCACCGTCTGCTCGAGTGATTCGCCCGGCTCGACGAAGCCGGCGATCACCGAATAGCGTCGCGCCTGCCACGTCTTCTGGCGCCCGAGCAGCAAACGCGCGCCATCACTGACCGCCACGATCACGGCCGGGTCGGTGCGCGGGTAATGTTCGGCGCCGCACTGCGTGCAGCGTCCCTGCCAGCCGGCACGCGACAACGCGACTTCGCCACCGCAGACGCCGCAATGGCGATGACGGCTGCGCCAGTGCTGCAGCGCGCGCGCCTGGGCGAACACGCTCGCCTCGAATCCCGGCCACAGCGCCGCGGCGCTGCGCAGGTCGACCCGGCGCGGCGCCACGAAGGCGGTCAGTGCGCCTTCGAGTGCGAACCAGGCTCCGCCCTGGGCGTCGAGGCCAAGGAAGACCGCGGCACCGATGCCGCCAGGGCCTTCGCTGATCTGTTCGCCGTGTGGTGCCAGCAGGTTGCCGTCGTCATCGGCATAGGCATCGCCGCGCTCGTCGAGCAGCACGACACGCGCCTGCGGCCACAACCGGTTCAGTGCATCGGGTGCATCGCGCAGGCGGTCGGCGCGATCGAGCGCGGCGAGGCAGGCAGAATCGTTGCCCGCCTCGACGAAGGCGAAGGGTGCCGGTTCGATACTCACACCGCGAACGAGGAACCGCAGCCGCACGTGGTCTTTGCGTTCGGATTGCGGATCACGAACTGCGCGCCATGCAGGCTTTCGGTGTAGTCGACCTGCGCGCCCATCAGGTACTGCAGGCTCAGCGGGTCGACCAGGAGGGTGACGCCGTCGGTGTGCACGGCCAGGTCGTCCTCGCCCTGCTGGTCGTCGAACTCGAAACCGTACTGGAACCCGGAACAGCCGCCGCCCTGGATGTAGACGCGCAGCTTGAGGGCAGCGTTGCCCTCTTCGGCGATCAGTTCGCGGACCTTGCTGGCAGCCGCGGAAGTGAACTGCAACGGGCGATCGAGCGACTGGTAATCCGGCGTCGCGAGCGTGGGGATGAGCGTTTCCATCCGATCAGGATGGGGGGCGCGGCGGCGGCGTTCAAGCCTTGCGGCCTGTTGGCTCCCTCCCCTGCCCTCAGGGAGGGGCCGGGGACGGGCGAAGGAGCAGCTCCCTCACTCCTCCGCGGTCGCCGGCGCGACGTCGCGGATCGCATCCGCCCACGTGAACGACTGCTCGATCGCCGCGCCCGCCTTGGGCACCAGACGCACGCTCACCCGCACCGGGGTGAAATCGGCCGGCAGGAACACGTCGCCTTCGACCTGCTGGAAGTACTTGAACGAGTACGGCACGCCGGTCGCACCCGGCTGCTGGCGCAGCTCGCCCCAGGCCAGCTTCTGCAGCTTGCCGGCGCGGGTGCCCTCGATGGTGATGCTCAGCTCGCCGGTGCTGACGGCGCCGCGGTTGAGGTTCTGGGTCAGGGTGGTGGTGAAGTGCCAGGCGGTGTCGTTCTGCGGCTGCAGCCGCAGCGCGTGCACAGCCAGGCCACGGCGCTGCGCGGTGCTGCCCACCAGGCGCTCGTAGAAGGCGACATCGGCGCGCAGCGCAGCGACTTCCTCGTCGCGCTCGGCCAGCGTGCTCTGCAGGTCGCGGTTGGCCTCGCGGCTGATCTGGTCGGAGCGGGTCAGGGTCGACACGCGCTGCTGCAGCTGGTCGATCTGCGTCTGCTGCCCGCGCGTGGTGCGCTGGCTCTCATCGAGCAGGGCCTGCGGGTCACCCGGGACCGGCGCGAGCACACGCCACAGTCCCCAGGCGCCAAAGCCCAGTGCCAGCACCAGCAACAGGCCGGCGATGGTCACCCAGCGCGTCTGCACCTGCATGACCGGCCACGCCGGTGCCGCCGCCGCTGCGGCAGGCCCGGACTCGCCGGATGGCCCGGGTTCTGCGGGCGTCGAGGGTACTTCGGGAACCTCAGGATCGGGTTGGGTCATGCCGGTCGCCACTGGATGTTCCGGCGACCAGCCTACCGCGCCTGACTGTGACGGTCAGCCCAAAGCGGGGTGGACGTCCAGATGGCCTTCAGCCAATGCGCGGGCCTCGTCATGGGCTTCGGCGTGGATCAGGCGGCCAGTGAGCACCGAACCGGCCAGCATCTCGACCACCTGGTAGTGGACGTTGCCCTGGACCCGGGCCTTGGCCGCCAGTTCGACCCGCTCGCTGGCGTAGACATCGCCGCTGAGCTGGCCGTTGATCACCACCACCGGTGCGCGCACCTCGCCTTCGATGCTGCCCTGCTCGGCCAGCGTCAGCGTTGCCTTCTGCCCGTCCTGCGCGATCACCTTGCCGATGATCCGGCCTTCGACATAGAGCCCGCCGCTGAACAGCAGGTCGCCGCGGATCACCACTTGCGGCCCGATCAGGGTGTCGACCTGGCCATCGTGTGCGCCCGTCTTGTTCTTGAACATCAGTCAGTGTTTCCGGTTGTTGGCCTGCACTAGCAGGCCGTAGTTGCTGCGTATGGATGCCTGGTAGGGTGACTCAGAGGCTGGCGATGGTGCCGCCGTGGCTCCAGCCCACGCTCTGTTCGATGGCGACGTCGCCGTTCTGCAGCGACACGCGTACCCGCTGCGGGGTGAATCCCGCCGGCAGCATGACGCTGCCGCCGAGCTGCTGGAAGTAGCGGAACGAATAGTCCTGCGCCGGCCAGCCGTTGCGCTGGTGCAGCTCGTCCCATCCGATCGATGCGAGCTTGCCGTCGCGCACGCCTTCGACGTTGAAGCGCAGCTTGCCGCGGCTGATCGCGCCCTTGTTGAGGTTCTGCGTCAGCACGATCTGGTAGCGCCAGGTGCCGCCGGTCTCCGGCGAGAATTGCGCCGAGTGCACGCTGAGCCCCTTGGCCTGGCCGGTGGCCCCGACCAGCCGCTCGTAGAAGGCGATGTTGGAACGCAGGTCGGAGATTTCCTCCTCGCGCTCGGCCAGCTCGTTCTGGACCTGCTTGTTGGCGACGCGGCTGATCTGGTCCGAACGCGACAGGGTGGCTTCGCGCTGCTCCAGCGCTTCGGCCTTTCCGCGCCAGTGGTCGAGCTGCGAGCGGGTGGCATCGAGCTGCGCGGTCAGCTCCGGCAGCCGCGGTGCGGCGCGTCGTTCGGCACCGATCCAGGCAACCGTCAGCGAGGCGACCCAGGCGAGGGCCAACACGGTGACGATCAGCCCACGCCGGTCTGGGCGCTGCTGGACGATGGTGAAACGCGGCGGTGGCGCCTTGCGTGGCGGTTTGTTCATCAGCATGCGTGCCGATGGCCTGCGCCACCGGATCCCCTGCCCCTATACTCGGACCACAGTCTAGCGAGGTAAAAGCCGTGACGGATGCGCACCTGTTCGCAATTGGTGTAGTCCTGGCCTGGCTCGCCGGCATCCGGGTCTACCTGACCGTGTTCGGGGTCGGCCTGGCCGGCTTCTTCGGCTGGCTCGACCTGCCCCAGGCGCTGGAAGTGACCGCCTCGCCCTGGGTGCTGGGGGTATCGGGCGTCCTGGCGGCGGCGGAATTCTTCGCCGACAAGATCCCCGGCGTCGATTCGGGCTGGGACCTGCTGCATACGCTATTGCGTGTTCCCGCTGGCGCGTTCCTCGCCGCGGCGACGCTGTCGCCCGACGGCCAGCTCGGTGGCGGCGCACTGGCAGCCGGCGCCGGCATCGCGTTGACCAGTCACGTGCTCAAGGCCGGATCGCGAGCGCTGCTGAACACTTCGCCGGAACCTGTCAGCAACTGGACCGCCTCGATCACCGAGGACCTGGCCACCATCGGCGGACTTGCGCTGGTGTTCGCCCATCCGTGGATCGCCCTGACGCTGGTGGTGCTGATCAGCGTGGTACTGGCGCTGCTGCTGTGGTGGGTGTGGCGGACGCTGTTCCGCCGCGCGCCACGGCCAGGCGCCGTGTAGCCCGGGCAAGCGAAGCGCACCCGGGGTTGGCGCGCATGACCCCGGGTGCGCTTCGCTTACCCGGGCTACCTGGAACGGAAAACGCCGCCGGTTTGGCCGGCGGCGTCTTTGAGGTCGTGCCGCCGGGATGCGCCCGGCTACTCCTCGATCTTGGTCAGCAGGTAGTTCTGCTCGCCGAGGCGTTCGATCAGCGACAGCTGCGTCTCGATCCAGTCGACGTGCTCTTCCTCGGAATCGAGGATGTCGGCGAACAGCTTGCGGCTGACATAGTCGCCCACCGTCTCGCAGTACTTGATGGCCTCGCGCAGCATCGGCAGCGCTTCAAGCTCGAGGGCCAGGTCGCACGACAGCACTTCGCGCGGGTTCTCACCGATGCGCAGCTTGCCCAGCGCCTGGAAGTTCGGCAGGCCATCGAGGAAGAGGATGCGCTCGGACAGCTTGTCCGCGTGCTTCATCTCGTCGATCGACTCGTGGTACTCGTGGTCGGCGAGTTCCTTCAGGCCCCAGTTCTTCAGCATCTTGGCGTGCAGGAAGTACTGGTTGATCGCGGTCAGCTCGTTGTAGAGCGCCTTGTTGAGGTATTCGATGACCTTGGCGTCGCCCTTCATGGCCCGGCTCCTTGTGCGTGCAATGGGCGGACTCTACCCCGTTCACGAATCGCGTGACGGAACGCGAATCGAGTGCAATCGCGAGCAGGAATCAGTGTCGATTGGGGGCGGGCACGGGCCCGCGGCACGGCCGGGTCAGGCGGCCTGCTGCATTACCGCGAACGGCAGCTCACGGACCGAACGGGCGGCATCGAGCATCGATGCGGCCATGTCCAGGCAGCTGCCGCAGTTGGCGCCGGCGCCGGTGCGCATGGTCAGTTCGGTCACGCTGCTGCAGCCCGCGTCGGCGGCCTGGCGGATGTCGTGATCGGTAACCCCATTGCAGATGCAGACGTACACGGCGGGCTGGACTTGGCTGACAGCCGGATCGGCTGCGGGGTCCATTCCGCCATGGATGAGAATGATTGTCAATAAATACGGGCAGTGATTTTCATTAACGCGTCCCCTGCCCGGGTTCAGCCCCGCCGGGACCCCTCCAGCGCGCCCTCTGGCGGTTGCGGGCCTGGGTGCGGGGGTCGTGGCAATGGAACTCCGGGCCCGGCGCGGGCACTGCCTGGGGGCCGGCGACCTGGCGGGCGGCCGGGGCCAGGTGGTTGAGCGCACGGGCGTAGACCCCGCGCTTGAACATCACCACGTGCTCGACCGGGTACCAGAAGTCGACCCAGCGCCAGTTGTCGAATTCGGGCTTGTCGGTCAGGTCCAGGCGCAGGTCCGACTCCTGGCCGGTCAGGCGCAGCAGGAACCAGACCTGCTTCTGGCCGATGCAGACCAGGCGGTCGTGGCGTCGGATCGCCCGCTGCGGCAGCCGGTAGCGCAGCCAGCCGGGGGTCGCGCCCAGGACCTCGACGTGCTCCGGGAGCAGGCCGGTTTCCTCGCGCAACTCGCGATACATGGCCTCCAGGGGCGTCTCGTCGCTGTTCATCCCGCCCTGCGGGAACTGCCAGCCGTCGCGATGCACTCGTCGCGCCCAGAACAGGCGTCCGTCGGGGTGCATCAGTACAATGCCGACGTTGGGTCGGTAGCCGTCCGGATCGATCACGATGCGGACTCCTGAATTCACTGTGTCCGACTCTGCCATGCCGTACGCCGGGACGACAAGCTCTGCAAAGCAGGCGACGCCAGGACGGTCCGTCAAAAGACGATTGACGAGGACCCCCTCGGCATGAATAATTCGCGGTTCACCGCGTGGCTATGTAGCTCAGCCGGTTAGAGCACAGCACTCATAATGCTGGGGTCGGTGGTTCGAGTCCACCCATAGCCACCATTCGGTATCGCAGAAAACCCCGCCTCGCGCGGGGTTTTTTGTTTTCGCGCCCTGCGATCAGCGTGCCAGGCCGCCCGGCCCGGCCTGCGACGACCCGCCCTGGCGCAACCGATAGACGACATACGACAGCGCCACCGCCGCCGTCAGGCTCGCCGGCACCAGCAGCGCGGCATAACCGATGCTGCGGAACACCAGTGCGCCGGCGATTCCTCCGCAAAGGAACCCGGAGATGACGAGCACGCACAGGCGGAGCCTGCGCGCATCGACCGCCAGGCCGCGCAGCACATGCCCGAGGGAGATGCCCAGGTCGGTGAACATCCCGGAAACATGCGTCGTGCGCACGACCGAGCCGCTGTAGGTACTGACCAGCGCATTCTGCAGGCCGCAGGCGGTTGCCGCGGCATACATCCCGAACGCACTGCGATGTCCGAGCAGATGCACTGCGGCGAACAGCAGGCACGACTCGATCAGGAGCGCGACGCCATACCGTCGTCCGAGCTTCAGTGCGCTGTCCTGCACGATGAACCCGCTCAGGGCGCAGCCCAGCACGAACGCCAGGATCATGACGCCGAAGTGGATCGCGCCATGCCCGTCACCATCGGCAACCGCGGCACCGAGCAGGGACGTGGTGCCGGTCAGGTGCGTGATCGCCTGGTGCTCGAAGCCGAGCAGGCCGACGACGTTGATGATTCCGGCGATGAACGACAGCACCCACGCACCTGTCCACACCCACCCGGGAAGCCTGGTGATCACGATTGATTTTGCCCCTGTGCGTTGATTGCTGCGTTGATGGCACTCAACCCGAACCGGCCTGCTGGATCACATCTGCAACGCAAGTATGAATGGCCTGGCGCACTTGCCGCGGCGCTGTTTTGCCACAGCCATTGCCGCGCAATGCCATCACAGCCTTTTCACGCATCGCGGGCAGAAATGTACCAGCAATGAATCATCCGGCCTGAGTGAACTCGCAAGGAAGTTCAGCGCCGACGCGGGCGGATTGCCCGCCGAGTGACCTGCGCTGCTGCGCGCGCCGTTGGTGCGCGGCGTGGGCGGACAGCAGCTGTGCGCACACCAAAGGACGATGGAATGACCGCCCCACGACACCACATCCGCCCCGCGATTTCAGGCGTTGCGCTCGCGGCGATGACAGCATTGCTGCTTTCCGCATGCAGCAAGAGCGACCAGGCGACATCTCCCGAAGCAGCTGCTCCGGCATCGACGAGCGCGCAGGCACCCGCCGCCGGCCAGGCCGGCGCGCTGACTGCGGCCGAGGCGCGTGAAATCGCCCGCGATGCCTACGTTTACGGTGTTCCGCTGGTCGACCAGTACAAGACGATGCACGCGTACTCGATCGACAAGGGAGGCCAGCAGTACCAGGGCCCATTCAACACCGTCCTCAACATGGCGCGCGTGTTCACGCCCGCAGACACCGCCTTCGTCACGCCCAACTCCGACACGCCCTACACCTTCGCAGCGCTCGACCTTCGCGCCGAGCCTGCGGTTATCACCGTGCCGAAGATGGAGACGGGCCGCTACTTCGTCTTCCAGTTGATGGACCTGTACACCTTCAACTTCGATTACATCGGCAGCCGCACCACCGGCAACGACGGCGGCAGTTTCCTCATCGCCGGACCGAAGTGGCAGGGCGCGCCCCCCAAGGGCATCACCAAGGTGATCCGCTCCGAGACTGATCTGGTCACCGTGGTCGGCCGTACGCAGATGTTCAATCCCGCCGACCTGGCGAACGTCAAGAAGATCCAGGCCGGCTACAAGGTGCAGCCGTTGTCGGCGTTCCTCGGCACCCCCGCACCGCCGGCAGCGCCAGCGGTCGAGTGGCCCAATCCCATTGCGCCAGGAAAGGACACCGAGTCGCCGGAGTTCTTCAATCAGCTCGCATTCCTGCTGCAGTTCGCGCAGCCGCCCAACCCTAGCGAGACCGCGCTGATGCAGCGCTTCGCCCGCCTTGGCATCGAACCGGGCAAGCCCTTCGACCCGGGCATGCTGTCGCCGGAACTGCAGGCGGCCGTGAAGCAGGGCGTGGCCGATGGCCAGAAGCAGATCGACGACAGGCGCGCCTCGCTCGGCGGCAAGACCGACATGCTGTTCGGCACCCGCGAGTTCCTGAAGAACGACTACGTCGCGCGCGCCACCGGCACTCAGGTCGGCATCGGCGCCAATTCGCGCGAGGAGGCGATGTATCCGATCCTCGACAAGGACGCCGACGGCCAGCCGCTTGATGGCAGCAAGGGCAAGTACACACTGCGCTTCGCGCCGGGGCAGCTGCCGCCGGTCAACGCGTTCTGGTCGGTCACCATGTACGACCTGCCGCAGCAGTTGCTGGTGAAGAACCCGATCGACCGCTACCTCATCAATTCGCCGATGCTGTCGGGAATGAAGAAGGACAGCGATGGCGGGCTGACGATCCATGTCCAGTCGCAGTCCCCCGGCAAGGACAAGGAAGCCAACTGGCTGCCCGCGCCGAACGGACCGTTCGTGATGTTCATGCGCTACTACTGGCCGAAGCAGGCGCTGCTCGATGACCAGTGGAAGACGCCTGCCGTGACGAAGGCCCCGTGACCACACCGGTGCCTGCGCGCCCCGCTGCGCAGGCACGCACTGACGGCGGCCCGTGACCGCCCCATTCGAGGAGAACGACATGCGTCACACCGCGTTGATCACAGGTCTGTGCCTGGCGCTCGCCGCGCCGATGGCCATGGCCGCGCCGCCCAAGGCCGCCAAGGCGCCGACAGCGGCAGCGGCGCCCGCGCCTGCTCCGGACGTGGAGCCCGAAGCCGTGGCTGCACTGGAAGCCATGGGCAAGTACCTGCGCTCGCTCAAGGACTTCACCGTCCACGCCGACACCACTCTCGACATCGTGGTGGAAGACGGGCAGAAGCTGCAGTTCGCCGGCGATCTCGATTACAAGGTACGCGCGCCTGACAAGCTCCAGCTTGACCTGCGCAGCGACCGCAAGGAGCGCCAGCTGTTCTACGACGGCAAGTCGCTGACCGTCTACGGGCCGAAGGCGAAGTACTACGCCACCGTCGATGCACCGCCGACCATCCGCGAGATGCTGGGCGCCGTCGAGCAGAAGTACGGCATCGAGATACCGCTGGCGGACCTGTTCCTGTGGGGCACCGACCAGGCACCGACGTCGGCACTGAAGTCGGCGACGCGGGTCGGCCCGGCGCGCATCGGCGGAACCATCACCTCGCAGTACGCGTTCCGCCAGGAAGGCGTCGACTGGCAGGTCTGGATCGAAGCCGGTCCCAAGCCGTTGCCGCGTCGCCTGGTCATCACCACCACCGACGATCCGGCGCAGCCGCAGTACGCCAGCACGCTGACCTGGAACACCGCTGCCGGTCTCAAGGACAGCGCCTTCACGTTCGCACCGCCCAAGGATTCGCACCGCATCGAGATGGTCGAGGTGGACGTGGTCGCCGTCGAGGAGAAGTCGCCATGAGCATTCGTCACAACGTCACCGCGCTCGGCCTGGGCCTTGGCTTGTTGGCCGGGACCACCGCACTGATGGCAGTCAGCTTCGACGCTGACGCCCGTGGCGGCGCACGTACCAGCGTCAACCACGCGTCAGGCGCACGAGCCGGCGGCGGCGGCGGCCACCACGCGGGCAACGTGAATCGCGGCGGCAACGCGAACGTCAACCGCAACGCCAATGCCAACGTCAACCGCAATACCAACGTCAACCGCAACACCAATGTCAACCGCAATACCAACATCCACAACGACGTCAACATCGATGTCGACAACGGCTGGAACGGCGGCTGGGACGATCACCCCGTCGCCACTGCCGCGGCCGTCACCGGTGCGGTTGCGCTTACCGCCGCAGCGGTGGGATCGATCGTCAACACGGTGCCGCCCAGCTGCGTGACTTCGGTGATCAATGGCGTGGCCTACCAGCAGTGCGGAAGCACCTGGTACCAGCCGCAGTACGCGGGCACCAGCGTGCAGTACGTCGTCGTCAATCCGCCCGGCTGAGCCGGGCGGTTGCCCACTGCACCACGCCCGCCTTCGCCAGCTCCACCACGAACCGTCCACGTTTCCCTGCACCGAGGTAAGTCATGCGCATCAATCCCATCGTTCCGGTCCTGAGCCTGGTCATCGCCGCGCTCGTCGGGACAGCCATCCTGGGCGTACCGCAGGTGGTCGCGCAGGGTGCACCGGCAGCAGGGACGTCGGCAGTCACCATCGATGCGCGTCCGTTCCCGCGTGACTTCACCGTGCAGGGCACCAGCTTCAGCGTGCACCAGCCGCAGTACGACAGCTGGGAGGGCAACCAGCTCAAGGGCCGCTTCGTGATGGCGGTGAAGTCGGGTGTCCACACCGGCAAGGACGGCAAGTCGGAGGCGTCGTTCGACTACGGTGTCGTGCAGTTCCAGGCGCGCACCGAGATCGACAAGGAAGCGCGTGCGGTGGTGCTGACCGACCTGCAGTTGCCGTCGGCCAGCTTCCCCACCGCGACCGCGAAGCAGGCCCAGTACCTGGAGCTGGCGCGCCAGCAGCTGAAGACCAAATCGACCCTGACCGTGTCGCTCGACATGCTCGAGTCGGCCCTGGCCATTGCCAAGGTCGACGCCAGGTTGCCGCCATCGCTGCCGGTGAAGAACGATCCGCCCGACATCATCTTCAGCACCACGCCAGCGGTGCTGCTGCTCGTCGATGGCGAACCGGCGCTCAAGCCCAGCGGCGTGTCGGGCGTGCAGCGGGTGATCAACACCCGCTCGCTGCTGCTGCAGCAGGGCGGCAAGTACTACACCAACGTCGCCGGGCACTGGTCGACGGCGCCCGCGCTGGCCGGGCCATGGACGGCGACGGCCAATGTCGACGCCGCGCTGACCCAGGCGATGGCCAAGGCCGGCAAGGATGTCGACACGTTCGACAATCCGCCCGACGCGCTCAAGCAGGACTTCGCCTCCGGCAGGGCGCCCGGCATCTACGTGCGCACGCACCCGTCGGAGCTGATTTCGGTGCAGGGCGACCCGCAGTTCGTCGCCATCCCGGGGACGAAGCTGAGCTACGTCGACAATACCGGCGCCGACGTGCTGCTCGACGGCTCTGCCGACAATGCCTGGTACGTGCTGGTGTCGGGCCGCTGGTTCACCGCCGCCACCGCCAAGGGTCCGTGGCGCCATGTGCCGCCGTCGAGCCTGCCGGCCGAGTTCGCGAAGATTCCGCCGGACAGCCCGAAGAGCGGCGTGCTGGCCTCGATCCCGAACACGCCAGAATCGCGCGAGGCACTCATCGCCAACGACATCCCGCAGAACGCGACGGTCAAGCGCAACGAAGCCAAGCTCAACGTGCAGTACGACGGCGCGCCGCAGTTCGTCTCCATCGGCGGCACCACGCTGCAGTACGCGCACAACACCGCCGTGCCGGTGATCAAGGTCGCGGCCAACAGTTTCTACGCGGTCGACAAGGGCATCTGGTTCAGCGCCAGCGCGGCGACCGGGCCGTGGGCCGTAGCGACCAGCGTGCCGCCCGAGATCTACTCGATCCCGACCAGTTCGCCGCTTCACTACGTCACCTACGTGCGCGTGTATGGCAGCAGCGATGACGAAGTCTATGTCGGTTACACGCCTGGCTATTACGGCACGGTGGTGACCGACAACGTGGTCGTCTACGGCACCGGCTACGCCTGCGATCCATGGGTCGGCGCGTACTGGTACGGCTGCCCGGCGACCTACGGCATGGGCGTGTACTTCGGCTGGAACGCCTGGGTCGGCTGGACGTTCGGCTACGGCTGGGGCTGGTACGGCGGCTGGTACGGGCCCTACAGCCCGTGGTGGGGTCCGTGGTATGGCCCGGGATACGGCTGGGGCTACTGGGGCGGTGGCGCGGCCGCATGGAATGTCTACGGCCACTGGGGCAACGCCGCCGTTCGCGGCACCGCCGCCGCATGGGCTGATCCGTGGACCGGCAATGTCGGCCGCGGTGGACGCGGTGGTTACTACAACGAAGCCACCGGCGGCCGCGGCGTCGGCCGTGCCGGCGTCAACACCAACATCTACACCGGCACCACCACCGCCGGTGCGCAGGGCATCCGCTACAACCCGCAAACCGGTCGCGTCGTCGCCGGCGGCGGTGCGGTCGCGGTCAATCCGTACACCGGCCAGGCGGCCGCAGGCGGCAGCCGCACCACCGTCAACACCAACACCGGACGGGTCACGCAGAGCGCCGGTGGCGCGGTTGCCGGGCCCAACGGCGCGGCAGGTGTCGGTGGATTCGACAGCCAGGGCAATCGTGTCGATGCCAAGGGCGTCGGCGGCTTCCACTACAACGCCGACACCGGCTCGCTCAGTCATGGCGGCGTGGTCAACGTCAACGACAACGTCTACGCCGGCAAGGACGGAAACGTCTACAAGCACGACGAGAACGGCTGGAGCCAGGTCACGCGCCCGGACGCATCGAAGAACCTGAGCGGCCAGACGCGCGACCTCGACGGCGAACGCATGGCGCGCGATCGCGGCAACGAGCGCATTACCGGCGGCAGCTACGGCGGACGCCCGTCGAACATGGGTTCCGGTGGCAACTACAACCGTCCCGCGGGCGGCTACAACCGCCCGGCCGGTGGCTATAACCGGCCCGCCGGTGGCTACAACCGCCCGGTTGGCGGCTTCAGGCCGAGCATGGGCGGCGGCCGCGGAGGCGGCGGTTTCCGGCGGCGCTGATACGAGAACGGCCGGGGGGCCTGAATGAACAACACCATCCGTGGTTCCATCGTCGCAGCGGCCATCAGTGCCGCTGCCATCCTCACGCCGGCGCACGCCACTGAAGGCGCGGTCGGACGTCCCATCACCGGCCTGCAGGCGGCGTCCTATTCGGGACTGATTCCGCCGACGCCGGGCTGGAACATGCAAATCGCCTACATCCACTACTCCGGCGACATCGGCGGTGGACGCGAGATTCCGATCGGCGGCGTCACCTCGGTCGGGCTGGAAGGCACGTTCGACATGATGTCCATCACCGGCGTGTACATCTGGGACACCGGTGAAGGCCACTGGAACTTCGCCTCGATGGCGACGATCCCCTTCATCGACGTGGGCGCCGACGCCAATGTCCGCCTCGGTCCGATCAGCGGCACTCGCGACGACAACGCCAGCGGTCTGTTCGATGCGTTCTTCGCGCCGGTGATCGCCAGCTACCACATCGACCCGCTGCGCCACGTGTCGCTGTCGCTGTACATCTACGCACCGACCGGCGAGTACGAGACCGGACGCCTGGCCAATCCCAGCCTCAACAACTGGACCTTCTCGCCGACCGTCGGTTACACCCAGCTGTTCCAGAAGGGCACGCTGGAGTGGAGCACCACGACCGCGGTCGACATCTACACCGAGAACGAGGCCACCGACTACCAGAACGGCGCGGTGTTCCGCGTCGACTCGCTGCTGGTCAAGCGCTTCGGCAACGGCTGGGGCATCGGCGGCGTCGGCGGCTGGATCGAACAGATCGAAGACGACGACAGTGCGCTCGCCGACCGCCTGGACGGCTTCAAGGGCCGTTCGCTCGCACTGGGGCCAATCGCCACCTACGCCAAGAAGTGGGACGGCGGCCAGGTCGAATTCTCCGCGCGCTGGCTCAAGGAGTTCGACGTCGAGAACCGCCTCGAAGGCGATCCATTCATGGTCTCGGCCAGCATTTCGTTCTGAGCGGGCAGCCCGCAATGCGCTTTCACACCACGTCAGCCATGCTGCTGCTTGCCTCGCTCGCATCGGCGGCGCAAGCCCAGGACGCGCCGGCAACACCGGACAAGCCCGCGCACGAGCCGGTCAAGACGCTGCTCAAGGACCCGCACGACGGCGACTTCGACATGTCGCGCTGGCTGCTCGAGCACAAGGGCTTCCTGCCGGTGCCGATCATCATCACCGACCCCGCCCTGGGCACCGGCGGCGGCGTCGCCCTGACTTTCTTCCACCGGCCTGAGGGCGCGGCGACCACGCGCACCAGTGCCGACGGTCGCAAGACGATGGTGCCGCCGAACATCTATGGCTTCGGCGGCGTGCGCACGTCCAATGGCAGCAAGGCCTACGGCGGCGGCGCGATCCTGCATTTCAAGGACGACCAGTGGCGCTACCGCGGCGGTGTCGCCAAGACCGACATCAACCTCGATTTCTACACGCCGGGGCGGTTCCTGGCGCCGCAGAAGATCGGCTACAACATGGACGGCGTGATGTCGCTGCAGCAGGTGTTCAGGCGCGTGGGCGAGCAGGACCTGTTCGTCGGACTGGCCTGGATCTACATGGACCTGGACATCGGCTTCGACATCGATACCGACCGCAACCAGTTCACGCCGAAGGAGCTGAGCGAGCGCAGCTCGGGCCTGGGCCTGTCGCTGGAGTTCGATGACCGCGACAACTCGTTCACGCCCAACAGCGGCTGGCTGGGGATGATCGAGGGCAACTTCTACGACGACCTGATCGGCAGCGACAACGATTTCCAGAGCTACCGCGGCCACGCCTTCGGTTACCTGCCCTTCGGTAAGCTGTCGTCGGCGGACGAGCGCTTCGTTCTCGGTGGCCGTATCGATGCGCGCTGGGCCAATGGCGATGTGCCGTTCTACCGGCTGCCCTACATCGACCTGCGCGGCATCGGCTCGGCACGCTACCAGGACACCCGCGCGGCCACGCTGGAAACGGAACTGCGCTGGAACGTGACGCCGCGCTGGGCGCTGATCGGATTCGTCGGCGGCGGTCGCACCTGGGGCCGCCACAACAGCTTCGGCGACGGCCAGACCCAGGTCGCCAAGGGCACCGGCGTGCGCTACCTGCTCGCCCGGCAGCTCGGCCTGTACACCGGCATCGACTATGCCTGGGGCCCGGAGGACGAGACGTTCTACGTGCAGGTCGGCAGCGCCTGGCGCTGATCATCTCGTCCCAGCGCATTCCTCACGTCGCATTAGCGCCGCGTCGGTATCGTCGAAGCGAACCCAGCCGACACGGAGCAGGCAATGGCCGGACACCAGGACCGGAAGGATCCGCCCATTCATCGCTCGCGCAAATCCGACACCGTCAAACCCGATGACAAGGGCGCCGGCGAGCGGATGCGACGCAAGCGCCACGAGAGCGACAACCTGGACGAGGCGCTGCAGGAAACCTTTCCGGCCAGCGATCCGGTGTCGCCGTTCGTACCGGCCAGACCGAGGGACTGAATGCCGATGACCGGTGCGTTCGGTCGCGAGGCAGACCATCGCGGTCCGGTGGTGGACCTGGTGCTCATGCGCAAGCGCGGCATCCACGAAAAGGCGACCCGGCAGTGGGCCGCGCAGCGTCTGGCCGGTGTGCTCGGCGTGGACTACGGCGGCGAGTACTCAGAACTTACTTCCGACGGACCGCCTTACTTTGTTCCCGACCGTACCTTGCTGGCAGGGGAAGCAGCGCGCTTCGGCATCCACGGTCCTGACGACCTGTTCGGTGGCGTGGTGCCGTTCCCGTTCGTGGCGACAAAGTCGATCACGCACCCGTCGCCTGACGATGCGCGCGACCTTCCGCAGGGGTGGTCGCACGCATTGGGTGCGGCGCTGGCGCCGTTCGTGCTGCCGGGGCTGACCGTGTTCAACCTCGACGATGCACGACGCGCAGGACGCTCGCTGCTGGCCGCAGGTTCCGCGATCCGGACCAAGCCGGGCCAGGGCATCGGCGGCTCAGGCCAGCGCGTGGTCGCCACCCATGATGAACTCGACGCGGCGCTCGATGCACTCGATGACGATGCCATCCGCGAGGCCGGCCTCGTGCTCGAACTCAACCTGGCCACGGCCGTCACCTACAGCGTCGGCGTGTTGACGGTCGGTGGAATCGGCCTGGCCTATGTTGGCACGCAGCGGACCACGCGCAACCATGCCGGGCACGAGGTCTACGGCGGATCGACCTTGCGCTGCATGCGCGGCGGTCTCGAAGACCTGCTGCAGGCCACCGCCGACGAAGCCGGACGCCGCGCCGTCGCCGCCACGATCGGCTATGACCGCGAGGTCGGGCGCGCCTTTGCCCAGTTCTTCGCCTCCCGCCGCAACTACGACATCGTCATCGGCGAGGACAACGAAGGCACGGTGCGCTGCGGCGTGCTCGAACAATCGTGGCGCATCGGCGGCGCCTCGCCGGCGGAAGTACTGGCCCTGCAGGCGATGAGTGTCGATCCAGCGCTGGAGCGGATCTGCGTGTCATCGTGCGAGGTCTACGACCTGATCGATGTCCCGACCGGCGCCGGGATCTCCTTCCGCGGCGAGGACCCGGTGGTCGGAGCGATCACCAAGTACGGCATCGTCGAGGCCGACGATGCGCGGGCATGCGCCGCCACCGGCGGCAGCACGGTGCAAGGCAGCGAGCGTCATGGACATCCGGCTTGAGACCGTGGAGCTCGACGTCGAGGACGAGCGCATCTGCGGCACCGTCCTCTCTCCGGCCGCGCGCCTTCCCGGTGTGCTGTTCGTACACGGCTGGGGCGGCAGCCAGGAGCACGACCTGGTGCGCGCGCGCGAGGCCGCCGGCATCGGTTGCGTCTGCCTGACCTTCGACCTGCGCGGGCACGAGCGCACCGCGCGCCATTGGGAAAACGTGAACCGTCCGCAGAACCTGGCCGACCTGATCGCCGCCTACGACTGGCTGGTGCGGCGACCCAACGTCGATCCGACAGCGGTCGCGGTGGTGGGCATCAGCTACGGCGGCTACCTGGCCGCGCTGCTGACGGCGTTGCGCCCGGTGCACTGGCTGGCGCTGCGCTCGCCCGCGCTCTACAAGGACGAAGGCTGGGACCTGCCCAAGCTGCGCCTGCACGTCGACACCGACCTGCGTGCGTACCGGCGCAGCACGCTGCGCTGGGACCAGAACCGTGCCCTTCGCGCCTGCGCCGACTATCGCGGCCACGCGCTGCTGGTCGCCGCCGAACACGACGAGATCGTCCCCGAGGCGGTGATCGACAACTACGCCGAGGCCTTCCGCCACGCCCGCTCGCTGACCCGGCGCACGGTCGACGGCGCCGACCACGCCTTCACCGAGAAGCCCGCTCAGAAGGCCTATACCGCGATCCTGATCAAGTGGCTGAGCGAGATGATCATGGGCGCACGCGAGGAAGCCGCCGGGCTGCGCATGCGCGAGCGTGGCAAGCCCGAGCCTTCGCGCAACTGAGCGTCAGCCGCGCGGACCACACATGACAAAGCCCCTCTCCCGCGCAGCGCGGGAGAGGGGCTGCGTTGCGGTGGCCGCCTTACTTCCTGGCAACCGTCAACGCGGAGGCATCGACGCTCTTGACGCCCTTGATCTTCCTGGCGACGGCGACAGCCTTGTCGGCGCTCGCCTTGCTGTCGACGGTACCGGCGAGCTTGACCGTGCCATTGACGGTCTCGACGTCGATCGTCGTGCCCGGCACGTCGGCCGTGGCCATCAGGTCGGTCTTGACCTTGGTGGTGATCCAGGTATCGCTTGCAGGCTGCGACGAATCGCCTTCTTCGGCTTCCATGGCCTGGGCCTTGTCCTGCGCCAGCACCTGCATCGGCATGGCCACCGCGATCAACAGCGATGCGCCCGCGATCGTTGACAGTTTCGCCTTCATCCTCATGCATTCCTCCCGTTTCGATGTGGGGCCAGTGTGCGTAGACCGGCATGTACCGTTGCGTGAAGACATCGATAGCCGCGTGTTGACGCTGGGCTGGGGTTCATCGATGCGATTCCCGCGTGTACAGCCATGCATGCGACACCGCGTTGCACCAGCGGCGCTGCCGGCGTGACCAATGCCATGGTCACGGCCACCGGTTGCGGGCCAAGATGGCGGCGGCCCCAGCGAGTCTGACCACGATGACCTTGACCCGGATTTCCCTTGCCGCGTTGCTGTACTCCACCGCGCTGTCCGCAGCGGCCGCCGACGCCTGCCTTGCGCAGGCGGTGTCCCCGCTCGACGCCGGCGCGTTGAAGGGACAGATCGTCGTGTCCACGCTTGCGCCCGACGGAGCCCGCGACACGCGCGTGCTGGCGCCGCCTTCGGCAACGCCCTTGAAGGGCGACGAAGGTTTCCGCATCGCCAGCGTGACCAAGACCTATGTCGCCGCCACCGCGTTGCGCCTGCACGAAGCCGGCAAGCTCGACCTGCAATCGACGATCGACCAGTACCTGCCGGCGCAATGGATCGACCTGCTCAAGCGCGACGGTTATAGCCCCGGTGAGATGACCGTGCGCCAGCTGCTCAGCCATACCTCGGGCCTGGCCGACCACGCGCAGGCGCCGCAGTTCATCGCGGCGATCAAGGCCAACCCGGCGACGCAATGGACGCCGGCGGAGGACGTCGCGCACCTGGTCGAATGGACGCAGCCGGTCGGCAAGCCCGGCGAGAAGTACTCGTACTCCGACACCGGCTACATCCTGCTCGGCGCGATCATCGAGCGCGTCAGCGGCCAGCCGCTGCCAAAGGCGGTGCGCACGCAGCTCGCGCTGAGCGCCCGCGGCCTGCCCGACACCTGGTGGGAGCGCGCGGAACCGGCCCGCGGACGCACCCGCGCGCACCAGTTCTTCGAGGGCGACGACACCTACGACTGGGACCCGTCGATGGACCTGTTCGGCGGCGGCGGCATCGTCGCCACGCCCGCCGACATGGCGACCTTCTTCGACGCCCTGCTGGCCGGACGGGTCTTCAGGAACGGCGCCACGCTGGCGCTGATGCAGTCCCCGGTCGGCCTGCCCGCCGACAGCCCGTACCGCCTGGGCCTGCTCACCTACTCGTTCGACGGCGTCGCCGCGACCGGGCATTCCGGCTTCTGGGGGACGCTGGTGGTGCGCGAACCGGTCTCGGGCCGGACCATCGCCGGCGCTGTCACGCGCCGCGAGGAGTTCGACCAGCTCAAGGCGCTGGTCGGCCGCTACGTGGGCGCCGCCAATGCCGCCGCCCGTGCCGGCGGCAAGGGCGAATGCGGGCCGCCGCTACGCCCGGAGTAAACTGGCGGCATGAAGATCTTCAAGGCATTCACCCTGGAGGCAGCGCACCGCCTGCCGAACGTGCCCCCTGGGCACAAGTGCGAGCGCCTGCACGGGCACAGTTTCCGCATCGAGATCCATGTCGAGGGCGAGATCGACCCGCACGCCGGCTGGGTCATGGACTTCGGCGACCTCAAGGCCGCCTTCCAGCCGCTCTACGACCGCCTCGACCACCACTACCTCAACGACATCGAGGGCCTCGACAACCCGACCAGTGAACGCCTGGCCGTGTGGATCTGGGACAACCTCAAGCCGGCACTGCCTCTGCTGTCGGAAGTGGTGGTGCACGAGACCTGCACCTCCGGCTGCCATTACCGCGGCAGCTGATCGCTACTTCACCGTCGGCCGCAGCAGTGAGCCGAAGGTCAGGTACCACGAGCTCTCGCCATCGTCGTTGCCGCCGTAGGCCAGGAACATCGGCCCCAGCGGCGTGCTGAAACCGATGAAGAGACTGCCGGCGAGGATCAGGTCGTCGGCATCCACCTGCTCCTTGCTGAACCATGCGTTGCCTGTTTCCAGGCTGGCGCCGACGTACATCGGCAACGAGAACAGGCGGCTGGTATTGCCGGTTCGCCGATAGAGCACCGCGCGCGCCAGCGCGGTCTGGTTGCCGAACAGCGCGCGCTCGTCGAAGCCGGACAGGTTGAGGAATCCGCCGAGGAAGCCCTGGGTCTGGAAGAAGTTGTCGTCTTCCAGCGCGCTGCTCAGGCGTGCGCCGAGCAGCAGGTGGTAGCGGCCCCAGGCGCGCGCCCAGTCGGCGGTGAAGCGGGCGACGTTGCCTTCGACATCGGCGCCCATCACGTCGTAGTAGGTTTCCAGGTCGGCGCTGACGCGAATGCCCCGGGTCGGGAAATTGATGCTGTCCAGGGTGTCCCAGGTGGCGTTGTAGTCGATGCCGGCGTAGCCCTCCTTGCCGCCGCTGAAATCGTTGGGATTGCCGATCAGCAGGTCGGCGCGGTCGCGGCCGCGCAGCACCTGGGCGGAGATCCGCCATTCCGGTTCCGGCGAATAGCCGGCTTCCAGCGCGACTTCGCGGCGGTTGATGCGGAATTCCGCCAGCTGGTTGCCGTTGGCCCACAGCGGCAACGATTCGTTGCGCAGCTCCAGCGACGGCTTCAGGTAGAACTCGCCGGTTTCGCCGAAAGGCTGGTAGAACTCCGACAACAGGCCGGTGATGCGCCCCAGCCGCGCCACGTTGCGCCACTCGGCACCGAGGCTGTTGATGTTGTTGAACGTCAGTTCGGCCGAGACCATGTAGCTGTTGCGACCGTTGAAGTTGTCGTCGAGCTGGAAGCCGAGCTTGCCGAAGGCGCTCCACGGTTTGTCGACCGGGATGATCTCCAGGCCCACTTCGCCGTTGCGCTCGGCCAGGCGGTAGTCGATCTGCTGGAAGCGGCCGTCGCCGTAGGCGGTGCCGATGTCCTTCTCGACCTCGTCGACATCGAAGGGCTTGTCGATGTTCTCCGCCACTGCGCGTTCCACCTGGCGGTTGGCCGAGGGCGACCTGCCCTTGATGACGTCGAGGAACTGGACCAGCGCCGGATCGAAGTCGCGTCGCTGCTGGCGCGCGCGGTACGCGGTGTAGGAGGCCTCGTCGACGGACATCGTTCGCAGCTGCGGCAGCATGGCCTCGGCCGCGCGCTCACCGATCGCGATCGCTTCGGCGCCGCGGTTGAACTCCGAAGCGGTGATGTCGCCCAGCTCCGGGCGGATCAGCACGTCCTGGTCGCTCAGCGTGGCCAGCTGCGCACGCACTTTTTCGGCCATCAGCGCGCTGATCATCTGGTCCATGATCGCCAGCGGGTTGGTCAGCGTCTCCTCGGTGTGCAGCGGCGAGCCGACGTCGACCACGATCAGGCGCTGCGCGCCCATCTGCCGGACGACGTCGACCGGCACGTTGTCGGCCATGCCGCCGTCGACCAGCAGGCGGTTGTCGATGCGCACCGGCGCGAACGCGCCCGGCACCGACATGCTCGAGCGGATCGCCAGCGCCAGGTCGCCGTCCTCGAACACGACCTTGTCGCCGGTGATGATGTCGGCGGCGACGGCGCGGAACGGCACCGGCAACTGGTCGAAGTCCTTCACGTCCCACGTCGACAGCGTCAGCCGGCGCAACAGCAGCAGCAGCTTCTGCCCCTGCACGATGCCGACCGGCAGCACCACGCGGCCGTCGGCGTAACCGATCTCCAGGTCGAGCAGGTAGCGGAAGTCGGCATCCTTGCGCCGCATCGGCTGGCCCGCCCGCGGCGGGTCGTCGACGAACATGTCGCCCCAGTCGATGGTCTCGATCAGCGTTTCCATTTCGGCCGGGGTGTAGCCGGTCGCGTACAGGCCACCCACAATCGAACCCATGCTGGTGCCGGCGACCCGGCACACCGGGATGCGTTCGCGCTCGAGCACCTTCAGCACGCCGACATGGGCCGAGCCGCGGGCGCCGCCGCCGCCCAGCACCAGGCCCACGCAGGGGGGTTGCGCGGGCTGCTGGGCCAGGGCCGAAGCGACCGGAAGCAGGGTCAGCAGGGCCGCGAGGACCAAGGCGCCCAGACGGCCGGGGCCGTGCCGGGAGGCGGAATTCAGGAGGCGGGAGCAGGCGGGCACGAGGTCTCGCATCATCTTCTGGTCATCCTGGAAGGCCATCATCCCTGCTGCGGCGCATTCAGACCGTGACACGGGGCCCCGGGCGATCGCGTGACGCCAATTGTGCCAGCCGGGTCTGCCGGTCAGCGGCGTCCCGACCCTTTCCTGAACCCGCCCACCCGGTCATGTTGCACTGCAACACAGAACGGGTTATGCTGCACCGCACAATCCGAACTCCCTCCCCGGATTGATCCACCTATCGGAGTCAACCATGTACCAGCCGTTCAACGAGCAATTTGCCGCCGCGACGCGCCAGTTCGCGGAGACCGCCGCGCAGGTGAACCGTCTCGCGCTCGCCAATGCCGAGGCCGTGTTCGGCCTGCAGCTTGCCGCGATCGAAGACCGCGTCAACGCCACGTTCGCTTTCCTCGGCGAAGCCGCCGAAGTGCGTGACTTCGAAGCCGCCAAGTCGCTGCTGCCCAAGGGCGTGCAGGTGGCCCGCGAGAACCTCGAGCGCAGCGTCAGCACCGGCCAGGAAGTTTTCGGCCGCACGCTCAAGACCCACGGCGCGATCACCGAGCTGGCCAAGGCGCAGTTCGAGACCTCGGCCAAGGAAGTGCAGACGAGCGTCGACAACACCATCAAGGCCGCCAACAAGGCTGCCAAGTAAGTCCCGCTACACGAAACAGCTACCTCTCTCCAGGTTACTGATTTCCTTTATCTCTCCCCGCCAACCCCTCCCGGCGGTGGTTTGCAGACCCGGCAGCGAAAGCTGTCGGGTTTTCTTTTGTGCGCGCCATGACGCGGACGAACGGCTGGCCGACTGCGCGTCGCATCCGCGTTGCCTTCTGATGGAGCCCGACCCATGCGGTCGGTGCATTCAGCAACCGCAGTGCGCTGGGTTACGCGCACTGCCAGTGTCCAAGGCCAGGGAGCGGCACCATGCCCGACGTCTCCGACCATCTCAAAGCGGGATTCCACGGGCTGTCGCTCGACGAAGCCCTGCAGTTGCCCACCTCCGCCCTGCTGGGCGTCAGCGACGCGGCGGCGCTCGCGCTCAAGCGTATCGGCGTGCAGACGCTGTTCGACCTGGGTGCGTCGTGGCTGTTCGCCAACGCCAGCACGGCCATGGCGATTGCCACGGCCGAGCCCGGAACGTCCGAAGCGCACCTGCTGGAGCCACCGGCGCCGGAGGATCCGCAGGATCCTGGGCTGCGCCCGCTGCAGTCGCTGCGCGGAATTTCCGATGAGGATGCGGCGCAGATCACCCAGGCCCTTGCCGTCGAAACGATCCGCGAGTTCGCGCTGTGGCCGCCGCGCCTGGTCGCACACGGACTGATGAGCCAGGCCAGCGGTGCCGGCGTCGACGGCGAGGATGTCCATGCCGAGGCGCTGCGTCCGCGCCTGGGCGAATACCCGACCGAGCGCGTGTACTACGACTCGCTGGTGATGCTGGGCATGGCCGCCGGTTCCGACCAGCAACCACTGACGGGCACCATTTCGCTGCAGCCGGTCGTCGATGACCCGGCCGGCTTCGGCCAACCGGCCGTGGGCGCGCTGGTGACGCTGTCGCAGTCCTGGTATGCCAAGGGCATCACCCTGGGCCACATGCTGCATTCACTCGCCCTCGCACCGGGCGAAGCAACCCGCATCGCGGTGATCGACTGGTCGCGACGCACGCGTGCCAGCGTATCGGAGAGCATCGAGGAAGCCGAGGCACTCGACAGCGCCAGCGAGCACTCGCGCGCGATCAGCGAGGTCCAGAACGCGGTCGCCAACGAGATGCAGTCCGGCGGCTCGATGAGTTCGGGTTGGGCCAAGTCGACCAGCAAGGGCAAGTCGGGCGGCTTCAGCATTGGCGGCGGCGTCGCCGGCGCCGTCAGCGGCGTGACCGGCGCACTGGGCTTCGGTGGCGGCAGCGCCAGTTCGTCGCAGTCGTCGGAAACCAACAGCGAGGCCAGCAGCAGTTCGTGGTCGATCGGCAACCGCTCGGTCATGGCCGAGATGTCGCAGCGCGTGAACGACCGCACCGAGCAGCACTCCACCTCGGTGCGCAACCGTCGTGCCTCGGCCGTGCGCGAGGTGTCGCAATCGGAGCACGAGGAAGTCAGCACGCGCGTGGTCGCCAACTACAACCACATGCACGCACTGACGATCCAGTACTACGAGGTCGTCCAGGTCTACCGCGTGCTGGTGCAGGTGCATTCGGTGCAGCGGGTGCTGTTCCTGCCGTTCCAGCTGCTGGACTTCAGCACCGACAGCGCCGCCGACGTGGTCGCGCGCTTCCGCGGGCAGTTGCTCGGTGCCGCGCTGAGCGAGCGCGTGGTATCGCTGCTGCTCGATGACCGCGGTGCGGTCGAGATCCGTTCGGCCATCCGCGTGCAGTTGCCGCCGATCTTCAGCGATGTCGTGCTGGCCGGCGGCGGAGCCGCCACCACGCTGATGGCGCGCTCGGTCGCGGGCAGCGAGAGCACGCCTCCCGCCCCGCCGCCGACACCGCCGACCACGCCACCGACGACGACCGGCGGCGGCGTGCTGACCGCGCCGGGGCCGGCCACCGCGCTGGTACGTCGCATCACCAGTCCCGGTCCCGTGCTCGATACCGTCGCCGGCGACGTGGAGCTGGTGGCGGTTTCCTTCGATGGCGTCCGCGTCGACCGCGTGCGCCTGGACCAGGCCGGCGTGCCTGCCGATGCCACCACCTTCGCCGTACCCAACACCACCTTCCAGGTCGACTTTCCCGGCGGCCTGCCGCTGCGCAACGTCACCGCCATCCACATCAGCAAGATCGACGCCGAGGCCGACGCCGGGACCATGACGCTGCACTACCGCACCGCCACCCAGCAGCTGGCGTTGCCGGTGCCGCTGGACCTGCCGGCGGGCACGGCGATGCAGAAAGTCGCCTTCCTCGCCGCCGACCCGGCCAATCGCAAGAATGAACTGATGGCGCACCTGCAGGCCAACCGCTCCTACTACACGCAGGCGGTGCTGGCGAACATCGACACCGCGACGCTGGTGATGCTGTTGTCGCGCTTCACCTGGAAGGGCAAGCCGCTGGTCGACCAGGTCGAGCCGAAACCGCTGGCGATGACCGGCAACTACCTGGTGCTGCGCGCGCCGGTGGAGGACAACGAAGCCTCCGGCATTGACGACACCACCTGGGGCGCGCTGCTCAGCGACCGCTCGCTGACGCTGGCGCAACGCGACGACCGCCTGGTGCCGATCCCGACCGGCGGCGTGTTCGCCGAAGCCGTGCTGGGACGCTCGAACTCGGCCGAGAAGCTCGACATCACGCGCTTCTGGAACTGGCAGGACTCGCCAATTCCGCTGCAACCTACGGAAATCGCCCCGATCAACACCGGCAGCCGTGGCAGCACTGAAGACCTGCGGCCGGGCCAGCTCGGCGCGCCGGTGCTCAATGTCCTCAATCCCACCTCGCTGCCCGACCCTGCCGGCCTGGGCGCGGCCATGACCGCGCTGGCCAACGGCAGCATGTTCCGCGACATGAGCGGACTGGCCGGCACGCAGGCGCTGGCCCAGGCCGCGTCGTCGGGCACGCTGGATGCCGCAACCGAAGCCGGCCGGATCGCAAGCACCAACCTCAAGACGGTCACCGACCAGGCTGTGGCCATGGGCCAGGCGGCAGCAGACATGTGGAAGACGGCACAGGCCAACAAGCCCGGTGGTGGCGGTGGTGGCGGTGGCGGCGGCGCGACCGGTTCGAGCGTTTCCGCCGATGGCGCACGCATCAACCATGGCCGCGACATGGACCAGCGCGGCGTTCCCGGCGCTGCCGGCACCGCATCAGGCGGTGCAACCGGCGGCGCATCCGGCGGTGGCTTCAAGGTCACGGAACAGCAAAGCGAGTTCCAGGCAGCCGGCGGCGGCGGCACCAGCGGCTCGGGCTTTGTCGCGCCGATCTCGCGGGAGTTGGCATTCGCCGACACCGCGGCCACCGGCGTATCGCCGAGCCTGCTTGCGGGAACCACGCAGGCCCTGAACTCCGCATCCACCACCGCCCTGGCATCCATGGGCTCGATCGGCCTTCCGCTGGTGGCGGCCAAGATGCTCGAGCTGTTGCTGCTCAAGGTGTTCAAGGACGACGTCAATGCATCGGGCATGTCGTTGCAGGGTGTCACCCTGCATCCGATGCGGGAGCACAAGCATGGTGGCGCGTTCAGCGGCCTCTTCATGGCCTGGACCAACAGCGCAACCGACGTCTACGTTGATGTGGACACCTACATTGCGCTGGTGAACCTGGCGCACAGCAACGGCAGGACGCCTGCCGATGCCGAACTGCTGACGCGCGGCCTGATGGTCGCCGTGCTGCGCCATGAGGCGATCCACGTCGCCCAGTTCAAGCAGTCCGGCCGCCCACAGGACTTCAAGGCGATGCTCGACTTCGAGCGCGCAGCGTACGGATGCACGCCACCTCCGGCGCCCCACCCCAACAACAGCCGAGGCTGGCTGGCCGACACCACCGCCGCAGGGGCCAGGCACTTCTACGTCAACGTGATGAAGATGACCGACGCCGACGCCACCATCGTGATCACGAAGCTGAAGACCTCGTTCGACCAGACCTGCGCTTCGCTCGACATCATCAGCGGCGAGACGGACCCCAGTCCGACCGCGCTCAGCTTCAAGATCAAGGTGGGGATGATCGACAAGGAACTGCTGCCTGAAAGCCTGGACCTCAATTCGCCGAAGCCCTACACCATCAACGAGCTCTATAAAGACAAGTAGGGCCGTGGGACGACAGCAACGTCCATGGATTCCCGCCTTCGCGGGAATGACGAGTCGAGGGCAACGTCCATGGATTCCCGCCTTCGCGGGAATTACGGGCGGTTGATGACCCCTCTCCCGTTTACGGGAGAGGGGTTGGGGTGAGCGCCACCGAAGACCTGGCAATGAATTGCCGAAGCGTCGTCCGCCGGGTCGGGGATTGCGCAGCAGTGGGCCATGGATGGCCCACGCCCCGCCTTCGGACAGGATGTCCGACGAAGGGGCGGAGCAATCCCCGGCCCGGCGGACGACGCCACTCCGCAGACTGGGCGACCACAGCGTGCGCCGCAGGGGAACGACACTGGGGCTCAAGCTGAAGACGCCAAAAACAAACAGCCCGCCAATTGGCGGGCTGTTTTCATTCGCAGTGCGTGCAGCGATCAGGTCGCCGGTCGCGTCAGCGGCTCTTCTTCGTCGTCGTGGACCAGCACCGGCTTCTCGTCGAGCTTGTCGCCCAGCACACGGCGCACCGCCACGTAGAACACCGGGATCAGCAGCAGACCCAGGAACGTAGCGAAGATCATGCCGCCGATCACACCCGTGCCGATCGCATGGCGCGAGTTGGCGCCCGCGCCGCTGGAGATGGCCAGCGGGAACACGCCCATGATGAAAGCGAACGACGTCATCAGGATCGGACGGAAGCGCAGGTGCGCCGCCTCGATCGTCGCCTCGCGCAGCGTCTTGCCATGCTGGCGCTGCTCGATCGCGAACTCGACGATCAGGATCGCGTTCTTCGCCGCCAGGCCAATCACCGTGATCAGGCCGATCTTGAAGTAGATGTCGTTGGGCAGGCCACGCATCAGCGAGAACAGCACCGCGCCCAGCGCACCCAGCGGCACCACCAGCAACACCGCCACCGGCACCGACCAGCTCTCGTACAACGCCGCCAGACACAGGAACACCACCAGGATCGACAACGCCAGCAGCGCAGGCGCCTGGTTGCCCGAGAGGATTTCCTGGTAAGACTGGCCCGTCCAGTCATAACCGAAACCTTCCGGCAGGTCCTCCTCGACGATCTTCTGCATCTCGTTCATCGCCTCGCCCGAGCTGTGGCCCGGCGCCTGCGAACCGACGATCTCCACTGCCGAGTAACCGTTGTAACGGGTCAGCGACGGCGATGCGGTGATCCAGTGGCTCTTGACCACGTTCGACAACGGAATCATCGCGCCGTTGGGATCGGTGTCGTCGGCATCGCCATTGGGGCTGGGCGTGTAGAAGTTCGCCAGCGAACCCGGGCCGGTGCGGTACGGCGCATCGGCCTGCATGGTCACGCGCTTGACGCGGCCGGAGTCGACGAAGTCGTTGACGTACACCGGCGCCAGCATCAGCTGGATCGAGTTGTAGATGTCCGACACCGACAGGCCCATCGACTGCGCCTGCACGCGATCGACGTCGAGCTTGAGCTGCGGCGCCTCCTCGAGCTGGTTCGGGCGCACCGCGGTCAGCGCCGGGTTCTGGTTGGCCTTGCCCAGCAGCGTGTTGCGCGCCTCTGCCAGCGCGTCACGGCCCTTGCCCGCACGGTCCTGCAGGTACATGTCGAAACCGCCGAACTGGCCCAGGCCGCTGACCGTGGGCAGGTTGATCACGAAGATCTGCGCATCGCGGATGCCATACAGCGCCATGTTGGCGTTCTGGATGAACTCGCTGGCGGTGACCTTGCGATCCTCCCACGGCTTGAGGCGGATGAAGGCGATGCCGACGTTCTCGCCCTGGCCGACGAAGCTGAAGCCGGAAACCTGGAAGATACCGTCGAAGCCGTCCTGCTTCTGCATGGTCTCGCGGACCTGGTCGAGCACGGCGTTGGTGCGCGTGATCGAAGCGCCCGGAGGCAGGCCGATCAGGGCGATCGCATAGCCCTGGTCTTCCTCGGGCAGGAAGCTGCCCGGCATGCGCGTGAACAGGAATCCGCACAGCACCACCAGCAGGCCGAACACCATCATCCAGCGCGGCGTGTGCTTGATCGCGCCGCCGATGTGGCCGATGTAGGTGCTGCTGACCTTGTCGTACAACTTGTTGAAGTTGCGGAAGACGAAGTTGTCGCGGTGGTGGTCGGCGGTCGGCTTGAGCAGCGTCGCGCACAGCGCCGGAGTGAAGCCCAGTGCCAGGAACGCCGAGAAGAACATCGCCATCGCAATGGTGATGGCGAACTGCTTGTAGATCTCGCCGGCCGAGCCGCCCTGGAACGCCGACGGGATGAACACCGCCGCCAGCACCACGGTGATCGCCACGACCGCGCCGCTGATCTGGCTCATCGACTTGCGCGTGGCCGCCTTCGGCGACAGGCCTTCCTCGGTCATGATGCGTTCGACGTTCTCGATCACCACGATCGCGTCGTCGACCACGATGCCGATCGCCAGCACCATGCCGAACAGGCTGAGCTGGTTGATCGTGAAGCCGATGAAGTACATGCCCAGGAACGTGCCGAGCAGCGCGATCGGGATGACCAGGGTCGGGATGAGCGTCGCGCGCAGGTTCTGCAGGAAGATCAGCATCACCAGGAAGACGAGCACGATCGCTTCGAACAGGGTCTTGATCACTTCCTTGATCGAGACCGAGACGAAGGTCGAGCTGTCATACGGCGAGAACCAGTTCACGCCCGGCGGGAAGGTGCTCTGCAGCTCTTCCATGCGCTTGTACACGGCCTCGGCCACGCCCAGCGCGTTGGCGCCCGGCGCCAGCTGGATGGCGAATCCGGCGGCCGGCTTGCCGTCCCAGCGGCTGTCGAAGCCGTAGGAGGTCGCGCCCAGGCCAATGCGTGCCACGTCCCTCAGGCGCACGCTGGTGCCGTCGGTGTTGGTGCGCAGGATGATGTTGCCGAACTGCTCGGGCGTGCTGAAGCGGCCTTCGGCCGACACCGTCGCGGTGAACGCCTGCCCGGCCGGTGCCGGGTCGGCGCCGATCTTGCCGGCGGCGAACTGCACGTTCTGGCCGCGCACGGCGGTCAGCACCTGCGTCGCCGACAGGCCGAAGCCGCGCAGCTTGTCCGGGTTCAGCCAGATGTTCATGGCGTATTCGCTGCCGAACAGCTGGGTGCTGCCGACGCCCGGCACGCGCGCGATCTGGTCAAGCACGCGCGAACCGATGATGTCGCTGAGGCTGTCGCGATCGAAGCGTTCGCTGTCGGCGCGCAGTGCGACCACCATCAGGAAGCCGGCGTTGGCCTTGGCCACCACCACACCCTGCTGGGTCACTTCGGTCGGCAGTCGCGGCGTGGCCAGGGCGACCTTGTTCTGCACCTGCACCTGGGCGATGTCCGGGTCGGTGCCCGGCGCGAACGTCAGGGTGATGTTGGAACCGCCGCTCGAACTCGACGACGAGTTGAAGTAGACGAGGTTGTCGATGCCGGTCAGCTGCTGCTCGATCACCTGCGTGACCGCGCCTTCAGCCGTTTCCGCGCTCGCGCCCGGATACGACGCCGACACGGTGACCTGCGGCGGGGCGATGCTCGGATACGACTCGACGCCGAGGTTGAAGATCGCCAGCACGCCGCACAGCGATATCAGGATCGCGATGACCCAGGCGAAAACCGGGTGGTTGATGAAGAATCTGGACATGGCAGGGGATCAGTCCTTGTTTGCCTGCGCCTCGGCGGCAGGCTTGGCGGCAGGCTTGGCGTCCTGGGCAGGCTTGCCGTCAGCGGCGACCGGCGCGGCCTTCGCCGGCTGGCCCGGCGTTGCGCGCTGGATGCCCGAGACGATGACCTGGTCGCCAGCGGCCAGGCCGTTGCTCACGACCCAGCTGTCGCCCTGCAGGCGATCGGTGGTGACGTCCTTGCGCGCGACCTTGCCGTCGCTGCCGACCACCAGCACGTACGCGCTCTTGGCATCGCGCAGCAGGCCGACCTGCGGCACGAGGTAGGCGTTGGCCTGCTCGCCAAGCGTCGCCTTCAGCGTCACGTAGGTGCCGGGCAGCAGGTTCTTGTCCGGGTTGGGGATGCGCGCGCGCATCGCGATTGCGCCGGTGGCCGGATCGACCACGTCGCCGGAGAAGTCCATCGTGCCGGTGCGCTGGTACGTGCTGCCGTCGGGCAGGATCACCTCGACCTGGCCCTCGCCGGTGCCGGCGCCGGTGCGGGCGCGGCGGATCTGCTCGAGTTCGGTGACGCTGACCGAGAAGTTCACGTACAGCGGATCGATCTGGTCGACGGTGGTCAGCAGCGTCGCCGTGTCCTGGCCGACCAGCGCGCCCTCGGTGACCTGCTGCTTGCCGGCGCGACCGCTGATCGGTGCGCGCACGGTGGCGTAGCCCAGGTTGATGCGGGCGTCGGCGAGCGCTGCCTGCGCCTGCTTCACCGCCGCGGCGGAGCTGCGCTCGGCGGCCAGGGCGTTGTCGAGATCGGACTGCGAAACGAACTTCTGCGGTGCCAGGCGGCGGGCGCGATCGGCGGCGGCCTTGGCGTTGGCGTAGCTCGCCTCCGCTGCCGCGAGCGCGGCCTGCGACTGGCCCGTCGATGCCTGCAGCTGGTCAGGATCGATCTGGAACAGCACCTGCCCCGCCTTCACGTCGGTGCCTTCTGCGTACAGGCGCTGCTTGAGCACGCCCGGCACGCGGGCACGCACGTCGGCGCTGCGGAACGCGGCCAGGCGGCCGACGAGGTCCTTCTGCAGCGGCACGTTGCCGGGCTGCAGCTTGACGACGCCAACTTCCGGAGGAGGCATGCCGCCCCCCTGTGCCTGATCCTTGCCGCCACAGGCGGTGAGTGCGAGGGCCAACGCGGCGGCCATTGCCACCGAGCGCGGGTTCTTGACCATGGGGGAGGACTCCGGTTCCGTCATGTACGAGCGATGATGCTCAGATTGGTTTAATTCCTATACCGCCCAGTCTAGCATTCTGAGTTTTCCGCCCACCCCCCAGAAGTCACGCGAAGGGTGATCAGGCCGGATCAGGCACAAGAAGACGCAGTGCCGGCCGCTTCAAGCGCCGGTTCAAACACTGGTTCAAGCGCCGGCCGGCGCCAGCAGGTGTGCGAGCGCGGACGGATCGGGCCGGTCGCGGAACGGCAAGCGTCCCCAGCACGGTATCGGCAAGCGATGCCGTAGCAGTGTGAAGTTGTCGTCGGCGCGCGCCATGTGCGGATCGATGTCGTTGCCGATCCAGCCGACCAGATTCAGTCCATCCGAAGCGATCGCGCGCGCGGTCAGTCGCGCATGGTTGATGCAGCCCAGGCGCAGGCCGACCACCATCACCACCGGCAAATCCAGCGCGCGCACCAGGTCGGCCTGGTCGAGATCGGCCGACAGCGGCGCGGCCCAGCCACCCACGCCTTCCACCACCACGGCATCGGCCATCGCCGACAGCCGCGCGTGCGCCTCCAGGATCGGCTGCAGCCGCACCGTCACGCCGGCATCGGCAGCGGCAAGCTCCGGCGCCAGCGGTTGCAGCAGCGCATAGGGATTGACGTCGTCATAGGCCGGGCGCGGCTCGCTGGCCGCCTGCAGCAGCAGCGCGTCTTCGTTGCGCAGACCGTCGGCGGTGACCTCGCAGCCGCTGGCGAGCGGCTTCATCCCGACCGCCCGCAGGCCGCGCGCGCGCAGCGCGTGCAGCAGGGTCGCACTCGCCAGGGATTTGCCGATGCCGGTGTCAGTGCCGGTGACGAACCATCCGCGGCCATCGGGCCTGTTCATCGCCGGCCCCCGGGCCGCACGCTGGTAGACTGCGGGAAAGAGGCATTTATGTTCACCAGCGAAAGTCTAAGCGGGCCCAAGCCCGAACAGTACGCACAGTTGCTCGAGCAGGCGCGGGCGCTGGTGCATGGCGAACGCGACCGCGTGGCCAATGCCGCCAACCTGTCGGCCCTGGTCTACCACTCGCTGCCGGGCCTGAACTGGGTCGGCTTCTATCTGTTCGATGGCACCGAACTGGTGGTCGGCCCGTTCCAGGGCCTGCCCGCCTGCATCCGGATTCCCCTCGACAAGGGCGTCTGCGGGGCCGCCGCGACCACCCGCCAGACCCAGCGGATCGCCGACGTCCACGCCTTCCCTGGCCACATTGCGTGCGATTCTGCGTCTAACTCCGAACTGGTCGTGCCACTTGTGGGGGGGGATGGCCAGCTGATCGGCGTGTTCGATCTGGACAGCCCGCACTTCGACCGCTTCGATGCCGACGACCAGCGCGGCCTGGAAGCGATTGCCCAGGCCTTCGTGGAGTCGCTGGCATGAATATCGGTAAGAGCGGGGAAAAAGGCGCAGACAAGCTGCGCAACATCGGTCCCAAGTCGGCGGCCTGGTTGCGCCAGGTAGGGCTGCGCTCGCGCGAGGACCTGGCCGCGGTCGGCACGGTCGAGGCGTTCATGCGGGTCAAGCGCGCCGGCTTCAAGCCGACGCTGAACCTGCTGTACGCCATCGAAGGCGCGCTGCAGGACTGCCATTGGCAGGAGATTCCCGACGAACGCCGCGGCGAACTGATCGCTGCGACCGAAGCGGCGATCGCCCTGCTGCCGCCGCCGCGCTACCGCCCGCCCGCGGGCCCGGTGACGACGACGCAGATCGCCGAAGAGCCGACGATGGCCATGCCGTCGCTGCTGGACGAGCCGGCGGAGCGGGACTGAGGTTTTGCCACCCGGGTAAGGGCAAGGGCCGCAACCGGGGACGCGTCCGGCTTTCCCGGGTGCGCTTCGCTTACCCGGGCTACGCCCCTGGATCCTGCCTTCGCGGGGATGACGACCTCATCTCCGTCATCCCGGCGAATGCCGGGATCCATTCACCGTCCGCAGACCGGGCAATCAATTGCCGAAGCGTCGTCCGGCGGGTCGGGGATTGCGCAGCAGTGGGCCATGGATGGCCCACGCCCCGCCTTCGGACAGGATGTCCGACGAAGGGGCGGAGCAATCCCCGGCCCGCCGGACGGCGCCGCCCCGAAGACGAAAGCCTCAGCCGGGAACGAAACGCCACACGTTTGCGACGTCGGCGCGATGGTTATTTGGGCAGCACCAGCCTTATCGCGTAGACTGCGCCCCGCTTCGAGGTGACCCGGCGGCGTCCTGCCGGCGGGTTGAAACGGGAAGCCGGTGACATCCCCGCAGGGACCATTCCGGCACTGCCCCCGCAACGGTAAGCGAGTACAAGCGCTGCAACCGCCACTGTGCATGACACGGGAAGGCGCGGCGCCGGAGAGCACAGCCCTCCACTCGCGAGTCCGGAGACCGGCCTGGAAGCAGGGACACGCGCCCGTACAGAACTGTACGGCGCCGGCCCACCCCTGGTTGCGATGCGGAGGGCATCGCGGCGGCGACGTTGGCGCCGTGCGCCCACACCGCAGCCCCGTGCACTCTCCTCGCGACATTCCCAGTTGCCCGTCACGGCACGAGCCGTGCGTTGGAGAACCCTCGATGCAATTGCGTAACCCGATGTCGATGGCAGTGCACCTCGCCGTCGCGTGCCTGCTCGCCGCACCCGTCCTCGCCCAAGCACAGGACACCGCGGCCGCCACCGACCTCGACCAGGTCATCGTCACCGCCAACCGCACCGCGATCAGCGTCAACGACGCACTGGCACCGGTCGAAGTCATCGACGCCGAACAGATCCGCCTCAGCCAGGCACGCTCCCTGCCCGACCTGCTGCGCGGCCGCGCCGGCATCTCGATGTCCAACCAGGGCGGCAGCGGCAAGCTCACCACGCTGTTCCTGCGCGGCGCCGAATCCGACCACGTACTGGTGCTCGTCGACGGCATCCGCGTCGGCTCGGCCACCTCCGGCCTGACCGCCTTCCAGGACCTCCCGATCGAAATGATCGACCGCGTCGAGATCGTCCGCGGCCCGCGTTCGAGCCTGTACGGCGCCGACGCCATCGGCGGCGTGATCCAGGTATTCACCCGCCGCGACAAGCAGGGCTTCGCGCCGCGGGTCCGGTTCGACGGCGGCAGCAACGACACCCTCGGCTACGGCGTCGGCTTCGGCGGCGGCACCGACCGCGGCTGGTTCGGTGCCGACTACCAGCACACCCGCACCAGTGGCATCAACGCCTGCAACGGCTTCTTCGACCCGGCCACCTTCGACGGCGCAGGCTGCTTCATCGCCCTGGACTCGCAGCCCGACCGCGACGGCTACGAGAAGGATGCCCTGTCGCTGCGCGGCGGCATCCACCTGGGCGAGCAGTGGACCCTGGAAGGCCACGCCCTGCGCAACGAAGGCGACAACGAGTTCGACGGCGACTTCACCGACCGTGCCGAAACCGTCCAGCAGGTCATCGGCGGCAAGCTGCGCTGGCATCCGTCCGACCGCGTCGACGTCCACCTGACCGCCGGCCGCAACGTCGACTCGTCCGACAACTTCCTCGGCGATACCTACCTCGACTTCTTCAGCACCAACCGCGACAGCGCCACGCTGCAGGGCGACTTCGGCATCGCCCCCAACCAGCTGGTCAGCGTCGGCCTGGACTGGCTCAACGACAGCGTCGAAGGCACCACGCAGTACGACGAGGACAAGCGCGACAACAAGGCCGCGTTCGTGCAGTACCAGGGCAAGTTCGGCGCGCAGTCGCTCGAGGCCAGCGTGCGCCGCGACGACAACGAGCAGTTCGGCGGCCACACCACCGGTGGCGCGGCCTGGGGCCTGGTGTTCGCCGACAACTGGCGCGTCACCGCCGGCTACGGCAGCGCGTTCAAGGCGCCGACGTTCAACGAGCTGTACTACCCGTTCTTCGGCAACGCCAACCTGCGTCCGGAAGACTCCGAGACCTGGGAACTGGGCCTGGCCTACCTGGGTGACGGCTTCAACGTGCACCTCGACACCTTCAGCACCGACGTCGACGACCTGATCGCGTTCGATTCGGCGATCAACCTGCCCAACAACGTCGAGAAGGCGCGCATGCAGGGTGCCGAGCTGTCGGCCGATGCCACCATCGCCGACTGGACCATCAACGGTGCGATCAGCTACCTGGACACCGAGAACCGCCGTGGCTTCTACGAGGGCAACGACCTGGCCCGTCGTGCGAAGAACAGCGCACGCCTCGACGTGGACCGTGCCTTCGGTGCGTTCCGCATCGGCGTGACCGCGGTCGGTGAAGGTTCGCGTTACGACGACGTCGCCAACACCCGCCGCCTCGGTGGCTACGGCACGCTCGACCTGCGCGCCGAGTACGCCCTCACCCGCGACCTGACCGTGCAGGCGCGCGTGGCGAACGTGTTTGACCGCGACTACGAGACCGCGGCGTTCTACAACCAGCCCGGTCGCGAGTGGTTCCTGACACTGCGCTATGCGCCGGTGAACTGAGTCGCTGCACCCGTGCGATCGAAGGGCCCGGCATGCCGGGCCCTTTCTTTTCGTAGCCCGGGCAAGCGCAGCGCACCCGGGTTTGCGCGCGTCGATCCCGGGTCCGCTTCCAATCAGTGCTTCTTCGGCATCGATTCGCGCGCCTTCTCGGCACGTGCCGCGCCGATCGCGGTCTCGACCTGCTTGACCTCTTCCGGCGGCGGCAGCACCGCTGGGATACCCAGTGACTGCAGCCACAGCTCCCGGCTCCAGCCCTTGGTGTGGTAGAGGTGATGGTCCTCGTCCTTCTCGACTGCCTCGTACGCCTGCTTGAGCACGCGCGCCAGGTCGCCGGTGGTGTGATCGGCAATCTGCCCGATCAGCTCCCAGTTGTGATGGTCTTTTGTTTCGGCCAGTACGACGCACTCGGTCGCCACCAGTTCGGCGGCCGTGGGGTCGCCGCTCTCGCGCGCCATGGTCATGGCCGCGACCAGGGATTTGCCGATGTGTCCCACGACTTCGCGGCCGGGTGACCGGGTGTCGGGATCGAGCCCCAATTGTTCGAACACGGCCAGCAGGACCTTGCGATGCGTTCTCGTCTCTTCCAGGTACTCCTGCCACTCCTCCCGCAAGTCCTCGTTGACGGCGCAGCCGATGGCGGCTTCGTAGATCTTGATGCCGCCCAGTTCGGTCTCCAGTGCCTGGTACAGCAGTTCATTGACCTGGTCCTGTTCGATCGTTGCTTTCCTGGCCATTGCCGGGACTCCGGTTGCGGGTTTGAAGAGATCCACCTGTAGTCGCCCTGGTGTTAACCGCAGGTGGAAATTTCGCTCGGTGGTGCATTGACACCACCGGCGGCGCGGGCAAATCTTGGCGGGGGCGCACCGGGGCGAGTCGAATGAATCCATCCGTAGCAGATCTGCTGGGCCAGTACGATCCGACGTTGCCGCTGGCGGAGGCATCGACGATTCCCGCCTCCTGGTACGTCGACGAGCGCATCAGCGAGCGCGAGAAGCGCACGACGTTTTCGCGCTCCTGGCAGATGGCCGGGCGCCTGGACCAGCTGCGCGAACCCGGGCAGTACGTCACCTGCGAGATCGCCGGCGAACCCATCCTGGTCGTGCGCGGCAGCGACGGCGAGTTGCGCGGCTTCTTCAACGTCTGCCGCCACCATGCCGCGGCGGTGATGACCGAGGCGTCAGGCTGTGCGCAGAACCTGCGCTGCCCTTACCACGGCTGGACCTACACGCTGGAGGGCGCACTCAAGGGCACGCCTAGCTTCAACAGCGAATGCCACTTCGACCGTTCGCAGCACGGGCTGGCGCCGGTGGCCACCGCGGTCTGGGAGAACTGGGTGTTCGTGCGCCTGGACGCGCAGGGGCCGAGCCTGGAGGAATTCCTCGGCGTCGACCTGATCGAGCAGATCCGCCCGCTGCAGCTGTCGAAGCTGCACTTCTTCGAACGCCGCCATTACCTGTTCGACTGCAACTGGAAGGTGTTCGTCGACAACTACCTCGACGGCGGTTACCACGTCCCGCACCTGCACAAGGGCCTGGACAGCGTCCTCGACTACAAGAACTACACCATCGAGAACGGCGGCCGCTTCTGCCTGCAGTCGAGCCCGCTGACCACGGCCAAGGCGCAGGAAGACTACGCCGCGGTGCGCAAGGGCGACCGCGCGCTCTACTACTGGATGCACCCGAACCTGATGATCAACTGGTACGAGGGCATGATGGACACCAACCTCGTGCTGCCGCTGGGCGTCAACCAGACCGAGGTGATCTTCGATTTCTGGTTCGACGATGTCTCGGAGGCCGCATATGCACGCAACCGCGCCAGCGTCGATGTCGGCCAGCAGATCCAGGACGAGGACATGGCGATCTGCAAGTCGGTGCAGCGCGGCTTGCATTCGCGCGCCTATTCGACCGGGCGCCTGTCGGTGCGGCGCGAGGCCGGTGAGCATCTGTTCCACCGCTTGCTGCACCAGGACCTGAGCGCAGCCGTCTGACCACCCGTCGCCCGGGTAAGCGAAGCGCACCCGGGATGCGCATCACCGGGCTACGCTCCCTCGCGCACCCGCACCAGTTGCACCCGTCGCAACCAAGACGCCGCAGTGCCCAGCCACAGCAGGATCATCGAGATCACGGTCTTCTGCCGAAGGCCCTCTGGCATGCCGTGCCAGTACGCGTAGATCCACAGCGCGATGAAAGTGGCCACCGCCCAGGGCAACGCCCATGCCACGTGCACGCGCCAGATCTCGTCGTAGTGGAAGCGCCAGGACTGCACCATCATCGCCAGCGTCACGCTCAGGAAGGTGGTCAGCGCGGCGAGCCGATGCAGCTGGTTTTCCTGGTCGTGGTCGAGCAGCGGAAGATCGGTCTCGGAGATCGCGGTCAGCGCCAGCGCGATTCCGGCAAGGGCCAGCAGGAACGCCGGCACGGCACTGCGCGCCTGCGGCTGCAGCACCCGGTACAGCCCGGCACCGAGCAGCATCAGCGCCATGCTGAGCGCGTAGTAGGCCATCCGCAGCCAGCCGCCATACGGACCCTTGAGGTAGGCGCTCAGCGGATCCTGGCGCCAGTCCAGGTCGGTGCGCAGCCACTGCAGCACGATGCAGGTCGACAGGAATGCGATCACGGCCATCAGGCAGATCAACCCGGACCGCTGCCGCACGACACCATCGAGGAAGCCGCCCTGCTTCCTTCGGACTGCGGTATCGACGGGGCCCGTCGCCTTCATGACTGTGCCAACGAGGCGGCCGCGAATTCGCGGCCACCTCCGACTCTACGCCACCGGCTTGGCCTTCAACACTGCCTGCGCCGCATTGCGTCCGGGCGCGCCGCTGATGCCGCCGCCGCCATGACTGCCGCTGCCGCACAGGTAGAGGCCGTCGACCGGCGTGGCGTGGTTCGACCAGCCCGGCAGCGGGCGCATGAAGAACATCTGGTCGAGGATCAGCTGGCCGTGGTTGATGTCGCCTTCGGTCAGGCCGTACTCGCGCTCCAGGTCGACCGGCGTCAGCGTGCGCACTTCATGCACGGACGCCTCGAGCGCCGGGAACTGCTCGGCAAGGCTGGCGATCACCGTGCGTTCAATCGTCGCCCTGGCATCGTCCCAGTCCATGCCACGCAGCTTGTACGGCGCCGACTGGACATGGACGGAGACGACATTACCGGCGGTGGTGACTTCCAGGTAGGGCTGCGCGGAAAGCTCGCCGTACTTGGCCGCGTCGTACGCGCGTTCCAGGTACTTCAGGGTCGGTGCGAACGCCAGGGTCCCGGCCGGCAGGCCATGGTTGCCATTGGTCAGCAGGTGCACCTTGGCGACGGCGCCGCGCATCTTGATCGACTGCACCTGCCAGACGAAGTCCGGCGGCAGTTCGGCCGCGCCAACCAGGCCCAGCAGCGTGCGGCGCGGGTCGGCGCCCGACAGCACCGTGGTCGCGGCGATTTCCTCGCCGTTCGCCAGGCGCACGCCGGACACGCGCAGCGAATCGACCAGGATGCGTTCAACGCCAGCACCGGTGCGCACCTCGCCACCTGCAGCCTTCAGCGCGGCCACCAGCGCCCCGGCGACCTTGCCATTGCCACCGACCACCGCGCGCTGTGCGAGGCCACCGCGGTTGAGCCAGTTGTGCATCAGTGTGTAGCCGGTGCCGGCCGACATCGAACCAAGCGTGTGGCCATGGATGCCGACGGCGGCGATCGCGGCCTTCAGCTGCTCCGACTCGAACCACTCCTCGGTGAACTCCAGCGTCGACATCGACATCGCCCGGATCACCCGGAACATGTCGCGACCGCCCAGTCGGCGCAGCGTCCAGGCCAGCTTGGCCAGCGGCCAGCCCTCGGCCAGGCCGACATGCGGCAGGCGCGGCATCGGCGTGCAGTAGGCGGCGTCGAGGAAGGCGGCGGCGCGATCCATGAAGGCCACGAACTCCGGCCAGCGCGCGGCGTCGGCGGCGGAGAACTGGCGGATCGATTCGAGCGTCGCGGCATCGCCCGGCATGGTCGACAGGTGCAGGCGCTTTCCGTCCGGCTGCAGCGACACGTACGGGGTCGCGGCCTCGTAGGCCAGGCCGTGCCGGGCCAGGCCGAGGTCGCTGACGATGTCGGGGCGCAGTTGGGCGCCGGCATGCAGCGGGTCGAACGTGCTGCCGCCGAAGGCATCTGCGGCCAGCTGCCCGCCGGCGCTGTCGCGCTGCTCGAGCACCAGCACCTTCTTCCCGGCCCTGGCCAGGTAGGTCGCCGCGACCAGGCCGTTGTGGCCGGCGCCGACGATGAGGATGTCGTATCGCGTGTTCGTCATGGTTGCTTCTGCTGGTTCTGGATCGTCATCCCGGCGAAAGCCGGGATCCATTTTGACGTTGATGCTCGCGGAAGCCGCGAGATCAAGATGGGTCCCGGCTTTCGCCGGGACGACGGGTCGTGGCGGACGGCCATCACTTCCAGTCCTTCAATACTTCCTGCGCGGCCATCTTGCCGGCCGCGCCCATCACGCCACCGCCCGGATGCGCACCGGAGGCGCCGAAGTAGTAGCCCGGCAGCGGCGTGCGGAAATCCGCCCACTGCGGCGCCGGTCGCAGGAAGAACAGCTGGTGCAGCAGCAGTTCGCCGTGGAAGATGTTGCCGCCGGTGATGCCGGCGATCTGCTCGATATCCTTGGGCGTGATCACCTGCTTGCCGACGATCTTGCTGCGGATGTCCGGGGCGTAGCGCTCGAGGGTGGAGATCACGGTCTCGCCGAAGGCATCGCGCTTGGCATCGTCCCAGCCGCCCTCGATGTCGTACGGCGCGTACTGCACGAAGCACGACGCCACGTGATGGCCCGGCGGGGCCATGTCGCGGTCGATCATCGACGGGAAGATCATGTCGATGTAGGGCTGCTTGGCGAACTGGCCGTACTTGGCTTCGTCGTAGGCGCGCTCGATGTACTCCATGCTCGGGCTGATCGAGACCGCGCCGCGGTGCAACGGACCTTCGCCCGGCAGGCAGGTGAAATCCGGCAAGCCGCTGAAGGCGATGTTGACCTTGCCCGATGAGCCGCGCACGCGGAAGTTCCTGATCTGCTGCACGAATTCGTCTGGAAGGTGCTTGCCCTCGACGAACTGCAGGAAGCTGCGCTTCGGGTCAGCTGCGGAGATCACCACCTTGGCGCGCAGCTCGTCACCGTTGGCGAGCGCGACACCGGAGGCGCGGCCGCCGCGCACGACCACCTGCTCGACCGCGGCATTGGTGCGGATCTCCACGCCCAGCGCGCGCGCCGAACTGGCGATCGCCTGGGTGACGCCGCCATTGCCGTTCTTGCAGAAGCCCCAGGCGCGGAAGGCGCCGTCGATCTCGCCCATGTAGTGATGCAGCAGCACGTAGGCGGTGCCCGGCGAATGCGGGCCGAGGAAGGTGCCGATGATGCCGCTGGCCGACTTGGTGCCCTTGAGCGGGTCGAACTCGAACCAGTCGTTGAGCAGGTCGGCCGCCGACTGCGTCAGCAGCTTGGCGATCTGGTAGAGCTCCTTCTCCGACAGGCTCTTGCCGTACTGGCCGAGCTTGAGCAGGCCCTTGAGGTCGCGCAGGCTCAGCGACGACGGATCCGGCGGCACCAGGCCGATGATCGGCTTGATCGCCTTGGCCGCGCGCGCCATCACCCGGCCGTATTCGTCGGAGGCTTCCGCGTCGCGTGGCGAATGGCGGTAGAGCTCCTGGCGCGTGAGGTCGTGGTCGTCCCACGCGGCCAGGTAGTCACCGTTGTCCATCGGCGTGACCGTGCTCGGCAGCGGCAGGATCTTCAGGCCGTGCTTTGGCAGTTCGAGGTCGCGGATGATCTCCGGCCGCAGCAGGCTGACCACGTAGGAGAACTGGCTGAAACGGTAGCCGGGGAACGGTTCGGCGGTCACCGCGGCGCCACCGACGACCTCGCGGCGTTCGAGAACGGCCACCTTCTTGCCCGCGCGCGCCAGGTAGGCGGCGGCGATCAGGCCGTTGTGGCCGGCGCCGATGACGATGGCGTCGTACTGGTTGGTCATCACTTCTTCTTCCACTCCGGCTCGTAGAACGGCAGCTTCACCACCTTGCCCGGCGCCTGCAGGCGCTTGTGCTCGACGGTGACTTCCATCGTCAGCGCGGTGCCCGGTTCGTAGTACGGACGTTGCAGGTGCACCAGCGCGATGTACTTCTTCAGCACCGGCGACCAGGTGCTGGTCGAGGCGTAACCCACCTGCTTTCCGTCCTGCATCATCGGCAGGCTGTCGCGCACGGCCATGGCGGGAATCTGCGGCGGCAGGCCGACGCGCGCGAACAATGGCTCCATCTTTTCCCAGTCGACCTCGAAGCCGACCAGCTTCCACGCCGAGCCCTCGCGCTTCTCGCGCTCCAGCGCACGGCGGCCGACGAAGTAGCCGGGCTTGTCGAGCTGCACGGCCCAGTCCAGGCCCATCTCCAGCGGCGTCGACTTCTGCCCTTCGATCCAGGCGTGGTTGGCGGCGGTGTAGTCGACGTCGATCATGAACAAGCCGGCCTCGACGCGGGCCATGTCCATTGCCAGGATCCCGCACGGGACGATGCCGTAGTCGCCACCGGCTTCCATCAGCGCATCCCAGACGTGCAGCGCGTCGGCCTTGTCGATCCAGATCTCGTAACCCAGGTCGCCGGTGTAACCGGTGCGCGAGATGGTCACCGGCTTGCCGGCCAGCGTGTTCGCCATCACCTTGAAGTACTTGAGCTTGTCGAGCGTCCTGGCGCAGCAGCGGTTGAGCACCGCGCGCGATTTCGGGCCCTGCAGGCTCAGTGCGGCGACCTGCTCGGTGACCTCGGTGATCGTCACGTCCATGCCGACGGCGTTCATCGACAGCCAGCGCAGTGACGGTTCGGCCGAGGTCAGCCGGAAGGTGTCATCGGCAAGGCGCGAGATCGTGCCGTCGTCGAGCAGCTTGCCTTCTTCGTCGCACCAGCCGGTGTAGCCGACCTGGCCGACTGCCATCTTCTGCACGTCGCGCGGCGTCAGCTTGTGCAGCAGGCGGGCGGCATCGGGGCCGGTGATGATGTATTTCATCAGCGGCGAGACGTCGATCGCGGCGACGCCGTCGCGGATCGCCCAGTACTCGCGGTCCAGGTTCAGGTCGTAGGAGCCGGCCACGATGTGCCCGGCCCAGCGCCGCCAGTTCTGCGGCAGGCACAGGCGCGAGGTGCGCTCGTGGAAAGGCGTGCGTTTGAGTTCCAGCATGGGATTCCTGCGTGCGTGCTTGCGTGCTGCGGGGTCGATCGGATTGCGGTGGACTGGCTCAGGGCTTCGCGGCGGGTGGGAGCAGTGGGCTGGCGCCGCCATTGCGCAAGCGCAGGACGGCGTAGACCGGCAACCCTGCAGCCGCCAGTACGATAGCCCAGCCGAACGGCTCGCTGCCAAGGCCGATGAAGGCAAAAGTCGCATACGCCAGGCCCGGGATCGCCACCACCAGCATGTCGCTGTTGGCCGGGCGCTGGCCGCGGCGCCACAGCACCAGCAGGGCGAGTGCACAGCACAGGTACAGCGGCAGGTTGGCGGCGGTCACGACGGTGGTGATGAAGGTAAAGCCCTGCACCAGCGATTTGCTGTAGTTCATCAGGATCATCGCGCTGGCGAGCAGGCCGGTCGCGACCAGCGCCAGCGCCGGAGCGCCGAAGCGATTGCTGCGCGAGAACGACGCCGGCAGGCCGCCGTTGCAGGCGATGGTGCGGGTCAGTTCGCCGACCAGGAGCACCCAGCCGTTCAATGCACCCAGGCCGCTGATGACCACGAACAGCGACAACGCGCGGCCGTAGCCGCCACCGATCAGGCGATCGAGCAGATCGGAGAACGGCGCCTTCGATTGCGCCAGTTCGGCCGCCGGGATCAGCAACAGCGGCACGGACGAGACAACCAGGTAGATCACGGCCGTGATCATCGTGCCGACCATGGTCGCGCGCGGAATGGTCCAGCCCGGGTCGCGCACGCGGTCGGCCGGCACCGCCGCAGATTCGAAACCGAGCATCGCGAACAGGGCGATAGTGGAAGCCGCCATCAGCGGCGCCAGGCTGACCGCCTGCGTCGGCAGGTTTTCGGTGTAGCTGGAGGGGTGGGTCAGCAGCAACCAGATGCCGAGTCCGGCCACCGTCAGCATCGGCAGCAGCTTCAGCACGGTCGTCACGATCTGCACGCGCCCGCCGGCGCGCACGCCCAGCAGGTTGACCAGCACGAACATCCACAGCAACGTCACCGCCTGCAGCGAGGCGGGCACTTCGCGCAATGCCGGGAACAGCGTGTCGAGATAACCGACCACGCCGATGGCGATCGCCGCATTGGTGATCCAGGTCGCGATCCAGTACGACCACATCGCCACGAACGCAGGGATCTCGCCGAGCGTGGCGCGGATGTAACCGTAGGGGCCGTCGGCCGAGGGCATGTCGCGCGCGAGCCGGGCGAACACACGTGCCATCGCCAGGCAGCCGACCACGGTGATGACCCAGCCAAGCATCGCGCTGTAGCCATACGGCGCCAGCGACGCCGGCAACAGGAAGATGCCGATGCCAATCGTGTTGCCCACCACCAGTGCGGTACACATCCAGAACCCGAGCTTGCGTTCGGGGGCCGTGCCGGAGAGTTGCGTCGTGCCAGCCTGGGTGCCGCGCGGATCCTGCATGCCTTCCTACCCCTGTTCAGTGTTCAGTTGCTGGTGCGTCGAGCGACATCGCCATCATGTACTCAACGCGCGGGTTTGTTGCAGCTGTCATCCGGTGCCGCGCAGACCAGCCTGCCCCGTGCCATCACGGCCTCGACCCGGCGCAGGACCTCGATGTCGGCCAGCGGGTCACCGGCGACCGCGACCAGGTCGGCCGACTTGCCGGCGGCGACCGATCCGAACTGCGCATCGCGCCCCAGTGACTTCGCCGCGCTGATCGTGGCCGAGCCGATCGCCTGCATCGGCGTTTGCCCGTTGCGCACCATGTAGGCGAACTGGCGCGCGTTCTGGCCGTGCGGGTAGACGCCGCTGTCGGTGCCGAAGCCGATGCGCACGCCGGCCTTGACCGCCTTGGCGAATCCGTCGCGCTGGGTCTGGGTGGTCTCGGTGTTCTTGCGCAGGATTTCTTCCGGCCAGCCGTCGCGGCGGCCGATCTCCTCGATGTAGTCGCCGTTGTAGACATCGGCGACCAGCCAGGTGCCGTGCTTCTTCATCAGCGCGATGCCCTCGTCGTCGAGGTAGGAGCCGTGTTCGATCGAGCGCACGCCGGCGCGGACTGCGCGCTTGATGCCCTCGGCGCCGTGGGCGTGGGCGACGACGAAGGTGCCGTGCAGCGCCGCCTCCTCGACCGCGGCACGGATCTCGGCCTCGCTGTATTCCGGGGCGCCGGGCTCGGTACCGCTGGCCAGGACCGCACCGGTGGCGATCAGCTTGATGAAATCGGCGCCGCCGGCGATCAGCTCGCGCACGCGCTGGCGGATCTCCGCTTCGGAGTTGGCGACGCCGCGGCGCATGTCGGCCGGAACCTGCACGTCCGGCGCCAGGCCGGTGACTTCGCCGCCGCCCTGGCTGACGGTGACGTAGGTGCCCGCCACGAACATGCGCGGCCCCTCGACGATGCCCTCATTGATGGCATTGCGCAGGGCGACGTCGGTGAAGGCGCGGTAAGTGCCGACATCACGCACGGTGGTGAAGCCGGCGCGCAGGGTATCGCGGGCGTTGCGAACGCCGACCAGGGCATCGCGCGCGGAGGTGCTCATCAGCGGCGCGGCAACGTTGTCGGACTGGATGTCGCCGACCAGGTGCGTGTGCAGGTCGACCAGGCCCGGCAACACGGTGTAACCCGACCAGTCGATGACGCGGGCATCGCCTGTGGTCGCGGTCGAGTACGGCTCGACGCGGGTGATGCGTTCGCCTTCGATGCGGATGGCCTGGTCGTTGAGGACGCGCCCGGCATCGACATCGACCAGGTGACCGGCGCGGATCACCACGGCCTGGCCAGGAGCTGCGGTAGCGCTGGCCATGGCCAGTGCGAGCGCGAGTAGCCCGGGTAAGCGCAGCGCACCCGGGGCCCTGGGCGCCCGAAAGTCCGGGGTTGCCCGGGCTGCGTGATTGATCGGGTTGGTCATCGTTTCGGGCCTTCGGATCTGGAGGGGGTCTGGTAGCGGCCGTAGCGCTTGAGCAGTTTCAGCAGCGGGCCGTGCGGGATGGCGTTGGCATAGCGCCCGCCTTCGCCGCGCATGTCGCGTGCGGCGACCATGGCGTTGACGATGGCCTCCTCGGTCGCCTGCACGGTCGCTTCGAACAGACCATCGACGTTGTCGTTGCCGAGAAACTCCGCCCGGTGCAGCGCGCCAGGGCCGGAGGCGGGCGCGTTGGCCGTGGAGAAGGCGAGGAACAGATCGCCCGAGCCGTTGCCGGCGTAGCTGCCCATGCGCGCCAGGCCCATGCCGGCACGCTTGGCGATGCGCTTGAGCTGATGCGGAAGCAGCGGCGCATCGGTGGCGACGACTATCACGATCGAACCGGTGTCGCCGGTAATGGCCGCATCGGTGTAGACGCGGTCATCGCGCAGGAACTGGCCAACCGGCACGCCGGCGATGCGCAGCGGATCGCGCACGCCGTAGTTGGCCTGCACCAGAACTCCGACGGTGTAGTCGTGGCCGTCGCTGTCGACTCGGCGCGATGCCGTGCCGATGCCGCACTTGAACTCGTGGCAGATCATGCCGGTGCCGCCACCGACGTTGCCCTCGGCGACCGGGCCACCCTGGGCATCGCGCAGCGCCTGCGCGACGTGTTCGGGCTTCACGTGGAAACCGTTGATGTCGTTGAGGTGGCCGTCCCAGGTCTCGGCCACGATCGGCAGCGACCACCAGTAGCCGCTGGCGTCGGCGCCACCGGCCTTGACCCGTTCGGCGATCACCGCATCGCGGACGACGCCGACGCTGTGGGTGTTGGTCAGCATCACCGGGCCTTCGACCTGACCGGACTCGTCGATCCAGGCCGTGCCGGTCATCTCGCCGTTGCCGTTGAGCGCGAACCAGCCGCCAAACACCGGCGTGTCGAGACTGGCCTTGCCGCGCGGCAGGATCGCGGTGACGCCGGTGCGCACCTTGTGGCCGTCGGCAAGGTCCTCGATCAGGGTGACCTGGCCGACGGTGACGCCGGCGACATCGGTGATCGCGTTGAGCGTGCCGGGGGTGCCTTCGAACGGGATGCCCAGGTCGCGGGCGCGCGGTTCGGCGGCGGTCGCGGCAGCGCAGGCGGCCGCCAGCGTGATCGATGCAAGCAGGCGGCGCATCACGGTGCTTCCTTCAGGTAGCGGTCGTACCAGGCCAGGTTTCGCGCCAGGCGATCGCTGAGATAGCTCGGCACGGTCAACTGGTGGTTCTGCCCGGGGTAGACGACCAGTTGCGTCGGCACGTTGCGTGCGCGCAACGCCTGGTACATCTGCTCGGCACCCAGGCAAGGCACGTTGAAGTCGTCTTCGCCGCACTGGAACATCGTCGGCGTGGTGATGCGGTCTGCGTGCAGGAACGGGTAGCTGGCGCGGTCGTACAGCTCGCGGTCCTGCCATGGCGTGCCCAGTTCGAGCGTGTACTCGCGCACGTACTGGTCGTGGCCGTACATCGCGTACATGTTGGAAGCGCCGGCGCCGCTGATGGCGGCCTTGAAGCGCATATCGCGGGCGATCACGGCATTGGTGAGGATGCCGCCGTAGCTCCAGCCGCCCAGGCCGAGGCGCTCGGGATCGGCGATGCCCATGCCGACCACGTGCTCGACGCCGGCGACCACGTCCTTGACGTCGACATTGCCCCAGTCGGCGTAGATCGCACGGGCGAAATCGAAACCGCGACCGGAACTGCCGCGCGGATTGACCGCGACCACCGCATAGCCCTGTGCGGCATACACCTGCCAGTCGGCCATGAACTCGTGGCTGAACTGATAGACCGGGCCGCCATGCACCCGCAGGATCGTCGGGTAACGTTGGCCTGGCTGGTAACCCACCGGCTTCACCAGCAGGCCTTCGATCTGGAGGCCATCGACTTTGAACGCGATGGGTTCAGCGCTGGCCAGCGTGCGCTCGCGCAGGAAGGCGTTGTGGTCGCTCAGCGCGCGCAGGCCCTGCGGCTCGACCGCCGAGAGCTCGTAGGGATGGGTGTCGTCGCCGCCGAGCACCACCACGCGGTCGTTGTCCGACACCGCCAGGTCGTAGTCGAAGCGATTGCCGTGGGTCAGTTCGGTCATCTCGCCGCTGTCGGCGTCGATCTTCTCCACGCGTGTCACGCGGCTGCGCTCGACCAGCGCATAGAGGTGCCGGCCATCGGGCGACCAGCGCGGCTTGGTCACGCAGCGGTCGATCTCTGCGGCGATGCGCGACTTGCCGGTAGCGACGTCGACCACCGCCAGCTGCCACGGCGCGTAGTAGATCCATTTGTCCTCGCCGCTCTGCAGGTAGGCGATGCGGCGGCTGTCCGGGCTCCACGCCGGGCGCGTTTCCCAGTAAGGGTCGAGGTCGGCGCCGCTGAAGGTGGTGAGCTGGCGCTCCTTCGCTCCGGCGCGCGGCTCGACGACGTAGATGTCGTAGTTGAGGTGACGGTCCGGGTCGACGCCGCGCTTGGTCACGTAGGCGATCAGCTTGCCGTCCGGCGACCATGCCGGCAGCAGTTCGTCGTGGGCGCCGGAGGTGATCTGTTCGGCGCGGCCCGTGGCGATGTCGACCACGTACAGATGGGTGCGGCGCCCGTCGAGGTAGCCGGTGCCGTCTTCCTTGAACTGGTAGCGGGTGGTGACGATGGGCGGCGGGTTCTTCGGCTCCGGCGCGCCGGCCGCACGCTCCGGATCGCGCACGATGACTGCCAGGCGTTTGCCGTCGGGCGACCAGACGTAGTCGTCAACACCGCTGGCGAACGAGGTCACGCGCCGCGCTGCGCCACCGGCCGCGGGCATCAGCCAGACCTGGCTGATCTCCTCCTCGTCCTCTTCGTCGTCCGCGCCCTCGCCTTCCTTGCCCGCCTCGGGTTTGCGCGGTGCCGGCGCGTCCGACAGGAAGGCGAGCGACTTGCCATCGGGCGACCACAGCGGACGCGACTCGCTGTTCTTCGGCGTGCTGGTCAGCTGCTTGCGACCGCTGCCGTCGTAGCCCACGCGCCAGAGGTCGCTCTGCGTGAGGTCCTCGGTGACGTTGGCTGTGGACACGCTGTAGGCCAGCGCAGTGCCGTCGGCAGTCAGGTCGGGCTCGGCGACATCGGCCAGGCGGTCGAGGTCGGCGATGCCGAAGCGACCGGGCTGCGCCGGCGGCGCGGCCTGCGCAGCCAGCGTGGTCGCGGCCAGGCAAAGCACCGTCCAGCAAGGCACGGTCCAGCATCGTCGCATCAGCATCGGATCACTTCCCCCCGGCCTTGCCCAAATAGATGGCGTGATAGATGGCCTGCGCAGCGTGCAGGTAGTCGAGCGTCGCACGTTTTTCTGCGGCGTCGTTGTAGTCGTCGCGGGCACCGGCGGCTTCGATCACCCGGCCGAGCCAGGCGGCGAAGTAGGCGGCGTCCTCGCGTGCCGGCGGCGCCCCGCCGGGAACGTCGAGCCATACCGGATTGGTGGTCGCGTACGGGTACAGGTCCAGCACCTGCGGATCGGCGCCGTCGTTCCAGGCGCGCAGCAGCAGCCAGCCGCCCTGTGCCAGCTCGACGTCACCCTCTGCATCGAAGCTGCGGCGGTCGCCGTAAAGTTCGAACTGCTTCACGACGCGACCGTTCTGGACCAGCTCCAGGTGTTCGATCGCGACCGGCGAACGCAACGCGACCCGGTAGTTCGCCCGACCCGGCGCCGACAACGCAAGCGTGTCGCCGGGCTTGCGTCCGGCAACGAGCAGCCCCAGCAGCGGGCCGTTGCTGACGAAGCTGTGCCCCTGCTTCAGCGACGCCAGCAGGTCGTCGCCGCCGCGCTGCTCGAGGAACACGCGGTTCATCCCCACCGGGCCGCGCAACGAAGCGTAGTTCGCCATCGCATCGGTGCCGGCGCCGGCCGGCAACCGGTAGCCGAGGTTCAGCAACCGGTACCAGACCGCGGCGGTGGCCTTGTGATCGCTGAAGCCGACCACTTCCAGATAGTCGACCTTGCCGTTGGCGACATCCGCAGGCAGCTGGTGGCTCAGTACCGCGTCCTTCACCGGATCGGGCACGGTGTCGAACGGGTGCACGTAGCCGACCACGCCCTGCTGCGCGTGCGCCAGGTCGGCGATCACGCCGTTGTGCGGGTACGGGCTGGCCATGGCGGTGTGGCGATAGGCGCTGAAGTCCGGCGTGAGGTAGTGGTCGCGCAGGTTGAGCAGGCCCAGGTGGCCCCAGAAGCTGGTGTGGAATTCCTGGGCGTTGGCGATGCGCACCGGACCCGTCGCCACCGACTCACCGAAGTGGTCGATGTCGGGGATGCGCTGCTCCTTGTTGACGATCAGGTTCTCGACCACGTCGAGGTCCTCCGCACGCGCCTGCATGGCCAGGTGCGCGGGCGAGTTGAAGTAGTGCCCGCCGTAGTTCATGTGCACGTGCAGGTCGGCGCTGAGCCACTTGCCGAAAGCGGACGGCAGCGCCTGGGCCTGCAGGTCCGCACGCAGCGCCGTCGTGCTGCCCGCGGCCAGGTCGATGGTGCGCGTCCACGGCAGGTGGGCGAAGCCGTGCTGCACGGACACCGCGGTGGCACCCGCGGGAACATCCAGCGTGCAGGGCGAAGCGCAGTGGAAGTAGTGGCTCTCGGTGGCCTGCAGCGCGCGGTCGAAGCCGTCGTCGGCGTGCATCCAGGCATCGGCCGGCCCCTGTGCGCGGGCGTCGCTGCCCTGCACGCTCACGCGCGCCGGCACGTCACGGCCGCGACCGTCGCGGACCTGGATCTGCAGGCGCGCGGTGGGTGCCAGCGTGCGTCGCTGTTTCGCCACCACGGGCTGCGTCGCGCCGCCGATCACGTCCATCACCGACAAGGCGGTATTGCCGTTCGCATCCTGGCCGATGAAGGCGATGCGGCGACCATCGGGCGACCAGCGCGCGTTGCGGCGATCGCCTTCGCCGAAGGTCAGCGGCAACGGCGGCGCACCATCCAGCGTGCTCAGCCACAGCTGGTGGGTCTGGCGACCGTGGTAGCCGGCGTACAGCAGGCGCCTGCCGTCGGGCGCCAGTTCCGGACGCGCGCTCCAGCTGGTTTCCTCGCGCAGGATGCGCACCGGGACGCGCGTGTTGAGGCTGACCGACCACAGGTCGCCGCTGCCCCAGGCAATCTCGGCGTTGCCGACGAAGACGATGCGCTTGCCATCGGGCGACCACGACGGATTGATCGCGTGGTCGACCGGCGAGTAGTAGTAGCGGTCCAGTGTGCTGCGGCGCTCGCCCAGCAACGGCCTGGCGTTGTGCAGGCCGCTGCCGTCGATGTCGGCGATGAACAGGTTGAAATGGCCGGTGCCCTGGGTCGACACCCAGGCGATGTGCTTCCCATCCGGTGACAAACGCGGCTCGACGTTGACCGCGCCGCCGCTGGTCAGCGCCTGCGAACGTCCGCTCGCCAGGTCGAGCCGCCACAGCTCCATCCCGGCGCCGTCGTAACGGGTGAACACGACGCTGCGTCCGTCGCGGGCGACATCGGGCTGGTAGTCGTACGCCCCACGCGCGTGGGTGAGCTCGACCGCTTCGTCGTCGCCGATGCGCTGGCGCCAGAGCGAGCCGGCCATGCTGTAGACCAGCGACTGGCCGTCGGCGATGAAGCTTGCCGACGACGGGCCGGTGGTGAGCTGTGGCAGATAGAGCTCGCGCCAGTAGTAGCTGTGCGGCAGGTCGACCTGCTTGAGCACGGGCTCGCGACCGGCCGCGGAGGCAGCGCCGACCACCGCCAGCAGCAATGCGGCGGCGACGACCGTACGGCGTGCGCGCATCCGGCTCAGACCCGCGTCTCTGCCAGCGCCTCGTCGAGGCTGATCCGCAGCAGCGCGATCGCCTCGTCGATTTCGGCGCGGTCCACGTTCAACGGCGGCATGAAGCGCACCGTGCTGGTGCCGCACGACAGCAGCAGCAGGCCGTTGTGGAAGGCGCGGGTGATGACGGCGTCGCACAGCGCGCGCGCCGGCGTGCGGGCGGGATCGGACTCGACCAGTTCCATGCCGATCATGAGCCCCCTGCCGCGGACCTCGCCGATGCAGGCGTAGTCACGCATCAGCTCGCGAAGCCTGGACGTGAAGTAGCCACCGGCCTGCCCGGCGTTGTCGGCATACCCGCCGGCGACCAGGTCGATGGTGGCGTTGGCCGCCGCGCAGGCCAGCGGGTTGCCACCGTAGGTATTGCCGTGCGCGCCGCGCTTCCACTGCGACATCAGGCTCGCCGAGGCGACCATCGCGCCGATCGGCAGCCCCGAGCCCAGGCCCTTGGCCAGGGTCATGATGTCTGGCTTCACGCCCCAGTGCTGGCTGGCGAACAGGCGGCCGCTGCGGCCGATGCCCGATTGCACCTCGTCGAAGATCAGCAGGATGCCGTGCTCGTCGCACAGCTCGCGCAGGCCGGCCAGAAAGCTGTCTGGCGGGACGACGTAGCCGCCCTCGCCCTGGATCGGTTCGACCAGGATGCCGGCGACTTCGGCTGCCGGCACGCTGCGTTCGAACAACATGCGGATGTAGTCCAGCACCGCCACGCCCTGGTCGCTGCCGGCGAACAGCGGCCGGTACGGGTTCGGGTACGGCACGTGGGTGACGCCCGGCATCGTGGCGAAGAAGCCCTTCTGCTGGGTGTACTTGCTGGAGGTGAAAGCCAGCGAGCCCATCGAGCGGCCGTGGAAGCCGCCGAGGAAGCCGATGAAACGCGGTCGGCCGGTGACGTAGCGCGCCAGCTTGATCGCCGCTTCCACCGACTCGGTGCCGGACTGGCACAGGAAGCTCATCGCCTCCCCGCCTTTCATCGGTGCGATGTTTGCCAGGCGCTCACCCAGCGCGGTCATCTGCTCGTGCCAGTAATCGCTGGAGATGTGCAGGAACTGGTCGGCCGCGTCCTTCACCGCCTGCACCACCTGCGGATGGGCGTGGCCGGTGCTGCATACCGCGATGCCTGCGGCGAAGTCGAGGAAGCGGTTGCCGTCGACGTCCCAGACCTGCGTGCCGCGCCCGTGCGACATGACGAACGGGTAGTCGCGCGGGTACGACGGTGAAATCACCCGCGCATCGCGCTCGATCATCGCGCGCGCCTTCGGGCCGGGCAGTTCGGTACGGATGTGGTCGTTGCGCATGGCGGGCTCTCGAAGGGGGGTCGGGTGGGTCATGCCGTCACCTGCGGCAGCACGACCGGTCGCGCATGTGCCTCGCGGGTGCGCGCCTGCAGCGCGCGCAGGATCGCCAGTTCGGATTCGCTCGGTGCGGCGATGGTCTCCACCGTCTCGGCCAGCAGCAGCGGCCAGGCCACCGCTGTGCGCGCCTCTTCGACCGTGGCGCCGGCATAGAGCGCGCTCAACCGCAGCTCGTCACTGCGCGGGTGCGGGGTGAGGATGCCGAAATCGGTGATCACCGCGCGCGGACCGTCGCCGGTCGCGCCGCTGCGTGCGCGCGCGCCGTGGCCATCGAGGTAGCCGGCCGAGGTGCGGAAATCCAGCTGCTCGACCAGGCTGCGCGGCGACGCCTTGAGCATGACGAAGGTCTGGCGCGCGTGCGCCGCGATCTCCGGCGCGCCGCCGGCGCCCGGCAGGCGCGTGGTCGGTGAATCGTAGGGACCGATCACGGTGCTGTTGAGGTTGCCATAGCGGTCCACCTGCGCCGCGCCGAGGAAGCCGACATCGACGCGTCCGGCCTGCAGGTAGTGGCTGAACACTTCCGGCAACGGCACCACGAACGATGCCGTCTCGGCCAGCTCGCCGTCGCCGATCGACAGTGGCAGCACATCCGGCCGGGTGCCGATCGTGCCCGATTCGTAGATCAGCACGATGTCGGGCGCATGGGTGAACCGCGCCAGGTTGCAGGCCGCGCTCGGCAGGCCGATGCCGACGAAGCAGACGCAGCGGTTCCACAGCATGCGTGCCGCCGCCACGGTCATCCATTCATCGCGGGTGGCCGTGCTCATGCCGCCTCCGCCCGCAGGCTGGCGAGGAAGCCGGCGTGGTCGTTGGTTTCCAGCACGTGTTCGCGCATCCAGTCCTTGAAGCCGTCGCGGTCGCGCGAGATCGCATCCCAGCGCTGGTAGAAGGTGTTGTCGCGCGAGTAGTGCCCGTGCGCGTAGGACGGATACGCGCCGCCCGGGCAATGCACTACCGCATCCACGGTCCAGTGCGGCAGGACGATGCCGTTCATCGCCGGCTCCAGGCGCTCGACGATCTGCTCGACCGTGACCACCAGCGCCCCCGCCGCCAGTGCCGCCTCGCGTTGCGCGCCGATGATGCCGCGGATGGCGACGTTGCCTTCGCGGTCGGCGCACTGGGCATGCAGGATGGTCACGTCCGGGTTGATTGCCGGCACCGCCGCGAGGCGCTCGCCGGTGAACGGGCATTCGATGCGGCCGATGCGCGGGTTGGCCTTGTCGAGATCGTTGTCGAGATAGCCGCGCAGCACGCCGAAGGGCAACCTCGACGCGCCGGCGCAGTAGGCCGCGGCCATGCCGGCGTGGCTGTGTTCGTCGAGCTCCAGCGGTTGCGGCCAGCCATGCTCGACTGCGTCGCGCAGGCGGTGCAGGGATCCGATCCCGGGATTGCCGCCCCAGGAGAACGTCAGTCGCCGCGCGCAGCCCATGCCGATCAGCTGGTCGTAGATCAGGTCCGGTGTCATCCGCACCAGGTGCAGGTTGCGCCGCCCCTGGCGAATGAGTTCATGGCCGGCGGCAAACGGAATCAGGTGGGTGAATCCTTCCAGTGCCACGCAGTCGCCGTCGGCGACGTGGGCGGCGAGTGCTTCGCGCAACGACATCAGGCGCATCCGCGGCTTACTCCACGACCGTGCGCGACTGTTCGCGCAGGTACTGCTGCAGGTAATAGAACGACGCGATCGCCTTGCCGGTCGAGCCCGATCCCTTCCAGCCGCCGAAAGGCTGGTAGCCCGGCCAGGCGCCCGTGGTGGCACCCTGCGGACGGTTGGCGTAGGTGACGCCGGCCTCGATCCGGTCCTGGAACCACGGCACTTCGTCGCTGCCGCCGTAGAAGCCGGCGGTGAGTCCCATGTCGGTGTCGTTGGCCAGGCGCATCGCGTGTTCGCGGTCGCGATAGCGGTGCAGCATCACGATCGGCAGGAACATCTCCTGCTTCCACAGCGGATGCGCCAGGTCGGCTTCGGCCAGCACCGGCTCGACGTAGTAGCCACGCGCCAGCTCGCCGTCGCGCAGCTGGCGGCCGCCGGCAACCACGGTCGCACCGTCGGCCTGCAGCTGCTGCATGTAGCCGGCGTAGTTGCCGTAGGCGCTTGCGTTGATGACCGGTCCCAGCCAGTTCTCGCGGCTGCGCGCATCCCCTATCCGGATCGCCTCGATCTTGCCGCGCAGCAACCCGATCAGTTCGTCGGCGACGCTGTCGTGCACGTACAGCCGCGACAGCGCCGAGCACTTCTGTCCGCCCATGCCGAACCCCGAGCGGACGATGCCGGTGGCGGCGCGCTCCAGGTCGGCATTGGCCGTGACGATGCACGGGTTCTTGCCACCCATCTCGGCAATGCACGGCCGCGGGTAGGCGCCGCCGGCCATCTGCCGCAGCAGTTGCATGCCGACGCCGACCGAACCGGTGAAGGTGATGCCGGCGGTCAGCGGATGATGCGCCAGCGCCTCGCCGACATCGCGGCCCGATCCGGACACGTAATTGAAGACGCCCGGCGGCAGGCCGGCATCGCGGATGCAGTCCGCCAGCAGGCGGCCGGACCACGGCGTGTCGCTGGCGGCCTTGACCACCACTGTGTTGCCGGTCACCAGCGCCGCCGCGACCGGCCCACCGGCCAGCGCGAACGGGAAGTTGAACGGCGCGATCACCACCCACACGCCGTGCGGCCGCATCACGCTGCGGTTGCGCGAGACCACGCCGTCGAGCGGGTCGTTCGGCAGCGGCCGGTCGAAACCGGCGTTCTGTTCGTAGTCGTCGGCGTAGTAATGGAAGAAGTCGACCGTCTCCTGCGCCTCGCCGAGCGCTTCCATGCGGTTCTTGCCCACTTCCAGGGTCAGCGCCGCGGCGATGTCGTAGACGCGCTCTTCCATCAGGTCGCCGACCTTGCGCATCAGGCGGGCGCGCTCGGCCACCGGCAGCGCACGCCAGGCCGGGAACGCCGCGTGCGCGGCGCGCATCGCGGTGTCAACGTCACCGGCGTTGGCCAGGGCGAACTCGCCCAGCGACAGGTGGCTGTCGATGGGGCTGTGGCGTGTCGCGTAGTCCGCCGCGGCACGGTCCTGGCCGTCGATGAAGAGCTCGTGGCGCCGCCCCAGGTCCGCGCTCACCCGGGCCATCGCGGCCTCGAAGCGCTCATGCATCGCCTCGGGCGGGTTGAACATCGTGGCGTAGGTCAGGCGGAAGCTCATTGCGGCCTCGCTGCGATCAGGACGATCGCGCTGTGGATGTCATGGAAGATCGCGGGATGGACGAGAGTGGATTCAAGCTCATTGCGAGAAGAAACGCGTCAGCAGGCGATCGAGCAGCGACAGCGCATCGCCAAGCTCGTCCTCGCCGATCACCAGCGGCGGCGCCAGCACGATGAGGTTGCCGCGCATCGCGAACGACACGCCTTCGGCCATCGCCGCTTCGACCAGCGCCTTCAGTGCCGGCGGCGTCTGCGGCCATGGCGCCAGCGGCGCGCGGCTGTCGCGGTCGGCGACCAGTTCGATCACTGCGAACAGGCCGTGACCGCCGCGGACGTCGCCGATGACGCGGTGGCGCGACTTCAGCAGTTCAAGCTCCGTCAGCAGTTGCACGCCGAGCGTGCGCGAACGCTCGATCAGGCCCTCGTGTTGGTACGCCTGCAGCGCCGCAACACCGGCGGCGCAGGCCAGCGGATGGCCGCAATAGGTCAGGCCGGAGTGCAGCATCTCGTGCTCGAGCCTGGCGGCGACCTCGCGGCTGAGCACCACCGCGCCCAACGGCAGGGCGGCACCGGTGAGGCCCTTGGCCAGCGTCATCAGGTCGGGACGACCGGCCTCGCCATGGCGCTGCCAGGCGAACCATTCGCCGCAGCGGCCGAACGCGCTCATCACCTCGTCGGCGATCAGCAGGACGCCGCGATCGGCGGTGTGCGTGCGCAACGCCGGCCAGTAGTTGTCCGGAGCGACGATGCCATTGGTGCCGGCATCGGGCTCCATGATCACGGCGGCGACGTTGTCGACACCCAGGTCGTCGATGCGATCGGCGACTGCAGCCGCGGCGCGAACGCCGCACTGCTCCTCGTCGCGGCCGCCGAACGGGCAGCGGTAGCCATACGGCGGCGGCACGTGGTGCACGCCCAGCGCCCGCGGATCGATCCCCAGCGCATGCGCGCGGCTGTCGCCGGACAGCGCCATCGCCAGCTGGGTGGCACCGTGGTACGAGCGTTCGCGGGCGATGATCGCGCCGCCGGGCTTGCGCGCGGCCTGCCTGGCGATCCGCACCGCGTGCTCATTGGCATCGGCGCCGCCGAGGGTGAAGAACACCCGGCCGCCCTCGAAGCCCGAACGCTCCAGCAGCGCCTGCGCCAGCTCCGCGCGAGGGGTCGCGCCCCAGGCGTTGGTGACGAAGCACAGGCGCTCGGCCTGCGAGCGGATGGCCTCGACCAGGCGCGGGTGCTGGTGGCCGAGATTGCTGCACTCGGCCAGGCTGCTCATGTCGAGGATCTCGCGACCGTCGACCAGGTGCAGACGCGCGCCCTGGCCACCGACGACGGTCGGCGCGTGCCAGTCGGCCTGGACCGACCAGCTGTGCAGAACACTGTCGCGCTCAGCGATCGACATCGACGGCACCCCCATGGACGGCACGCCCCCCAGCAACAGATTGTGCGCTATGCGCACGGATGTGCGTATTGCGCACCACTCTACGGAAGCCCTAATCTCGTCGTCAATCCGGTCCCCGTCGGTTTCGAGCGGACTGCAACACGACACCGTCAAGGAGCGAAGGAACCCGGCATGCCGAGGAAAGCAGAAGGCTCGGACCAGTTCGAGGACGGCGGCGATTACGTGCAGTCGCTGGCCCGCGGGCTGTCGGTGCTGTCCGCGTTCGGGCGCGACCGCAACCGCCTTGGCCTGGCCGACATCGCCACCCGCACCGGCCTGTCGCGCGCCGCGGCCCGGCGCCTGGTCCTGACCCTGCAGCACCTGGGCTACGTCCGCGCGGTCGGCCGCGAGTTCATGCTCGGTCCGCGCGTGCTCGAGCTGGGCTTCGGCTACCTGGGCTCGCTCAACCTCACCGACCTCGCCCAGCCGCTGATGGAAGACCTTGCCCGCAAGGTGCGCCAGAGCAGCTCGATGGCGGTGCTCGACGGGCAATCGATCGTCTACGTGCTGCGCGTTCCCGGCCAGCGCGTGATGAGCGTGAACCTGGGCGTCGGTGCGCGCCTGCCGGCGTTCTGCGCGGCGATGGGCCGGGTGCTGCTGTCGGGCCTGGACGATGCCGAGCTCGACGCCTGGCTGGCGCAATGCAAGCCGACCCGGCTGACGCCGCACACGCAGACCGACCTGCGCCGCCTGCGCGGGATCGTTACCGACGTGCGCATGCAGGGCTATGCCTACGTCGAGCAGGAACTCGAACTGGGCCTGTGCTCGATCGCGGTGCCGCTGCGCAATGCGCAGGGCAGGATCGCCACCGCCATCAACGTCTCCATGCCCTACCACCCCGATGCCGCCCGCCACGCCATCGAGAACGTGCTGCCGCAACTGGAGCAGACGGCCCAGGCCATCGAAGGTTGCGTGCCGGCCAACCGCTTGCAGGCGGTGACTGCATGAGGGACGTCGGCTGATGCACGGCATGCGCCCCGTCTATCTCTGCGACGGCGTGCGCACGCCGTTCGGACGTTATCGCGGCGGCCTGTCGATGGTGCGCGCCGACGACCTGGCGGCACTGCCGATCCAGCAGCTGATGCAGCGCAATGCCGGCCTCGATCCGGCGGCCATCGACGAGGTCATCCTCGGCTGCGCCAACCAGTCCGGCGAAGACAACCGCAACGTCGCGCGCATGGCGCTGTTGCTGGCGGGACTGCCGCTGTCGGTGCCGGGCGTGACCGTCAACCGGCTCTGCGCATCGGGACTGGAAGCCGTCGGCCAGGCCGCGCGCGCCATTGCGCTGGGCGAGGCCGAACTGGTGATCGCCGGTGGCGTGGAGAGCATGTCGCGCGCGCCCTACGTCATGGGCAAGGCCGATGCCGCGTTCGACCGCGGACAGGCCCTGCAGGACACCACGCTGGGCTGGCGCTTCGTCAATCCGAAGTTCGAGGCGCTGCACGGCGTCGACCCGATGATGCGCACCGCGCAGAACCTGGCCGATGAGCACGGCATCGACCGCGACGACCAGGATGCGTTCGCACTGCGCTCGCAGCAGCGCGCGGCGCGGGCCATCGCCAGCGGTCGCCTTGGGCGCGAGCTGATGGCGGTCGGCAAGCTCGACAGCGACGAACAGCCGCGCGCCGACACCACGCTGGAAAAGCTCTCGTCACTGGCGCCGGCCCTCGGCGCCGGCACCAGCATCACCGCCGGCAATGCCTCGGGCATCAACGATGGCGCCTGCGCGCTGTTGCTCGCCGGCGAGGACGCATTGGCGCGCCATGGCCTGGTGCCGCGGGCCCGCGTGCTCGGCATGGCCAGCGCGGGCGTGGCGCCGCGGACGATGGGGATCGGCCCGGTGCCGGCGATCGGTCGGCTGCTGCCGCGGCTGGGCCTGGGCCTGGACGATTTCGACACGATCGAGATCAACGAAGCCTTCGCCGCCCAGGTGCTGGCGGTGACCCGCGCGCTCGGCCTGGCCGACGACAGCCCGCGGGTCAACCCGAACGGCGGCGCGATCGCGCTCGGCCACCCGCTCGGCGCCAGTGGCGCCCGCCTCGCCCTGACCGCGATGCACGAACTGGAAAGCGCCGGCCAGCGGCGGGCGCTGCTGTCGATGTGCGTCGGCGTCGGCCAGGGGGTCGCCCTGGCCCTGGAGCGCGTTTCGTGAACCTGTCACTGAACCGTTCGACTTGCGTACTGTTAAAAATTGGTGATTGTTGTCGCCTGATTCGGCATAGTCGGATGGCGTCATCGCACTGCCAGCCCCAGCCGTCCTGTCACGCGTGAGACCCCGCATGAGCGCCGCACCCGAGCCCACTGCCACCCTCGAGATCGCACTGGCCCACGCCG